>PBQF01000046.1 GCA_002724975.1 Parcubacteria group bacterium
GTAATGGAGAAAATTCATTAATTGATATTGCTGAAGAAGTTGATACCTCAATACTTAACCTTATTGAAACATCGGAGAAATTAGAAAAAGCGGGTTTGTTAACCTCTGAGTAAGAGTAAAGAAATATATAATTAATTATGATAGCAGGAACGACTGGAAATAAAAATCAGAAGTGAACTTATGGCTTATAATTATAAAGATATTAAGAAAACATATAAAAGATTGGGCGTAGAAAGTGGTAAGACTGTTCTATTAAAAACAGACCTTAGGTATCTAGGCGCATATGACCATCCTGAGAGAAATGAGGTCCTTTACGCTCATTTTAATGTTCTTTCCGATTTACTGGATTTAAATAAAGGTACCCTTGTAGTTTCTACAGCTAGTACGAGTTTATGCAACAGTGATAGACCGTTTGATCTGGATAAAACACCCAGTGAACAGGGTGTGCTTACTGAGTACATTCGTCAAAGAACGGGAAGTATCAGAAGTTTTCATCCATTTATGTCTTATTCGGCTATAGGGAAACACGCTAAGGCTATCTGTGAAGACGTTTCAAGGCATTCTTATGGGCCTGAAACGCCAAAAGCACGAATGCTGGATTTAGATACTCTATACGTTAGTATTGGGTTGCATCCACGTTTAACCTGTACGACTATTCATCATATAGAGCTGATAATGGGTGCTCCTTACCGATATACGAAAGAATTTCTTCACCCTGTCGTTCGTAATGGGAAGATAAGATGCGAATGCTTTTATCTATATGTCTGGTATAAAGAGTGTAATTTAAAGAAAAACCGTAATATAAAGATATTTAACAATTTTCGCCAGTCGGGTGATGAGATAAAGGAGGAGATGTTGGGCAGGGGTAAAGTTTATTCATATTCTATGAATGATTTCTATAAGAGAACAACAAAGCTGCTTAGCAAGGATATTTATGCGTGGCTGGATAGAATTCCGGAAAACAAACCCTACTGTCAAACTAGATAATTACTAATCAAATTATAAATGAGAAAGAACATGAACATATTGTTAATCAGATGCCTTTTTAATTATTATGAAAACATAGATAACCATGCTATTGTGCATGAAGTGAGTCCTCCGATTGGTGTAATGTATATAGCTTCATATTTAAAAAAACATTTTAATAATTCGCTGAATGTTGAAATATTAGACTTAACAATAGAAAACCTGGATGAGTCTGTGTTGTCTCGTTTCAATCCGGATATTTGTGGTTTGAGTGGTTTCAGTACTACCTCATCTATAGTTCTCGATACGGCCAGGAAAATTAAGGAGTTTGACTCCAAGATAATAGTTGTTGCTGGAGGCCCATATATTTCTGCAGATTCTGAACATGCGTTACTTGATGAGAATATTGATTATGGTATTGTAGGCGAAGGAGAAGAATCACTGGCATTAATAATAGAAGCAATCAGAAGAAAAGAGCTTTCGGATATAAAGAATGTGGGAGGAGTTGCTTACCGACGATACGATAATGGCAATGTTAATGTTGTAAAGAATCCTATGAAAAGGATTGGAAACCTTGATGAGTTACCTTTTCCTGCCTATGATTTAATCAAACTAGATAAGTATGCTGAAATTCCAGGCAGGCCAAAAGTAAAACGGAAAGAGGCCGTTCTTGTATCTAGCAGGGGTTGCCCTTATAAGTGTATTTATTGTCACAATATCATGGGGCAAGAAACCAGGATGAGAAGTGCAAAGAACTTGTTTGATGAGGTATGTTTGCTTTATGAAGAATATGGAATAAAAGACTTCACTATTTTAGATGATATTTTTAATATAAAACATGATCGTGCGTTAGAATTTTATAATATGATCATCCGTTCTAATATGAAAATTAAGATTTACCATCAAACAGGGTTCAGAGCAGATATTTCCTCTGAAGAGTTGATAGATGCAGCTTATGAAGCAGGCGTTGTTATGCTTAATTTTGCGTTGGAAAGTGCTGTTCCCAGGATACAGAAGCTAATAAAGAAAAATGTAAATATTGAGAAACTTGACAGGATAGTTCGATATACTTGTGAAAAAAATATTATTGTTGGAGTGTTTGCTATGGCTGGTTTCCCATCAGAGACTTACGACGAAGCCCTCAGTACAATCAGGTATTTGCAACAATTAGATAAGTTGACAATAGTTCATTTGTTTTTCGCTAAATATTATCAAGGAACAGAAATGCATAGGCTGGGCGTCAAAATGGGATTTTGTATAGAGGATTTGGAGGAACAGTATGAACATTGCTATGCAGCTACAACAACTAGCACCTCGACTATAAGCTCCGAACAATTTCAAGTTTTAAAAGGAATATTTATTAAAGATGTTTTATTTAACAAAGCCAGGTTAATGCACGCAGAGAAAGTACTTCAATTCCATTATAGGGAAGCAGAAATAGATGAATTTTATTCAACTATATTTTCTAAAAAAATTACCAACCATAGAAAATATTTAAATATTGGTTAATAATCATATTTTTTCTCACTTCAGAGGATTCATTACGCACCACATTTTTTAATCGAGTAATTTCAATACACAAAGCAGTGTTTTAAACTAATTGTGAGCAATACAGTGAAATTATTAGGTGTATCGGGGAGCCTTCGTAATTTAAGGCATGGTAAGGGGTCAGATATTTTAGTTGAAGAAATAAATCAGATTCATACGCGTGAACACCTTATTGAATATCTTAGCAGTCAAGCACAGATATGTCTTAGTAGTTTTATAGAAGCCGGCAGAAAAGACAATAAGTCATTCGATAAAATACTTAAGAATTTAAAGAGGCTTCCAGGAGTAAATGGATTAAGTAATTCCGAGGTTCTTCTCGTCGCAGGTCTTTGGGCTGCAAAACAAAATAATGTAGAAATTGAGCATGTTAGTTTATCCGACATATTTGGAAATGAAAAGAATGCAAAAGAAAAAATATATTCCTTTCTAAATAAAATCAAAGAGGCAAATGGTATTTTGGTCTCTGGTCCAGTTTATTTTGGTGATAGGGGATCATTGACTCACGATTTTCTTCAATTATTACGTGTAAACTCCAAACTGGTAAAGGATAAAGTTTTTGCAGGTATTACAGTGGGTGCAAAAAGAAATGGAGGGCAGGAGACTACCCTTATTTACCAGATGTTGGATTTTATTAATATAGGAATGTTGGCTGTCGGAAATGATGCAGAGTCGACAGCTCAGTATGGAGGTACCGGACATGCTGGAGATGTTGGTGACATAGCTAAAGACTATTATGGTATTAATACTGCCATAGGCACTGGCAATAGGATCTCAAATGTTCTTAAGATGATAAATTCAACAAAAGATACAGCTTTGAAGAAGAAGCCTAAAATAGGAATTATTGTCCTTCAAGATAAGAATAATAAGGTGCTAAATTATGTAAAAAAAACGATTATAAATTCTTATCTTTCCAAGGTTGCAGATTTTAGACTTTTGTATCTGGTTAATGAGAGTATTAAAAGTTGTATAGCATGTGACATTTGCCCGACGGAAGTCGATGATGATCGAATTTATAGATGTATTATAAAAAGCAAAAAGGATGTATTTTCTTCAATACATGAGGAAATGATTGATTTCGACGCTATTTTGATAGGTGGCTTTTCTCCAGAGAATTATGAATCTTTAAAATCAGTGTATCAGAAATTCATGGAGCGTACGCGCTACTTGAGAAGGAGTGATTATTTGCTATCGAACTATCTGGTCGTACCACTTATTTTTAAGGACGTAAATAGCCGTGAAAACCTGGAAACAAGAATTATAACTTCTATGATCCGTCATCACACAATTATTTATTCCCCAATCATTTTTAATGAATTAGATAATAGACTGATTAATTTTGAGAAGGCAATTGGAGATTTGGAACAATTTGTTGAAATGGCGAAAAAGATAGCAGTGGGGAGAATCAAATATAATGCTACAGCCCTAGAATATGAACATTATAATCCTGTGGGATATACGTTAAGTTCTGCCAAGGATAAGGATTTTACTACAATTCAAAAACGCAAAACGGCTATGAACAAAAGAAGAGTCAGGTTTAAACAAATGTTAACAAGACGGGTTATTTATAATGGGTAAAATGGAATATTGTTCGTTAAAAGAATACATTCTTGAAAAGTGCCATCATAATTATGAAAGCATTTTTATAAAAGAATTTGAAACTTCTAAAACCTGTACCTATGGCTCATTTGGTCAAGAAATTAGATCAGTTGCTTTGTACTTTAAAAAGGAAGGAATAAAAGAGAGAGAAACGGTTTTATTGCCAATGGAAAATACAATTTCTTCTCTTGCATTGTTTATGGGGGCAATTGTTTCTAATATTGTGCCTGTTCCTATAGCCAATGAATTTATTGAAAATGAGTTGAGGGCAATCGTGAAGAACACAAACATTAGGGCTATTGTTGTTGCTCATGGGAAAAAGAAAGAATTACAAGTAGAATTTCCTTTTCCTATTCTTGAGTATGAAACACCTGCACAAAACATTCCAGAGGTAAATAGCTTAGGAAATGAGAATAGATTAGACGATATTGCGTACATTGCATTTACATCCGGATCTACAGGAAAACCAAAAAAGATTGCGATTTCCAATTTAAATATGCTGGCTGAGATACAATGTATGTCTGACGCTTATGGTTTTGACAAATCTATTCGACACCTTTGTCTTTTACCAATTTATCATGCGTCCGGTTTGTATAGAAATATCCTTTTGCCATTCCATGTAGGGGGAGAGGTTGTCATAGTTTCAAAGTTTGTGGTGGAGGGATTTTGGAATATTATTGGTACAGAGAAAATAAATTTTGTGCAGGTGGTGCCATCAATTCTAAAAATGTTGGTAATGAATTGTAAAGAGACTGACCCTGATCTGAAGAATGGTTTGAAATGTATTGGAAGCGCCTCTGCTCCACATCCTGTATCGCTAATAGAGTTATTTGAAAAAAGTTTTAATGTTCAGATATGTCAAGGTTATGGGATGACTGAAGCTACATGTGGCATTACTTTGAACCCATTTGAAATTGGAAAAAGAAAGCTCGGGAGTGTTGGAAAACCACTAGAGGTAAATAAATTAATTGTATGCAATGAAAAAGGAGAAACATTACTTCCTGGTGAAGTTGGAAAAATTAAGATATCAGGAGATAATGTGGCAAAAAACTGCTTGAATTCTAAAAATGAAACATCTGAAAAGCAAAAGAGTGATTGGTTGGACACTGGTGATTATGGGAATCTTGATGATGATGGTTTTTTATGGATAGTTGGACGAGAAAGCGATTTAATAAAAAGAGGTGGTTACAGAATTGCCCCAAATGAGATAGAGGATGTTATTTGTGAAGCTTTTCCGATAGTGGAATCTGCCGTGATAGGAGTTCCTCATCCAATTCTAGGGCAAGACATTGTAGCCTTTATCACTAAAAATACTAATGATAATATTTCTTCGAGAAAGGTAATAAGTCGAATAAAAACGATGATATCATCTTTTAAAATACCCTCAAGAATATTATTTATTGAATTTATTCCCAAAAATGGTGTTGGGAAAGTAGATAGAAATAAATTGCTTGAATATTACACGGAAAGTGTAGGTAATTCGTAATATGAGTGGGAGGTGTCCACTCTGTAAAAAAGACCAGAATGATTTCCTGATACTTGCTTTGTGTTGAACTGACTCTCTAGACAAAAGAGGAGAGACTCTTTCGAAGCAATATATACATTCTAATAAGACTAACCGAAGGGGTTGGTGCTGATTTATATTTTACTAGAGGAGGCTTTAGTGAAAAGAAAAGATATAGAAGGACGACTATTTGTAATATTTGAAGATATCTTTAATCTCAATGGGGTGAAAATTGGCTTAGAGATAGGGCCGAAAGATTTAAAAGACTGGGATTCATTGGGGCATATACGATTAATCTCTGCAATTGAGGAAGAGTTTAAGATAACAATACCTATTGAGTATGCGGTAAAATTTGATAGCTTCAATATGATATTAGAGTATGTGTATGATAAATTAAGTAATGGATTTGAAGAGGAGCGCAACATATGAATTTAAAGCCTCTAAATTATTTCGAAGACATGCTTAGAAGTAATACCGCTAGATGAAAGGAGACTCATGATCAACAAAGCGAAACGAAGAGTGCTTCTTATAAGAGTACCTCAATGTGAGCGTAGTATAGGGCAGGAAGAGAAGGACCTGTCTGTTGTAAGGAATTTCCAGCCATATTTGCCTCTGTCCCTGGCTTATTTAGGGGCATTTCTAAATGAGTATGCTTCAGAAGATTACCTCGTCACGATAGAAGATATAAATACGAAATATGTAGTTGAATCAGAGGGTTATGTGGACTGCAATGTTATGGACAGGATGATGGAGTCTGTCATCAGTGATACTGAGTATGATATTATAGGTATTAGTTCTGCTTTCGTAAATAACTTAGATTGGGTACAAAGAGCGGTACAGTTGGCAAATGAGTATCATCCAGGTAAACCTGTTATTCTTGGTGGAGGTTATCCTACGGTCTATCCTGAGAAGTCATTGGAGCAGACGGGTGCGGATTATGCCATAATTGGTGAAGGTGAAGATACCTTATTATCACTCTTGAACAGGATTTCTGGTGTGAAGAACAGCAGGTTTGAAAAACTATTTTCACAAATCAGTGGTTATGTATATAGGGAAAATGGTGAAATACATACCATTCCTAAGACAACTGTTATTGATGATCTTGATTTGATTCCGTTTCCAGCGTGGGATATACTCGATGTTGAAGAGTATCTTGGTAAACAGGATGAACGGATGTTATTAGGCTATACCAGCAGGGGATGTCCATTTAGATGTACTTACTGTGGTACTCATTTGGCGTGGGGCAGCGGTATTCGATTTAGAAGTGCTGAGAATGTGCTGATGGAAATTGATTTTATGTATCGTGAGTATGGCATAAAGAACATTCATTTCGTCGATGATAACATGACAGCAAATAAGAAGCGGATGAACACGATCCTGAATGGCTTAATCGAGAGAGATTATGATCTGACCTGGCAGGCCTCGAATTTTGCTGTAAATTCACTTGACAAAGAGACGATTGCGCTAATGATACCTTCCAAGATGGCAAAAGTTACACTGGCTATTGAATCTGGATCTCAATCAACACAGAAGCAGATTAACAAGAATCTTGACTTGAAAAAAGCTGAAGAAGTGTTTCGGATGTTCGAGCAATATGATATACCGATTCACCTGAACTTTATGATCGGCTTTCCTATGGAGACTGTAGATGAAATACAGGCAACCATTGATCTTGCTAACAGGCTAGGGGCTCATGAAACACAGGTTAACATCGTTACTCCATGGCCGGGTACGGAACTTTATGAGTACGTACTCAAACATAAAAACCTGAACAGGGAGATTGCCATGGAGGACATGGACCACCGTAAGCCCGTAGGTTTTGTCAATGTTCCGTGGAATTACGTAGAACTCAATCACCTTTCGTACGATACAAACATCTCACTCAATTTTGTTAACAACCGAGATCTTAATGACCCGAAGAGCTATCCTCGGCTTATGCAGAGATGGAAAGGTTTGGAGGCGTCATTGCCACAACACGCTATTTTATTTGTTTGTATAGGATATCTACATAAGCAAATGGGCAATTTAATAGAATGCAACAACTATTACGACAAAGCTGCTCACCTGTTTAAGAAAAAGGATGTAGATAGGGCCTACGGTAAATATCTTAATTGGGATAATAATTTAATCATTAAGGATTTCAAGGATCATATGTGAAAAACAAAACTATCTGAAGGTTTTATCAGTAATTAACAGTTGAATAATTGATGGTATTATGAACCATGTTATTAAGTGTTGGGAAGATCTGTTTTCAAAAAGGCGGCAAATCTCAAAGTATCCTTTTGCAGATATGGTTTCATTGTTTTAACATTATAATGAACATATTCCAAGACATGCAAGAATACTGGAATTGGGTAGCGGGCCGGGTACAAATATTTCATTATTTATAGACTTGGATTATAGGTATTATTCAGTTGAAGGTTTACTTTCTGCAATTCAAATATCAAAAGAAAGATTTCCATATCCTTTTATCTGCCAGGCAGATTTTACAAAGATTCTTCTGTTTCAAACTAATACCTTCAGTATGGTTGCGGATAGATCGGCCATAACACATAACAAAGACTCCGCTGATAATATTTTCAAGAAATTTCCGGGGTTATTGTACCTGATGGCTTATTTATAGAAGTTGATTACTTTGCAATTGATCACAATATAAACAAAACTATTCTGAAAGATACTGAAATGGCAAGGCATAAACATGCCTACTTCTGTGACGAAAAAGATTTAATCAGAAGATTAAGAGGATATAAGATACTCTTCATGGGGTATAAACCAGATACATCTGTTTTGTAAAGGTAAATTTGTGGATAGGATTCTAATTGAGATTGGTGGAGAATAAAGCAGAAAAGGTTATGGGAAAGGCATATCCAGTAGATATATATGAAATAAAAGATTATGGGATTGAAAAATGGTTAAATAATTATTATGTCCCGGTTACAGGAAAAGAGTTTAATGCAATTTATGATGATGTTAAAACAGTATATATGGCACTATTAAAGGAAAACCAGGATAATGTGGTTAAAAGTATAGCTCTCTCTCATTTTACGCTTATAAAAAGTGTCTCAACGTATGTTTATGAGTTGTTAACACTGTCGAGATTGAAAGTGCATGGATATAAGTTTGCGATTGGGGGAGAAAAAGAGGAAATCCCAGATAATATTTCAATGGTTCAATCTGTTCTTTCTGGGAATAAAAGTTTGGTTAAGGGTCTTGCTGAGATAACTTCTCTGGAAAAGACCAGACACATTCTAGGAACAATAAAAAATAATTTTAAACCACTGTCTTCACATGGTGTAAGTTTTATAAGAAATATTTCTAATCCATATTTTTTTGTTGGAGATAGGTATCAAAAGGAAGTTGTTTCTTTTTGTGATGAAAATAATATTAACCCTGTATGTTTGCCGTCAATGTTATTTGCCAGAAATAATAATCATTATGCCTCAAATTTCAAGTCTTCAGGGTTAGTTGAATTTGTTTATGATTTCTTGGATATTGTAAGAAAACAACACCCTGTAATTAATAGCTTAGAATTTGAATGCTTAAAAAAAGAGATTAATAATATATTTAGATTAAGTTATTCGTTTTTTTGCCAGAACGTTGAGGTGTTTAGCAAATTTAAACCTAAAAAATTACTTATTACTGGTTTAGGGAATCCTATTCATAGGATATTTTGTTTTGCATGGAGATATGCAGGAGGTGAAGTTATTGGATTTACACATGGAAACACATATAGTTATCAATATAGTAAAAGAATATTCATAGAGCTATCTCCAGTAGATTTATATGTTTCCACGTCACGGGGGCATAAAGAATTAATTAATCAAGCCGTGAAGGATTTTTCTTTAGATCTTAAGAACTGTGCAATAACATATATAAAAAATAATATTTATATCCCATTGTTTAGGAAGATGCAAAAAGATATACCAGTTAAAAAAATAGAAAATATTATGGTAGTAGGTGGAGTAACAAAGAACTATTCTGCAATAAATACTGAATATCATAAGCTTTCTTTGCTTTATAACGATATTCAGCTAATTAAAGTTATAAAGGAAACCGGTTATTATACTATATATAAGCCACGTCCAGAGACAATTAATGAAACGTATGGTATTTTTGAAATGTATGCTGATGATGTTTTAAATGATAAATTTGAGGATGTGTATAGCCGTGCGGATTGTCTTATATTTTCCTCTCCATATACTACAGCCTTTGGCTTTTCATTACTTTCAAATAAGCCTATAGTATTATTAAATCTACAAGGTTATAGCTGGCATCCAAGGGCATTTGGACTGATAAAGAAAAGATGCTCTGTAGTTGAGGCCAAAGCTGTTGATGGTAAAATTGCTTTTAATGGGAAAGATGTTCTTGGGGCCGTTCAAGAATCTATTAACAACATTAATTATGATATTTTACATGAGTTTGCTTTTTAATGAAGAGTGGTGACAGAGATGACAGATAGGACACAAACATATTATTAATTATATGATAAAAGTAAAAATCTATGGAGCTGGTTCAATTGGAAATCATCTTGCCTATGCTTGTTGTTCTAAAGGGTGGGATGTCACTTTATGTGATATAGATACTGAGGCCCTGAAAAGAACAAAAAATGATATATACCCGTCAAGATATGGTCTATGGGATGATAAAATCCAGTTGCTGCATGTTGGTGGGCTTAAACCGAAAAAATATGA
>PBQF01000047.1 GCA_002724975.1 Parcubacteria group bacterium
CGCTTATAAATTTGTATTGTTTGTTCATAACCAAAGAATATCACACTAGTGATACAACATTAAATACGGCTCTGTAAAGCCATATAAATGTGATGGCTCCGTTGGGTGTACGAAGTTCGAACCTGTTTAGTATAAAAAAAGACCGCAGCATCCTTGCGGCGGTCTGTATCAGCAACCTCTCATAGCTTCTTCCTCTCGGCGACTGTGCGGTCGCCAGCATTGCGCCCTTTTAGGCGCGTGGTGTTGTTGGGTCTAGTACTCTGCAGGACCCCACTTTTCGTGTGCAATACTATCCATTTGCCTGAGTACCTCCAACTGTGTTTCGTTGGCTTGGAATCGGAGAGCATCTACATCATCGATTTTATTGGTTATGGAAATGGAAATAGATTTTTTTACTCTATGACCAAATTGGGAAGCCCATGTTTTTGCTTCTTCTATACCACTGAATGAACCGATGATGGCTGTTTGAAGATGTTCACCATACCATACGAAGGTTAGTGTCACCTTAACAAACCTCTCCATGTCATCCGTGAGCCCCATGTCTCTCAACTGCTCTGAAATTGACTTCAAGTCACACCTCACTTTCCAATGATTATAGTACACTATTTAAATAGACTTGTCAAGTTTTGCTCCGCGGACTGGACTCGAACCAGTGACATCTTCGTTAACAGCGAAGCGCTCTACCAACTGAGCTACCGCGGAATTTGTTCTTCACCTAGAAGAACATTAAAAAGATAACAAATCTAGGGCTAAAATCAATTAGATTATACTTTCCAAAGTCCCTAGATTTAGGTTTAATGTCGACCCTAAAAACTTTCTCTTGGCGAATGATAGGGATTTTTTCTCTTCAAGAAATATTTGAATTCATATCTGATGTTTTTTCCAAATTCATTTTTGTGATTCTGGCACACAAACGAAGGAGCCGTGACTCCTGACAGAAATCACGGCTCCAGTTTCTCGAACGATGACAGCATATAGCGCCTGTCGTGGAAGGTTCTGCCGAGGCGACGAAGTATAGTGGTCCACTCAGGAAATGAACAGGACATCTTTCCAAGCATTCTCCTTTTGTCTAGCGAATGCTTATATTTTTCATGTTCACTTGCTCGGTAATAAAACCCCTTACCAAGCCCTTCGAAGTAGCTTAGTGTCGCTCCTCTCCTTCGGGCTACTATCTGGTTTCCAAAGAGTCCAGTAAATAGTAGAAGTTCTTTTGCCGCTTCTTCCAACATCTCAGCGTCATCCCATGTCGTGTTGTCTAAGACAAACCTCTCAAAGATATCGCGGATGTCTGTTGGGGCAGATATACTAAATCCTGCCTGGGTTGATATTTGAGAGTAGCGAGCTATAACACTAGCAACGTGCATAAGCTCATCTCCAGGGACAGTCTCGGGTGCTTCATCTTTCAATTCATCACGAAAGAAGAAGAGTGTTTTCTCGTGATCCATACCCAAGACTTTTAGCTTAGGAAACTGGTCAAAATTTGTGTTATCCACCCTTTCTCCTTTCTAGTCTGCTTCGCATTTTAAATTTATTAGAATAGATTTGCAACTTTTGAAGAGGATGTTGGAAACGAGAAAAATACAATTCTAACAACAGAGAGGTCGTCACAATGTGGCCGAGCCAAGTTTGTTTAAGGCGATTTATTTATGATATTGACACCATATCTCTTTTATGCTAATATTCCAGAGTTCAAATTATAGCTGTGAGGGGAATAAAGTCGACTTTCATTTTACGGTTTATACAGATTTGAATATTTACTCATAGCTTTTCTTTTAACTTAGATGCAAGAAGGAACTATTGCTCGAAAAATGGACAAAGGATACGGTTTCATCGCCAGAGATGGTGAAGATAAAGATCTATTCTTTCACATGAACGAGCTACAAGGTACTGATTTTGATTCACTTCAAGAAGGTACTAAAGTAAAATTTGAAGTTACTGACGGTCCTAAGGGCCCAAGTGCTACAAATGTTACTCTAGCTTAAGTAGCTAAATGGGAACTCCCCTGCTCTTGCGGGGGAGTTTTCATATTGTTGATATAATATTTTCATATGATGAAGGACGAATTACCAGGACCTTTTAAGAAAAATGTTATGAGGATTTTTCTATCCTTTATAATTACTGCTTTTGTAGTTCCTTTTATTACTTATGACACCGGCGTTAGGTGTATTACCTCTCCTTGTCCTGAAGCAGCTACTCGTGGAGGATTGGTTGAATTTTTCGCCAAAGCACATAATCTTAATGCCTACATTATTGACTAC
This sequence comes from Parcubacteria group bacterium, assembly GCA_002724975.1. Classification (GTDB taxonomy): domain Bacteria; phylum Patescibacteriota; class Minisyncoccia; order Phycocordibacterales. The sequence goes on from PBQF01000047.1 coordinate 2,259, forward strand.
TACCTTTTTATTGTCGTTTTCGTCGCAATTTTTCTTATGATGTTCTTTATAGATAAGTGGTCTGAAAAATAAAAATCCCTGCTAGGCAGGAATTTCTACTTACTCTTCTGTTTCCTTTTTCACCTTTTTTTCTCAACGATTCTCTTAAATTTTAAATATTTTTAATAAACTTCTTTTATCTTTATGTGGTCCAACTATAGCCATATTCATTTTTTTGTTAATAAAGATTTTCTTAGCCATTTTTTGAATATCTTTAGCCGTCACTTTTTCTATTTGTTTATAGACATCCTTTGGATTTGTAGGAGCTTTGCTAAGAATTTCTGTTCGGCCATAATATACAGCAACAGAATCAGATTTTTCAAGACGCATAGGGAAAATGCCAATAAGATATCTTTTTACAGCTTCAAGTTCTTCATTTGAAACAAGGCTGTTTTTAAGTTTTTTGATTTCTCCAAGCATGGCCTTAATAGCTTCTTTAGTCCTCTTATTATCAACACCAGCACCAGCAGCCAAATAACCATAATCTGAAAGTGCATTAGTCATGGAAAAAACATAATACCCCAGGCCAAGTTCTTCTCTAAATTTAATGAAAAGTCTTGAACTCATAGATTTTCCGAGAATAGTATCTAATACATTGAGAGAGGCGAGATCTTTGGAATTTTTAAACAAATCAAGAGCTCTGAAACCAATAATAAAATGTGTTTGGTCCGTCTTTTTATTTTTTAAAACTAAGGCTTGACGCTTTTGGGAATCTTTAACCTTTACTTTCCGCGGCTTCTTCAAAGTCGAAATGTTCTTAAATTGCTTTTCTATTTCGGTTATTATTTTCTTCTCATCAAATTTACCAGCAATAACTACAACAGTTGATTTTGCCACATAATGTTTCTTTCTATAATTAAGAAAATCTTTTTGTTTAAACCCTTTAATGTTTTCTTTCACACCTAAGATATGCCTTCCTGCTGGCTGATTGCCGTAAGTTAGCTTTTCCCAAAGATCTCCAACAAGACTTCTTGGGTCATCTTCATACATATCAATTTCTCCTAAAACAACTCCCCTTTCTTTTTCCAGCTCTTTTGGTGGAATTGTTGCATTTAAATACATGTCGGAAACAACACTGATTATTTTTTTGATATGTCTTGGATGAGCTTTAGCATAATAGGAAGTGTATTCATTAGAAGTAAACGCATTATTCATAGCCCCTATACCGTCTAGGTCTTTTCTAATTTCTTTTTGTGTAGGTCTATTTCGTGTTCCTTTAAAAACCATATGTTCTAGAAAATGTGAAATTCCGTTCTCACTTTTTTCTTCATGATTAGAACCAGTATTTACCCAAACCATATAGGTAACTGTAGGACTTTCTGGTATTGGTATCATTAAAACTCTAACTCCGTTTTTTAAGGTTTTCTTTTTATATTTCATAAAGATGTGGGGATATATTACCAGATAAAACAAAAACAGCCAGCTTAAAACTGGCCGTCTTTGAAAGAAATCTCTTTATTACATTCCAGGGTTCATTCCCCCGGCAGTTGGTGCCGAACGGCCTCCTCCTGCACACTGTCCGCAATTTCTCTTATGAATAAATAGCTCAACAAGTGCAGAGAGACCGACAAGGACATAAATCACCCTTGAAATTACTGCGTCCATACCGCCGAAAAGTGAACCAATCTCCCAACCGAAAACTCCAAGGAGAAGCCAATTGAGACCACCGACGACAAGAAGCAAAAATGCAATTTTATGTAGCATGCTAATACTTTGGGTTTTTAAAATTTCGACTCTTTACTTAATTATATGAGAAATTACTTTATAAGAAATCCACACTCTATAATGTTGTAAAAACAACTAAAAGGATATTATTTAAAGTAATTATTAGTTTTTAATTGATTTAATCATGCCTAGACAAAGTGACATAGACAATTACCACACACTTGCTGGTATAGTTTTTGTCTTCACCTTTCTTGTACATGGAACAAGAGCTCTAAATGGTGGGGATATATTTCTTGGTAATTGGCTCATACCAATGTGGCTAAGTTATATACTTATCGTAGCTACTGCGTATCTAGCCTACCAATCATTCCAAATTGGGAGATAGAAAGAAAGCCCCGCTTCAGGCGGGATTTTCTTTATTTTAAAAGGTCGAAACTACAAGCTAGCTTATTTATAAGTCAGTTAGTTGAGATTATGAATAGAAATAAAATGATAGAGTGGATTCTTCGTTTAGGAGTCGCAGGAGAGTTTTTGGGGCACGGAGTTTTTGCACTTCAAGGCAAGGAAGGTTGGTTTAAATATTTTGAGGGTTTTGGTATTTCAAATCCAGATACCATAATAAGCATTCTCATTTTGATTGGTGTCATGGATATTGCCCTAGCCCTTATTGTTCTCTTTAAACCCGTAAGGCCCCTTTTATTGTGGATGGCTCTCTGGGGTGTTTGGACCGCTCTAATTAGATGGCCTTTGGGACCAGACCCAGTTTGGGATTTCTTCGAAAGATGGGCAAACTGGGCAGCACCACTTGCTCTTTATTATCTTGTAGGTGGGAGATTATTCTTGAAAAACAAAAAGTATTAAGATTTAAAATCTACTAAAAAAGAGACCTGCATGAAGACAGTATGTCCTTATGCAGTTTTCTTTTTTTATCAAGTATTAATATTTTCTCTGTTGATACTATAGGCCAGAGCGCCACAACCAATCTCTTTTCCTAGATCATTTGCTATTGCTCTAACATAAGTTCCGCTTGAACAATAAATTTTAATTTTAGCCAGCAAAAATTCTTCGGTCCTAATTCTTTTTAATTCTTTCCCCCACTTGTCTAAAATTTCTTTTTGTCGAAAATCTCCCTTAACTCGAAGTACATTTTCAATAATATATTTTCTTAAATCGGGGCTTGTGATTTTTTTAAACTCCAGAAGACTAATATCAAAAATTGTCACCTTATGTTTTGGAATTTCAATTTTATCTAACTTTCTTTTCTTAGCCCATTCAAAGAGCGGTTTTCCTTTTACTTTTTTTGATGAAAATGGTGGATACTCTTGATTAATATCTCCTTTAAATTTTTCTAGCTCCTTTATTAATTCCCTTTCATTGATTCTACATTTTTTGAAATCATCCTGTAAAAGACCAAGCAGGTCATAAGTGTCTGTTCTAAACCCAAATAAAATCTCAAAAGTATATTCCTTTGAGTATTTAAGATGTTTCTCTCTTTCTTTGTTCTCATCTCCAACAAGCACGAGCATTACTCCCTCCGCCATTGGGTCAAGTCGCCCGGCGTAAGAAAGTTTTGCCTCACCATAATCAGGATTTTCTTCCCTGAACCTATCAAGTCGTTCCAATGGGGTTTCCCCTTTTTCTTTGTAAATTTTTATCGTTCGCTCTCTAATATCAGTCATAGATTGTTAATTTACCTTATTTTGTCTAAAATTTGTAATGTTATGGCTAATTTAAGTAAAGAACCATACAAAGGAGTTAGAGATTTCTATCCGAAGGATAAAGCTCTACAGAATTACATTTTTGAGAAATGGGCAAAGGTTTGTCGCTCCTTTGGCTATGAAGAGATGGGTGCGTCTATTTTGGAGCCTACAGAGCTCTATGAGGCCAAAACAGGCGAGGAAATCATAAATGAGCAGACTTATACATTTACCGACAGGGGCGATAGAAGGGTTACTATGAGGCCAGAAATGACGCCTACGGTGGCCAGAATGGTTGCAGCAAAGAAAAGGGAACTTAACTTCCCTCTTCGATGGTATTCAATTGCAAATTTCTTTAGATATGAAAGGCCACAAAAAGGGCGAACAAGAGAGTTTTATCAATTGAATTGTGATTTGTTTGGCACAAGTGGAGCCGATGCTGACTTTGAAATTCTTAACCTTGCTTATTCTTTAATGAAAGAAATTGGTGCTGAAGATAATAATTTTGAAATAAGAATAAATAATAGAAAATTTATCAACTTTTTACTTAAAGACTACCTCTCCCTTAATGAGGAAAATGTAAGTAAGTTGATGAAACTTATAGATAAAAAAAATAAAATGCCGAATTCTGAATTTATGGAGCAAGCTAAACTTATTTTAAATGACAAAGTAGAAAATTTTTTAGAAATTCTTGAAAGTAGGGATTTAAATGAATTAAATCAATTTTCTGATAATGAAGGCGTGAAAGAAATGAAGGCGGTATTTAAAAAACTTAATGAAGCTGGAATCAAAAATTACAGATATGAACCAACTTTAATGAGAGGTTTAGATTACTACACTGGTTTAGTCTTTGAGCTTTGGGATACAGGGAAGGGGAATAATCGTTCTCTTTTTGGCGGTGGCAGATATGATGATTTACTTGAAATTTTTGGAGAAGAAAAATTGCCAACAACCGGCTTCGCTGTAAGTGATGTGGTAATTGAAAATTATTTGAAGACCTACAATTTAATTCCTGAATATACTTCAAGTACTGACTTATTTATTTGTACTCTTGACGAAAGTTTTATTTCAAAGGCAAACGACTTGGCAAAAATACTTCGAGGAGAAGGATTAAATATTGTGGTAAACTTGAGCCTTAAAAAAGTGGGAGACCAAATTTCTTTAGCCAATAAAAAAAGTATTCCCTTTGTAATTTGTATCGGAGAAATAGAAGTAAACTCTGGGAAATATAAGGTTAAAAACCTTAAATCAGGGGAAGAAAAAGAGCTTGGTGCCGAAGAGATATCTGGTTTTGTTAAAAATGCGTAAGATATTTTTTGATATAGAAACTTCAAATGCGTTTCAAGATGTTGGTTCAAGGGATCCTTCCGCTTTAGATTTGTCCGTCATAGCTATTTATGATTCTAAAATTGGGGAGTATTCATCTTATCTTCAAGATGAATTATCTAAACTTTGGCCAATCTTGGAAAATGCCGACATGCTTATTGGTTTTTATTCCAACAAATTTGACATTCCCCTTTTAGATAAATATTACCCTGGCAATTTGACAGAAATTAGGCATTTAGACTTGCTTGCAGAAATAAAGAAAAGTTTAGGTAGAAATGTTGCTTTAGATAAACTTGCTCAAGGTACATTAAACTCGAGTAAGAGTGGACATGGTCTTCAAGCCACAAATTGGTGGAAACAAGGAAAAACTGATGAAGTTCGTAAGTATTGTATCCAAGACGTGAAGGTAACAAAAGGAATTTACGATTATGCCATAAAACACGGCAGACTGAAGTTTAAGGAGGACGGAAAAATTCAAGAATTTAATATAGATGCAAGTAAATGGGAAAAAGGGGACAAAAGTTCAATTACTCACACATTGCCATTTTAATGTAAATTCAGCTCTTTATTTTGAAGCCATTTATAAATGGTTCCGGTGACAGATAAGACAATTAATCCTGTAAGCAGTACAAGGTATGGTCTATCTCGAAGATACTCTATTTTGTCTATAATTCCTTCAAAACCGTAAATCACCGCAGCAAAACCAAATATACTCAAAAGCGCAAAACTTAGAGGGTACCTTCTAAATATAGGCTTTCCTTTTTTTCTAACCTCTTTATTAAAAGACTTGGCTATATCCTCAGCTTCTTTTAATGGATCTGTTTTTTCTTTCATAATTTAAATTATATAACTATAAGGAAAATTACGACAGCTAAAACAATTCTATAAATTACAAAAAGTGTGAGAGTGTGGTTTTTTAAATATCTAAGCATCCAGTAAATCGAGAAATATCCTAAAACAAAAGCTACAACTGAACCAACTACGAGAGAAGCCCCCAAATCAATCAATAACCCATCACTTCCTAAATCAAAAAGTTTCTTCAGTCCCGAACCTAAAATAATAGGGAAGCCAAGTAGGAATGAAAATCGAGTTGCCAGTTCCCTATTAAATCCCATAAAAAGTCCTCCAGAAATTGTAATTCCTGAACGAGAAACTCCAGGGATTAACGCCAGGGTCTGAAAGACTCCGGCTAAGAGTCCTTTTCTTATTGTGAGATTTCTATTTTTTTCTGCAACCTTCTCTGCAATCCAAAAAACTAATGAGCCAGCAATAAGGGCCGATGCAACAATTAAAGGATCTCTTATGCCTTCTTCAAAGAATTTCTCAAAATAAAAAGCAACTACAACAACAGGTATTGTTCCTAAAATAAGCGCAAGTAAAAGGATTCTACTTTCTCTCTTTACTTCCCTACCCATAATCCAATCGATAGCGGTTTTTATCATGTCTAGAATTTCTTTTCTGAAATAAATTAAAACAGCAAGAGCTGTAGCAAGATGTAAGACAGCGTCAAACGCTAATCCCCCACTATTGTTGATATTTAGAAATTCTCTAGCTATAACCAAATGTCCAGATGAAGAGACTGGAATAAATTCTGTCAGCCCCTGAATTGCTCCAAGAATAATTGAGTCAAGAATCGTCATAGCGTTAATTTAACACCTAAATAGCAATAAATAAAGCCACAAAATTGGTACTTTGTGAATTTGCTGAAGCTATAAGGCGTGGTAGAATATTCTCGTTATAATTTAATTCTTAAATATGGAAAACAGCACAGGAAATAGTAATCTTTTAATCCCAATCTCCATAGTTGTTGCCGGCCTTATTGTTGCTGGCGCTTTCTTTATCTCAAAAGATGATAATGGAGGAGAAGAAGAAAATAATCAGGAAGAAGAACAAGAACAGCAGATAAATATTAAGCCAGTATCAGAGGATGACCATATTTTAGGAAATCCTAATGCTGATATTGTTGTTGTCGAGTTTTCTGATTTAGAATGTCCTTATTGTAAAAATTTCCACGAAACAATGCACCAAATTGTTGATGAATTTGGCAAAGATGGAGAAGTTGCGTGGGTTTACAGACACCTTCCTTTAACACGACTTCATTCAAAAGCACAAAGAGAAGCAGAAGCAACTGAATGTGCTTGGGCACAAGGAGGAAATGATGCTTGGTGGGCATATATCGATAGATTATTTGAAGTTACACCATCAAATAATGGATTGGATTTAAACCAGCTCCCTGTTATTGCCGAGGAAGTAGGACTTGATGTAGAAGAATTTGAACAGTGCCTAGAAGATGAAACGTACAAGGATAAAGTTCGAGCAGACTCCGATGATGCTATTGCATCAGGCGGACAAGGGACACCTTATAACGTATTTCTGATTAAAGGGGAAGACCCAATTCCAGTGAGTGGAGGACTTCCTTTTGATCAGATGAAAAATTTGATTGAACAGACTCTTTTAACTTTCTAAGATAACGCTTACCAAAGCCATAATAAACGGCCCAGTTCATGGGCCTTTTATTATTTATCAATTAATTTTAGACGATAAATTTCAAGTGATTCTTTACCTTCAAACATGTCAGTTGGATTTGGTAGAAATTTCTTACGCGTCAAAAGATCATAACTAGTGTCGGCTATCAAGTCACGGAAGAAACGAAATTCGTCTTGATGATTTTGAAAATCTATATAATGACGGCGTAGTTGTGTTTTTCCGTCTCTGTTTTTTGTTTTCTTGCATTCATAGACAATAAATCTTCTGACTGGCTTATTAAATTTCGAAAGGACTGTATAGTAATTAAAAAGAGCTTGGAGCATAAAAAGTGGGTTATCTGTCTCACGCTTACCAAAAGCGTTAACAAATTTATGATCGACGATATCAACTGCGTTCTTGTCAACATGTGATGATACTACCAAGTCCGATATTGCCTTAACTGGAATAGGAACGCCTGGAATATAGCTCAAACTCTTAACTTCAGTGCCAAGAACTTTATGTCGAGGAGGACGTGCAAGATAAAAATTAATAGCCTGTTTATATTCTTTTTCCATTTTTTTTCGTTTATTCCCCCGCCCTCTTTTTGAAGAAATTTTTCCAAAATTAATTTCGAAATCGGAAACATTTCTTAAGTACTCAAGGCCAAGATTAATCGCAGCATCCTTAGAAAGTCCACTATAGAAGTGTTGAAGTGCAACATGGCCCGCTTGGCCAATAACTGACGCGGGAGTTCCTGGAATGTCATAAACACCCTCAACGTAGCGTTTATACCATGCTAAAGGATTTCGGAGATATGCAATAAGCGAAGAATAGCTCCAGTGTTTGATTGGATACTTTTTCTTACTCACAAGAGAACTATACCATGTCAAACTAATAAAAAACGCCCTTTATTAATAATATTTCATAAAGCTCATATAACATGGTAAGGAATCTCAGCTGAACAAAAGCCGATTTTTTATTTAAAACAAAAACGTCGGGCTCCCACACCGACGCTTTACATTTTGGCTATTTCTTCAAGAAATTCTTGTGAGAGAATCCCGGCTTCGGTATAAAGAGCCCTTAGTTTGGGATCCTCAGCCACAGGCTTAAGAAACTCAGTCAAATCTCCTGAAAGAAAGTAAGCCGTTATAGGGTCAAATTCCATTTTCCTTATTGCTGACAGTTGATTTTTAACCGCATCACGAAAGTCAACAACAGGTTCATGAAGCAACTTCTCAAGTAGGAGAACATCTGCTTCTACATTATTAGTCAAAGGTACTCACCTCCTAAATGAAATATACCATTTAATAGTTTTTTAATCTATTTGATTTTTCGTGCTGCCGAATTTTCTCGTGAGCCTTGGCTTCAATTTGCCTAATTCTCTCACGAGTAACACCAAATTCCTTACCGACTTCTTCAAGAGTGTGGTTAATTCCATCCATTAATCCATTTCTCATCTCAAGAATTTTCTTTTCCTTTGGGGTCAGGTCACTTAAAATTTCCTTGATATGATCGGAAAGAATTCTTCTCGAGGTTTCTTGGTCTGGAGATGAAATCTTTTTATCTTCAATAAAATCTCCTAATGTTGATTTCCCGTCATCACTGTCATCTCCAACAGGACTTTCGAGTGAGCCTGTATTCTGATCAATTTTCTTGATGGCGTGGATTTTCGAAACATCAAGTCCCATTTCTACGGCAATTTCTTCTGCTAAAGGATCTCTTCCTAAATCTTGCGTTAATTGCCTAAGGACCCTCTTATATTTGGCAATTGTTTCAACCATATGAACTGGAACCCTAATCGTCCTTGATTGATCAGCCAAAGCTCTGGTAATTGCCTGCCTTATCCACCAAGTGGCATATGTTGAAAATTTGTATCCTTTAGTCCAGTCAAATTTTTCAACAGCTTTAAACAGACCTAAATTCCCTTCTTGAATTAGGTCTAATAAAGTTAAATTTGGGCTCCTGGTTGCGTATCTTTTGGCAATAGAGACAACTAATCTTAAGTTCACTCTAGCCAATAAATTCCTTGCTTCCTCTTCTCCTCCCTCTATTCTCCTAGCCAATTCTTTCTCTTTTTCAGCAGAAATCAGGTCAAACTGACCGATTTCCTTTAAATACATTTGAATTGAATCATAAGACAACTCGTTTTTACTATAGACATTCTTCTTACCAAACGGGCCTTCATCATCTCCGGCATTAAGAAATCCTCCACTTTCGAGGACATCAATGCCATTAGAACCCAGAATATCGTAAAGCTCTTCAAGAAAAATAATATTATTTTCTATATCCGGAAACTCTTTTAAAATTTCATCATAAGTGACAAAACCTTTTTCCTTACCTTTTCTTACAAGAAGATCTCTTTTTTTATTTAATTCTTTTTCTTTTTTACTAATCTTCTTTTCTACAGATTTGGAAACTTTCTTAGTTGCTTTTTTTATAGCAGTTTTTTTCTTCTTAACCAAAGTCTTCTTCCTTGGTTTGGAAGCTTTTTTAACAGTTTTCTTCTTTGCCAGCCTGCCGCGTTTTCTAGCCACAGGTTTTCTTGAAGTTTTTTTAGTTGTCTTTGTTTTTTTTCTTGGCATTTAATAACTAATAATTATTTTAAAATTCACTTTTAATTTTGGCTATTTGTTTTGATAAATTTTGACATTCTTTCAATGCTTTCATACTTGTCTTTGAATCGCCTTCATTTTCCGCCTTTTTTAACTCTTTCATTTTTAAGTTTAGCCTCTCCTTTAAATAATCTTCCTCCAAACGTCCAAAAAGTTCTTTTAATTCAACTTTCACATTTAAAGATCCTTCGTAAAGAATATCAGCTTCAAAAATTAAATCGCTCTTTTCATTTGAACTAAAATCATCCAATATAGTTTCTTTCCCAGTTATTTTTTGGATTTCTTTTCTAATAAACTTGGTGTCTACTGTGGGTTTTTTCATTGATTCTTGCCAAAGAAGAATCCCAATAATTCTTCTAATAATCATTTTCCTTCTGCTATCAATGTCAGTATTTTCACTTTTTTTATCTTCTGGATAAGAAACGTCCAAGTCTTTTATTTCTATTTTCTCAACTTCTTCATAAAGTTTCTCTTCTGAAATTCCCATTGTCTCTGAAAGGATTTTAACAAAGTGTGCTTGATCGATTTTATTCTCAAGCATTGCTACAAAAGGGAGAATCTCCTCTTTTATCTTCAGCCCAAGTTTTCTCTCATCTTTTTCGTCATTTTTTAATCTAGAAAGATAAAATTCTATAATATGTGTCGAATTCTTGATTACATCCTTCCATTCATCTTTGTCCTTAATTATCAAATCAGCTGGGTCATATCCTTCTGGTATTGAGGCAATCTTCAGGTCTATACCCACAGAAAGAGCAATTTTAGCACCTCTGCTAGAAGCTTTAAAACCTGCTCCATCCGAATCAAAAGCTATAACTATCCTTTTTGTAAGTCTGGAAACTTTATCAAGCTGTTCTCTGGTTAAAGCTGTTCCTAGTGGTGCAACCGTGTTTCTGTATCCAGCTTGATGAGCCATTAAAACATCAACATTCCCTTCCACTAAAATTGCAAAATTATTTTTCCTAATATCTATTTTAGCCTTATCATAACCAAAAAGAGTATTGGATTTTTTAAAGAATTTTGTTTCGGGGCTGTTTAGATATTTTGCAATCTCATCGTTTTCTTCCCCAAAAATTCTTCCAGAGAATGCTACGGTTCTACCCGATGGGTCACTTACTGGAAACATTATTCGAGACCTAAATCTGTCATAAACCTTCCCTTGCGACTCTTTTATAAGTCCCGCCTCATCAATTTCTTTTTCGGAATAACCCTTTTTTGTGAGATATTCAAGTAATGATCTCCATTCATCTTGAGCAAAACCAATTCGAAAAGATTTAAGAATCTTTTTTTCCAAACCTCTCTCCTTCAAATATTTTAAGGCCCTAGGATTTTTCTCAAGGTTTTCTTCATAGAAAAGAGTCGTCTCTTCTAGAAGGGTCAATAACTTATCATTCTGATTTTTGAGCTTAGGGTCAATTTTTTCAATTACCACCCCGGCTCTATCAGCCAAAATTTTCAAAGAACCTATAAAATCAACTCCTTCAAATTCCTGCACAAAACTGAAAATATCTCCATTCTTCCCACAACCAAAACAATAGTATGAATCTCTCGAAGGAGAAACAAAAAACGACGGTGTTTTCTCGTTATGGAATGGGCATCTCGATTTGAAATTGATTCCTGCTTTTTCAAGCTTTAAATAAGAACCAACAACTTCTATTATACCCAGCTTATTTTTAATTTGTTCTACGGTACTTGCCATAACAAGCCCAAGAAATAAATTCTTGGAACAAAGATATTATTAAACGAAAGAACTAATTTTACTCCTCTTTTCCCTCAAATTCTCTATCCAATTCTTCTTGGAGTGCTCTAATCTTCTGATTTTTTGGGCTTCCCTCAAATCCTGAACCAGCTGGGATTAACCTCCCAACAATAACATTCTCTTTGAGTCCTTGGAGTGTGTCTTTAGAGCCCCTAACAGCAGCATTAATGAGTATTTTGCTTGTATGCTGGAAAGAGGCAGCAGAGAGGAAGCTTTGCCTAGTCAACGAAACTTCGGTAATACCCATTATCAATGAATCTGATTTAGCTGGAGTTTTGCCTTCATTTTTTACATTTCTATTCTCTTCCTCTATAAGGCTATTCCCAACAACTTCTCCATTTGAAAAATTTGTATCCCCTTCATCTATTATTTTTGACCTAGAAAACATCTGCCTAATAATAACTTCAATATGTTTTCTCGAAACCGGAGCCCCTTGAAGTTCATAGATTTTGTTAATTTCGTGAATAATATAATTGTAAGTTTTTTCCTTTCCAGCAAACTTAAACAATTCTTTTAAATTTACTGAACCATCAGTCAATATTTGACCCTTGACTATATCGTCTCCTTTTTTCACCAGCGGAAATCTTCTATAGTGAACTTTATATTCAACTTCTGCCTTTTTCTTATTCTTAGTCTTACTTTCAATATCAGGGAGAACAGTAATGATTTTTCCCTTGTCTTTTTCCTTAATAACTTCCATAACTTTCCCCGAAACATGTGAAATAACAGCAGGGTTTTTTGGATTTCTCCTTTCGAAAATTTCTTCAACTCGTGGAAGTCCCGATGTGATATCTCCTCCAACACTGGCTGTGCCTCCTGCATGAAAAGTTCTCATGGTTAGTTGGGTTCCAGGTTCTCCGATAGCTTGAGCTGCTATGGTCCCAACCGTTTCCCCAATTTCTATAAGTCTATTATTCCCCAAATCAATTCCATAACATTTTGCGCAAATACCAACTCTTGATTCACAAGTCATTGGAGAACGAGCATAAACACTTTCTGTTTCTAGATCTTCAATGTTTTTACTATCTTTTTCAGACAAGAGTTCTCCTCTTTTGAAGATTACTTTTCCTTTTGAATCTTTAATGTCTTCTTGCAAAATTCTCCCTTTTATATTTTTTGAAATGTGGATTTCAATCCCAGAAGCGCTTTCTTTTTTAATACTAATTCCATTTTTGGTTTTGCAATCATCTTCAGAAATAACTATGTCTTGAGCAACATCAAAAAGTCTTCTGGTTAAATATCCAGCTTTCGCAGTTCCTAATGCTGTATCAGATAACCCCTTTCTTGAACCATGGGTGGAGTTGAAATATTCAACTGGAGTATATCCCTCTTTTAAAGAAGAGATGATAGGAGAGTCAATAATCTCTCCTCTAGCATTGTTAATAAGGCCTCTCATACCGGCCATCTGGCTAATTTGGCTTAAAGAACCTTTGGCTCCTGATCCAACCATGTCGTAGACGCTTCCATGAGCCTCCAGCGTATCTGGTATTAATTTTTCTACTTTGTCTTTTATTTCAAACCAAGTTTCAATAGTTTTCCTATATCTTTCTTCTTCTGACAAAAGTCCTTCCTTATAGTTATCTCTAATTTTAAGGACCTCCTCTTTCCCTTTTTTTATCAAATCAGATTTACCTTCTGGAATTTGAACATCATCAATACCCCAAGTGATACCAGAATGTGTTGCATATTTAAACCCAAAAAGTTTAATTTTATCCAAAAGTTGTGGCAAGACATCTGTACCATAATTATCCAAGAGACTATCGACAATTACTTGAATCTCTTTATTATTAACTTCTTTGTTTAAATAAGGATAATCTTTTGGAAGAATACTATTAAATAAAAGGCGGCCTGCTGAAGTTTCAAATGCCTCACCATCAAAATTCTTGTATTTATCATTCCCCTCCGTTCCTAAAACTCTAATCTTAGCCCGAGAATCTATGTCTCCAAAGTCATAAGCCAAAAGGGCATTGTTTGGAGTAGCGAAGAATTTACCTTCTCCTTTTTTGCCATCAACAATTTTGGTCATCCAATAGCAACCAAGAATAATGTCTTGATAGATTTTAATTGGCTTTCCATTCCCTGGTTTTAAAAGATTCTTCGAAGAAGACATTATCTCTCTAGCCTCAAGTTGAGCTTCTTCGGAAAGAGGAACATGGACAGCCATCATATCCCCATCAAAATCTGCATTGAATGCAGTACAGACAAGTGGATGCAACTGGATTGCTTTTCCTTCAATCAAAATTGGTCTGAAAGCTTGAATTCCTAGTCTATGAAGTGTAGGAGCTCTGTTTAAAAGAACATGTTTATCTTGAATAATCTGCTCCAAAATCGCCCAAACTTCGGGAATTCCCTCGTCTATAAGCTTATTGGCCCCCCGAATATTAAAGGCAAGCTCCGATGCTAATAGCTTATTGATAACAAAAGGCCTAAAAAGTTCTAAGGCCATATATTTTGGCAGACCACATGCGTCAAGAGCTAATTCAGGGCCAACAACAATAACTGAACGGCCTGAATAATCAACTCTCTTTCCTAAAAGATTTTGTCTAAAAATTCCCTGTTTTCCTCGTATTTTGTCAGCTAAAGATTTTAGGGGCCTTCTTTGAGCTTGACTCATAGCAGAAAATGGACTTGAACCTCTTTTAATTGTGTTATCAATTAACGCATCAACAGCTTCTTGTAAAATCCTCTTTTCATTTCGAAGGATAACATTTGGTGCGTTTATAGAAATTAACTTCTTTAATCTGTTGTTTCTGTTTATAACTCTTCTGTATAAATCGTTAACATCAGAGGTAGCATGTCTTCCTCCATCAAGTGGAACCATTGGTCTAATTGCAGGTGGAATAACCGGAATTCTAGTAAAGAACATCCATTCCGGCCTTACGCCAGATCTAAACATTGAATTCACCAAACCTAATCTTTTTGCGATTCTTGGCTTCTGGGTTGCAGTTGCGGTTTCAAATTCTTCTTCAATCTCTCTTAATAGCTTCTTTAAATCAAGTTCCTTAAATATTTCATAAACAGCCTCCGCACCAGTTTCAGCTTCAAAAAGAGGCCCATATTTTAATGAATATTTATTAAAATCTACTGTATCAAGAACTGTGTGTATGCAAATACTATTAATTTCTTTCTTGGTTTTCAAAAAAAGCTCTTTTAATTTATCTTTAGATTTTTCATCCCTGAGCCCTTTTATTTTACTCTTGTATTCAGCATCAACTTCTTTCAAAAATTTCTTTCTTTCTTCTTCGTTTGTACTTGTCACGATATATCCAGCGAAATAGACAACTTTTTCTAAATCATTTGCTGAAAGATTCAGAATATTTCCCATCTTCGACGGAATACTTTTCAAAAACCAAATATGAGAAACGGGAGTAGATAATTCAATATGTCCCATCCTTTCTCTTCGAACAATCGCCCTAGTTACTTCAACACCGCACTTTTCACAAACAATTCCTTTAAACCTAATACCCCTATATTTTCCACAATAACATTCAAAATCTCTTTCGGGGCCAAAGATTTTCTCATCAAAAAGGCCTCCCTTTTCACTTCTTTGGGTTCTGTAATTGATCGTTTCTGGCTTGGTTACTTCACCATAAGACCATTCTAAAATCTTTTCCGGAGAAGCTAGACGAAGAGAAATATTATCGAAATCAGCGAAATCTTTATTTCTATGTTGTCTATTATTGTTTTGTATTCTTATTTCTTCCATACTTTTTTTATTCTGCATCTTTATTTAAACTGACATCAAGGCCTAGTCCTCTTAAATTACTTAAAAGAAGATGGAACGAGGCAGGTAGATTCATTTGTTTTATTCTTCGACCCTTAACAATTGAATCAAATGCACCCGAACGGCCTCTTATGTCGTCAGATTTGATAGTCAAAACTTCTCTTAAGGTATAAGAACTTCCGTAACCAAGAAGTGCCCAGACTTCCATTTCTCCAAATCTTTGTCCTCCGGATTGAGCTTTTCCCCCAAGAGGCTGTTGCGTAATTAGTGAATATGGACCAATTGATCTCATATGAATTTTGTCTTCAACCATATGTTGAAGTTTCAAGATATACATATATCCAATTGCTATTTTTTGATCGAAAGTCTCTCCTGTCCTTCCATCTTTTAACATCACTTTTCCGTCTTCAGGAAATCCTGCTTCCTTTAATTCTCTTTTAATTTCACCTACAGTTGCTCCAGTAAATGGAGGGACAATAGCTTGATAATTAAGTGTATTCGCGGCAAGTCCTAAATGAAGCTCGAGTATCTGTCCAAGATTCATACGACTCGGCACTCCGAGTGGAGTTAAAATAACGTCAATCGGAGTTCCGTCTTCCATAAACGGCATATCTTCTTCTGGGAGAATCCTTGAAATAACTCCCTTGTTTCCGTGTCGTCCTGCGAGTTTATCACCGACTGAAATTTCTCGAAGTTGTGCAACCTGAATGTAAATCTTTTTTATAATTCCAGGTTCTAGGGTGTCTCCATTATCTCGGGAGAAAATCTTAACATTAGTAATTCTTCCCCTTTTCCCTCCTTCGACTCTAAGAGATGTGTCTTTGACATCTCTAGCCTTCTCTCCAAAAATTGAACGAAGAAGTCGCTCCTCCGGAGTTAACTGTGTCTCTCCTTTTGGAGTAATTTTTCCGACTAAGATATCTCCCGTTCTTACTTCGGCTCCAACTCTGATAATCCCGTCTTCATCAAGATTCTTAAGTTTAACCTCTCCAATGTTTGGTATATCATGTGTTGTTACCTCTGGGCCAAGTTTAGTGTCTCTAACAATCGCTTCACATTCATTAACACGAATACTAGTAAATTTATCATCCTTGGCCAATTTCTGTGAAAGAACAATAGCGTCTTCAAAATTGGCACCCGACCATGTCATGAAAGCTACAAGAATGTTTTGTCCAACTGCGACCTGGCCATTATCACTTGAAGACATATCAGCCAACAAATCTCCTTTTTTAATCTTTTGTCCTAATTCAACCACTGGTCTCTGATGAAATACAGAAAAAGCAAGATTTCTATTAAAATTAATTAAATTGTATTTGTGTTTTTTGTTCTTTTTGTCTTTAATCTCTACCTTCTTGGAATCTACATAAGAAACTTGACCATCTTCTTTGGCGTAAATTAACCTCCCAGAATCACGCGCAGTTTTTTCTTCAACTCCTGTCGCCACAATGGGTGCCTGCGGCTTTAAACAAGGAACTGCTTGTCTTTGCATATTTGAACCCATCAGTGCCCTGTTCCCATCATTATGGTTAAGAAAAGGAATCATTGAAGTAGCCAAAGAAAATATTTGATTTGACGCTGTGTCAATAAAATCTATGTCGTCTTTTGGAGTTATTGTATTTTCCCCTCCCAAACGAGCCTCAATTACTTCTAGTTTAAATTTTCCCTTGTCATCATATTCGTTTCCAGCATGAGCTATTTTATAACTTTCTTCTTCTAATGCATTCAGGAAAATAATTTCTTCAGTCACTTTTCCATTCTTAACCTTGGCATAAGGCGTTTCAATAATTCCAAAATCGTTAATTCTTGCATAGGATGAAAGTTGTAAAATAAGCCCAATATTTGGCCCTTCAGGAGTTTGAATGGGACAAACTCTCCCATAATGTGAATGATGGACATCTCTAACCTCAAGGCCAGCCCTTTCTCTGGTCAAACCCCCAGGTCCCATGGCAGAAATTCTTCTTAAATGTTCAACTTCATCTAAAATATTATCTTGCGACATAATTTGAGAAAGTTGATTTGTAGCATAAAATTCCTTAATCCTGGCTTGAAGCGGTCTTGGAGAAATAAAATAGACAGGCAAACTAATATCACTTTCGGCGGTGGACATTCTGTCTTGGATATTTCTTTTCATTTGTGAAAGTCCTACTCGAAGCTTCACTAGGAGCATCTCTCCAACAAGTCGGACTCTCCTTGAACCTAGATGATCAATATCATCTGATTTTGATCCCGGCGTATTATTTAAAGTAATAATATGAGAGACGGTTTTTACTATATCATCAAGAGAAATCGTTTTTCTTTCCAGTTCGCCCTCGTCAATACTCATATTAAACCTTTTATTAAATCTAAACCTTCCTACTTTTGAGAGATCGTATCTTTCGGGGCTAAATATTTGTTCTATAAAATCTTTGGCAGTATTCGCGGTAGCTAAATCACCATCACGAAGTTTTCTGTAAATTTCCACATAGGATTCATCTAAATCTTTTGCTGCATCTTTTTCAAGTGAAGCTTGAATATAAGGCTTCGCATAAGGATTATGTGCAAAAAGATCATAAATATCCTTATCATATTGAGCTCCTAGAACTCGTAGGAGAGCCACCACTGAAAACTTTCTTTTTCTATCAATTCGAACAACAATATTCCCACTCGATTCAGTTTCAATTTCAATCCAAGCACCCCTGGTCGGAAGAATTTTTGCTCCAAATAATTTTTTACCCTTTAATTCAGTTAAACTAAATAAAACTCCAAAACTTCTAATCAATTGTGGGACCACGACTCTTTCTACTCCGTTTATAATGAATGTTCCATGATCCGTCATTATTGGGAAATCAGCCATGAAAATTTCCTGCTGTTTTTCAGAACCAGTACTTTTATTTTTAAGTTTTATTTTAATCCTTAAAGGTGCTTCGTATGAAACCTTATTTGCTTTGGCGTAATATTCATCATATTTTGGTTCCCCTAAGTCAATGTCGGAAAATTCCAGAGTAAACTTCTTATTTTGATAATCAGATATTGGAGAAAATTCCTTAAAAATTTCTTTTATGCCATTTTCTTTAACCCAATCAAAAGAATCGAGCTGATTCTTGATAAGATTAGGCAGGCTAGTTAAAGGTTCTTTATACCTTGAAAAATATTTCTTTTTTTTCATTCGTCGTGGCTATTATAAAAATCATAAAGAAATAGAGAGAAATTAAAAACCCAGATTTTTGCTCAACTGACCAAGAATCTGGTTCTGCGCTTATTTGGAGGGAATTTAAAAAACGCCCACGAGCACAAAACAACTCCGCCTCATCTTATAAGGCTTTACTCTACTATTTCCTTTTACCCAATAAAAAATCAGAATTTCACCCTTGACTCACTCACTCAGTGTTAGAAAAGAGTATATTCTTTAATACAGCTCAAGTCAAGCTTTTTTAGCTTTTCTGTGAAAAACTTAGCTATTTTCGCCCTTTTTCTTTCCATTGACTGATGTTTTTATGGTGTCCAGAGAGCAAAACCTTAGGAACTTTGTACTTTTTACCTTTATATTTAATCGTTTCGGGTCTTGTATAGACTTCACTTGATGAAATCCTATTTTCCTCCACCGAAAGTTCATTCCCCAAAACTCCCTTAATTTGTCTAGAAACGGCGTCTATGAAAATCATTGCAGGAAGTTCTCCGCCAGTTAAAACATAAGGGCCAATTGAAATCTCCTCGGCTTTAGTAATTGTTTTAACTCTTTTATCGATTCCCTCATATCTCCCAGCAATCAAAATTATATCTTTATAACTGTTCTGAATTTTTTTAGCATAAGTATTTGTGAATTCTTTTCCAGATGGAGAAAAAATAATTGTCTTAACTTTTTTCTTTTTACCTTTGGCTTTTTCAACTGCTTTTACAATCGGTTCTGTCATCATAACCATTCCCGGTCCGCCACCATAAGGAATTTGGTCAACTTTTTTGTGTTTACTTTTTACAAAATCTCTCGGATTATAAAATTTAATTTTAATTTTCTTTTTTAAAATTCCTCTACGTAAAACAGACTCATTCAAATATGAATCAAACATCTCCGGAAATATACTTATAATGTGAAAAGTTGTCATGACTATCTCTTAACATCCGCACTTAAATTCTTAAGAACCTAAGCATGAATTATTTTTAACAGAAAAGGCCATTGAAAATCAATAGCCTCTTCCGAAAAAATTTGATTTTGATTTATTCTTCCCCCTCTTTTAGTTCCTTCATAGCGTCATCAACGTCCGCTGCTGTAGCCTGAGGACTTGGTCTGGTACCTCCTTCCGGCTCATTAATCTTCAGATTAACTCGAGCATTATTTTTAAGACCAACGGTTCTTAGAAGTAACCTAATCGCCTTGGCAGTAGCTCCAGATCTTCCGATAACTTTTCCCATGTCGTCTCTATGAACATTAAGGGTAAGAAGCACCCCCATCTCATCAATTGTCCTAGCGACCTTGACATCATTCGGATTATCAACAAGAGTCTTTATAATAAACTCTAGAAATTCTTGATCTCTCTCCATATTTCAAACAGCTTTTAAACAGGCATCGACTAAATACCTTTATAAATTTATATCAATATTGAAGGCTTTGGTCAATTAGGTAGCCGGTTCTTCTTTTGTTTCCTTTGGAGCTAATTCTGGGGTATCTTCGGGCTTTTTTTCTTCTACTGGGGCCTCAGTTGGTACCTCTTCTGTCTTTATTTCCTCGCTCTTCTCTTCTTTCACAACGGGACTTTTCTGAGGTAATACATTTATTTTCTTGCCTTCTATTACTTTTTCTCCTACTAAAATATTATGAACAGTGTCGCTTACTTGAGCTCCTTTTGAAATTAAATCTTTTATTCTATCGTTTTCAAGCTCTTTAATATCTTTTCTAGGATCATAAAAACCAAGGACCTCGTTTACTTTTCCGCTTTGTGGTCCTTTTGAACTATCAATCAAAACAACCCTATAAGAAGGGTCATGTTTTCTCCCGACTCTTTTCAGCCTTATTTTTAACATTACGATAGGAATTTAACAGATATATATTAGTTGGTCAATCTATAAAGGTTTACCCCCAGAGATCATCCGGGGGTATTTGGTTGTGTCCGCTCAATCAAACAAGACAATCTTAGCGGTTGCTATATGGGCTGTCTCCGTCGTATTTACGCAGACTCTTGCCTCCAACGAAAAAAATTATCACGGCGACAAAAAGAATGACGAGTAGCACCAGAATTCCCGAAAGGCCAACCTCTCTCAGCATTTCGTGTCTCCACTTAATTTGACCAATCCTCCTCCCCGTAAAAACGAATGTTTTTGACGGAGGAGTAAACACGAATAGACATAGCAACGAAGTACAGGACTATAGGCATTGGCACCACCCAAAGAACTGTCATGATGTACCACCTCTATTATCCAAATTATCACAAAAGAAACTCTTCTGCTATCATTATTTTGAATGAAGACTATTGAAGGAAATATAAAAATAACTAGAAGCGGAGCCGGTTTCGTTGATATTAGTAACAATGAAAGCATTAGGATAGAAAGTGGCCGGCTTAAAACTGCTCTCAATAGAGACAAAGTTGTTGTCTCTATAGAAGGTAACCCAGAAGTTCTTAAAGTTTTGGAGAGGGCGAAAAAACAGTTCACAGGCACAGCCGAACAAGAAAATGGAAAATGGTTTGTCATTCCTGATGACAAGAAAATTCATCTTGATTTTTTTATACCAAAATCCGGTGCTGAAAAACTGGAACCTAATAAAAAAGTTTTGGTAGAACTTGTTAAATGGGACAACCCTGAAATTAATCCTGAAGCCAAAGTTTTAGAAATAATCGGAGAGAAAGGAGAAAACGAAACAGAGATGCAGTCAATCCTCCTAAACAGAGGGATTGATTTTAGTTTCCCAGAAAATGTAGAAAAGGAAGCTAAGGAAATCAACAGAAAAATTAACCAAGAGGAAATGGGGAAAAGAAAAGATTTAAGAGGCTCCCCCACCTTCACAATCGACCCTGTAGGTGGAAAAGATTTTGACGATGCTATTTCTTTCAAAAAGCTCTCAAATGGAAACTATGAAATTGGTGTTCATATCGCCGACGTCTCTCATTACGTCAGATCGGATACAGCTCTAGATGAAGAAGCGCGAGAACGAGGCTTCAGTGTATATTTGGTAGACAGGACTATACCAATGCTTCCGGAGATTCTTTCAAATGATGTCTGTAGCTTGAATCCGAATGAAGACAAGCTGGTTTTCTCAATTGTATTTGAGTTTGATAAAAATATGAAAATACAAAACCACTGGATTGGAAGAGCGATTATAAACTCAAATAAAAGATTCACTTATGAAGAAGCTCAAGAGATTTTAGATAAGAAAAAAGGACAATTCTATGAGGAGCTAAACACTCTTAATGAATTTGCCCAAAAAATGAATAAAGAAAGAGTTGAGGCAGGTTCAATCCTTTTTAACAGGGACGAAATAAAAATTGAAATTGATGAAAGAGGAGAGCCAACAAAGATATATAAAAAGAAGCGTCTCGACACCCATAAACTAGTGGAAGAATTTATGCTTTTGGCTAATAAAAAAGTAACAGAGCATATAGAAAAGCATTGCAAGAAGAAAGATTTGCAAGAACTTTTTGTTTATCGTATTCATGACTTGCCAGACGAAGAGAAACTTCAAGAACTTTCAGTTTTCCTTAAAGCATTTGGCTATCACCTTAATGTTGAGGGTGGTGTAAACCCAAAGGAAATTAATCGTCTCATTAGAGAAGTTGAAGGGAAACCGGAAGAAGAATTGGTTAAAACTACTCTTATTCGCTCAATGGCCAAAGCAGAATATTCAGTTAAAAATATCGGCCACTTTGGTTTGGCTTTTCAATTCTATACCCATTTTACCTCTCCTATTAGAAGGTATGCTGATTTGCTAGTCCATCGACTTTTAGAAAAACATTTAGGAGAACAGCCAGTCTCCAGAAAAGAATTGGAAAAATATAGAAAACTTTCATTTGACGTCTCAGAAAAGGAAATTAATGCTGCTGAAGCTGAGAGAGAATCCAAAAAATATAAAACGGTTGAATTTATGCAGGACAAAATTGGAAATGAATTTAGTGCAGTTATTGCAGGGGTGACCGACTGGGGCCTTTATGTATCACTCAAAGAAACTGGTGCTGAAGGCTTGGTACGATTAGGAAGTCTAAAAGATGATTTCTATAGAGCAGATAGCAAATATTCAGTTCAAGGAGAGAAAACCAAAAAAAGATTTCGGCTTGGTGATGAGGTTAAGGTAAAACTAACTCGCGCCAACTTAGACCAAAAAGAATTAGATTTTGTTTTTATATAAAAACACAAAAACCACATTATTAGGTATAATCAGTTGCTAAGTTTCCGACGGCAATCCCGAACTTTTTCTTGAGACTTTCGAGATCGTGTAGGATGTAGTCAAAAGCTATTCTCTTGTGTTTACCCCAGTTTTTTTCAGCCCACCTTTTAACAATTGGAATCATGTCCCGATCGGACTTAGTTTTTTTAATACTCAAAAGGTCGCAAAAAATTTTAACACTCCAAATATCAATCGGGAAACCAGGGTGGGGGTTCAAAATATCAGCCGAATAGTCTCCAATACCAGTTAGTTTCATCAACTCTTTTTTGGCACTCTCTGGTTTCATTTCCAACAGTTTTTCCCATTCAGGGAATTCGCCTGCCAAATACTCTTTGCTCAATGCCTTAATAAACTTAGCTCGATAGCCGAGCTTACACTTCTCCTTTAGCTCTTTTTCTTTAACTCCGTCAAGTGTTTTGGGGACTGGCGGAAGAATAATTTCTCTATCATCAAACCTTATTTTTTGACCGTAGCGCTCAAATAAACAATAGAGCATGGCCAAGGAACGCTTGACTGGTGCCATCTGGAGTGTGACTGCCAATATCGCCACATCAAACAGATTTTGAGTGGCACCCGTATGCATCCCGTAAAGATTTTTCTTGACCTCTTGCAATACTGGATGCTTTTCACATAGAGTATAGAACTCTGAAATATCTTCGTCTGCGGTCAGTACACTTCTCAAAGACTTAACAAGATTTTCTGTCTGATTTTTGCTAAGTCGACTTTGACTAAAGACTCGAATTTCTACTTTTGGTTTTTTAATATTCCCTCGAGATTTTAGTTTCAGGCCCACGGGTTTTGATTTCAAACGCATTCCTGTCCAAAGAATTCCATTCCTGAACTCTTCGAAAGGGGTAAGCCAACCCCATCCTCCCCACTTACGGACTGACAATTCAAAATCAAAGGGGGCAATCGGTTTTATCACAATGGTTTTTTGAAAACTAAGTTTAACTGGTCTAATCATAATATTTGTATCCTTTAGTAAATAAATCTCTTTATAGGTCACCCTAAAATATTTTTCCTTTTTTCTTTAAAAACTCCTTTAGTTGTCCAATAATATCTATAGCAGATTTGTGGGTTAAAGTATTTTTAGCTTCTCCTATCTTAACCCATCTAGCTTCATCTATTCCATCTAACTCTTTACCTAAAGACATATTGTCTACAAAACCAAGATAGAAAGTATTTGTTTTATCATAAATCTTTCCACTTAGGTTAAAACTATATTTTTCTTCAAAAGTTGGTTTCTTCTGTATTTGAATATCCTTAATTCCAGTTTCCTCAAAAAGCTCTCTTCTAGCTACATCTAATGGTTTCTCGTCTTTGTCTGGAGTTCCTTTAGGTAAACCCCAATGACCACCTTTGGAGTGTTTAACTAAAAGAACATAAATATCATTCCTGTCTCTAAATATTGGTATCACTCCGTATGATTTAGCTTCAATTATCATTTTATTTCACAACTTCAACTGCTTCTTCGAGATCGACTGAAAGCAACTTCGAGATTCCGTCAGAACCCATTGTGACGCCGTAAAGAACGCCCGCTCGTGCCATCGTCTCTCTATTATGGGTCACCAAAATCAATTGGGAATGCTTTGAAAGATTTTTTATCATATCACCATACTTCTTGGAATTAGCTTCATCAAGAGCGGCGTCTGTCTCATCTAAAACGATAAACGGCGGGGGATTTACTTGTGACATTGCAAAGAGAAGGGCAATTGAAGTTAAAGCTCTCTCACCACCCGAAAGCATCATTAAACCTTTGATTTTCTTCTTCGGCAAATTCACACTAATATCAATCCCATTCGAAGTCTCGTCCTCTTCATCTTCGCCTTCCTCTTTAACTCTTTTTTCTTTAACAATAGATAGGGAAGCCGCGCCTCCTCCAAACATCAGAGAAAAGAAATCCTGAAATTGCTCATTTATTTTTGACAAACCGCTAACAAATTCATTTTCAAGCTTTTCCTCAAGCTCTCCAATCAACTTCTTCAACGATTTTGCACTCTTCTCCAAATCCTCAACTTCCCTCTTCAAAAATTCATCTCTTTCCTTGACTTCCTTATACTCCTTTGTTATCTCTTCTCCTGAAGCACCCCCTGCATCCTCCAACCGAATTTTTATCTTTTCTATTTGTCTTCTTCTATCATCCTGTTCTTCTCGATTTTCGTGGTTATTAATATTCACATCATTAAAATTAATAGCGTCTCTTCCAGCTAACACCGCCGCCTGTGTCAGTTCCCTCTTGTACTCCCCTTCCTCCAAATCAATTTTTTCCTTAAACGATTTTAGCTCACTTAACTTCATTAAAATCTCGTTCTTTTCAATTTTTATATTAAACAACTCCCTTTCAGCCTTAATACTTGTATCCTTGTTTTCTTCAATCCCTTTTTGCAAATCATCAAATTTCCTCTTCAACTCATTTTCCTTGCTAATTAAGCCCTCAATAGAGCCATTAGTTTCCTTCACTTTTTTTTCAATTTCTTCAATCTGACTGTCATAGTCCGTGTCATTTCCAAAGGAGCCCGAAATAAAGTTTTTAAAAACATCCTTAATCTGGCTCAAAACCATTTTGAATTTGGAAACATCACTTTCCTCTTTCAGAGAATCAATCTTCTCTTCCACTGACTTCATTAAATCCTGAACTTTGGAGAGGGGAATCGAAACACTTTTTTTGTCGCCAGAATTGCCTAGTATTTTTTTAAGAGAACCAAGCTCTCCTTCATGTCTACCAAGTTCCAAAATGAACTTCCCTTTCTTTTGCCTGACTTCATTAATTTCTTTTTCAAGATTTTTGAGATCTTTTGATTCTTCCGAAGTGCCCTGTTCCCTATCTACTTCTTTTTGAAGCTTCTCGATTTCACCTTCAATTTTTTGAAGTTTTTGTTTTGGTTCTCTCGATTCATGTTCTATGTAATCTTTTTTGTCTTTTAAGTAAGTGTCCTCCCTTTTAAAATATTCTCTGTACATTTGGATGAGGTCTTTCCTCATTTCAAGAGTTTTTTCGATTTTATCAGCCTGCTTTTGCAAGAATTTTAAATGGGGCTTAATTTCTTTTCGAAGTGATTCAACTTGTTTTATATTCTCTTCGGTTTTTTCCAACTTTCTCTCGCTGTCCTTTCTTTTGATTTGATAAATTTTGAGCCCTAGAGCATCTTCGATAATAGTTTTTCTTTCCCTTGGATTAACGTTTAAAATCCTATCGGCTTCACCTTGCGAAATTATATGATGTCCAGTGGGACCAATATTAGCTCCAGCTAAAAGCTCTACTATATCCCTTAATCTAACCTGGCTCCCATTTATGGAGTAAATGTTTGTCCCGTCCCTATGAACAACCCTTTCTATTACAACTTCGTCAAAATCTATTTCTAAAAGTCGTTTTTTATTATCAAAAATAACTCTTACCAAAGCTCTGTTGGCGCGAGTGCCACTAGTAGAACCGTTGTAAATTAAATCTTCGCCCCTTTTACCTCGAAGAGACTTAATTGATTGCTCGCCCAAAACAAAAGAAAAACCCTCTGCAACATTTGACTTACCAGAACCATTTGGGCCAACTATAGCTGTAATTGGGGTCTTAAAATCCAAAACCGATTTCTTGGCAAAGGATTTGAAACCCGACATTTCTATTTGTTTCAGATTCATAGCTACCAACCTTTGACTTCTAATGCCTTATTGGCCGCCTCTTGTTGTGCCTCTTGTTTTGATTCCCCTCTGCCTTCAGCTACTAACTTTCCTCCAAAGTAAACCCCGACAGTAAAAATTCTATTATGATCCGGCCCTTCCTCTTTTGAAACTTTATAATTTGGTGTTAGAGAAAATTTCTCTTGAGCCAATTCCTGAAGTCGGCTTTTGGCATCTTTCCATAATTCCTTATCGACTATCTCGTCAATTAAATGGAAAATTGTGTTTTCAATAAATCCCTTAGCACTATCGTAACCTTGATCAAGATAAATTGCTCCAACAATCGCTTCATATGTATTAGCCAATATAAATTGCCTTGCTCGTCCTGTATCTCGGCCTTCCCCTTTCGAAAGATGAAGTAAATCATTCGCCCCCAGACTTGACGCAGTTTTGGAAAGAGTAGTTGTATTAACTAAAGCACTTCGAAGTGAAGTTAGCTCCCCCTCCGGTTTTTTTGGATACTTATTAAATAAAAAATTTGTTACAACTAATTCCAAAACCGCATCTCCTAAGAACTCTAATCTCTCGTTATGTTCTAAACCTTCTCCTTTATTTTCATTTATATATGAACGGTGAATAAAGGCCTGTTTTAAAAGTCCTTTATTATTAAAATTTACCCCTATTTCTTTTTCAAATCCATTCAAATCCATATTACTTTTTCAGCAATAGATTAACTGCTTTTGTCACAATCGGCAATATGTCGCCGTAGAAATTCAAATCTATAATTTCGGTCAATTTAAACCACTTAGCATCGTCGAGGCCTCCAGTTGGCGGTTGAATTAGATCTACGAAAGGCGCTTCAGCCAGAAAGTAGGTAACATGCTTTCTTATTTTTCCTAGTTCAGGGTCAGCGGCAACATATTCGTTCTCTCCAATATTTTCTTTTATCTCTATATCAAGTCCAATTTTCTCTTTAATTTTTCTCTTTGTACCCTCTTCAGTATTCTCCCCCTTTTCTAACTTTCCTTTAGAAAGAGTCCAGTGACCAAAAATATCGTGCACTAGAGCCACATAAACATTATCTCCCTCTTTGGCATAAACAACGGCTCCACCGAGTTTAATAACAGGCATTTTTTCATAAGGAATATCTTCTATTTTTTTCTTCTTAGAGACTTCATTTTTCCCGGGTTCTCCTATTTCCTTATAAACGCTACCAAGAACTCCATTAACAAATTTCCCACTATTGTCTCCGCCGAAAGTTTTACCCATCTCAATTGCTTCATTAATGGCAACTTTTGCCGGCACTTCTTTTTTGTCTGCAAAAAGAAGTTCGTAAAGTCCGATTCGGAGGACATTTCTGTCAGAGAGAGAAATTTTTTCAAGTGGCCAATCAGGTGCTGCTTTTTTTATTATTTCGTCTAAATCCTCTTTTTTTTCAAGTACTCCATGCAAAAGATTCTCCATAAATGACAAATCCCCGATTCCGGGGGCAAATTCTTTAGCGTTGCGAAGCAACGATTCTTCAGTTTTTTCTTCACTTAAACTACCAAAATCCCATTCGAAGAGAGTTTGAAGAACTACTGTTCTTGAAAGGTGCCTGTTAGCCATATTTCCAAGAGCATCTCAAGAAAAGGACGAGTATGCTCTACGACAATACTAATACAAGTTTTACTCTCTTTGCAAGCCCCGCACTAATTATGAGACAGCTCTTGTGGATTTAGAGGTTTTGGAGCGTCTTTATTTTCTATTGCTTCTCCAATTTTTTTAGGAGCTTCTTCGGTTCTATCGGTTCCTTTTTTTGTATCTTTCTTCAAACCAGTCTGTTCCATTTCTCTTTGC
>PBQF01000048.1 GCA_002724975.1 Parcubacteria group bacterium
GGAGATAGTACAGTTCTAGAACAAGAGCCATTAGAGAAGGCTGCTTCAATGGGTGAGTTAATGGCTTATCATCATGAAGGGTACTGGCAGTGTATGGATACTAAGCGTGATCGTGATCACCTTGAAGAGTTGTGGGATACGGGAAATGCGCCTTGGTATCATGTATAGATAAATAAGTGATAAGACTTTCTAAATCGTGCTTAGGTAATAAAGAGAAGGAGGCCGTGGCTGATGTTCTAGATCGAGAATACCTAGGGATGGGGAAAGAAGTCGAGCAATTTGAAATTGCATTGACAAAATATTTAGGCCGATCTGCTGTTTGTGTATCAAATGGCACTGCGGCCTTACATTTAGCACTACAAGGATTAGACATTGGTTATGGTGATGAGGTTTTAGTTCAATCCCTTACCTATGTTGCTAGTTTTCAGGCAATCTCTGCAACTGGCGCAAAACCAATTGCATGTGAGATTGATCCCGCGACTTTTGCAATCGACTTGAAAGATGCTGAGCGTCGTATAACGAAAAGAACAAAAGCCATTATGCCGGTTCATTACACTGGCAGTGTTGGTGCTTTGGGAGAAATTTATAAGTTTGCGGAAAAATATAAATTAAGGGTAATTGAGGATGCTGCACACGCGTTTGGTTCAGAGTATAAAGGAAAACGTGTAGGTAGTTTTGGAGATGTTGCTTGTTTTAGTTTTGATGGAATAAAGAATCTAACTTGTGGAGAAGGTGGATGTGTTGTTTCTGAAGATAAAAAACTTCTTTCTATTGTTCGTGATGCACGATTATTGGGCGTAGAAAAGGATACAGAAAAGAGGTACGTTGGCGAACGTAGTTGGGAATTTGATGTTACCTCTCAAGGATGGCGTTACCACATGAGCAATATTATGGCAGCTATTGGTAATGAACAATTAAAAAATTTTCAAAATGTCGTTGATAAAAGACAACATATAGCTAAGCAATATGATGGTTATCTATCTTGTAATAAAAGTATCTCACTTATAAATAATAACTATGATTTAGTTGTACCTCATATTTACGTTATTTTGCTGTCTGAAGAGATTGATAGGGATAGACTGAGAAAAGAAATGGCTGACTTTGGTGTTCAGACAGGTATTCATTGGAAACCTAATCATCTACTAACATTTTATTCACTTGGCAAAAAAAATGAATTGCCCGTGACAGAGTCATTGTTCCCTAGATTGCTTACGCTACCATTGCATACCGACTTGACTGAAAATGATGTGCAGACTGTTTGTAGTACTCTTTTTAATCAATTATCTCAAAATACACGAAAATAATATGTATTGTAGAGTATGTGAATTTAAACTTAAATTTGTAAAGGATATTAAAGGAGAGAAGACAGGGGAGTTAATTCAGCTGCAAAAATGCTCTAATTGTGGATCATACTTTTCTCGTATTGATTCTATGGATCAAAATATTGATGAGTTACCTGAGAATCAAATCGATGGTTATTTAAATAGTGAAAGAGATGTAAAGAAAAGGATTAATACTCTATTTGCAATGCTTGATGGAGAATTATCTAGCAGAAAATGTAAGAAATATTTGGATATTGGTTGTGGAGTTGGGTGGTCTTTAACAGTGGCAACTGAACATGGATATGAATCCCATGGTGTTGAGCCTGAGATTATGGCCACAAAGTTTGCGAGTTCTAAGTTAGAAATCAATGTTGTAAATAGTTATTTTTCTTCAGATTTGTTTGAACGAGAATATTTTGATCTAATAGTTATGGACCAGGTCCTTGAACATTTACCTAATCCTCAGCATGTTTTGACTGATGCATTTAAACTGTTAAAACCCGATGGAGTATTCTTTTTAGGTGTTCCACCTGTAGATTGGAGTAGAAAAGCGACATCAATGTCTTTAAATTTATCAACTGACACTGTGAATAAGATCAGGAAAAATACACACCTTAAAAGACTCGTTTCTCTAATAGATAAATATGACATATTTATTTCACCTGAGGGACACATCAATTATTTCACAGTAAAAGGCATCAAAGAATTAGCTAAAGAGTGTGATGCTATTGTAGTTAGAGAACTTCATAACAATATCTATAGAGCAATATATTTTCCATATATTAACATTACAACAGGATCATTTATTCTTAAGAAGAAACTATCGAATTTAAGTTAAGGCAATGGAAGAAATGAAACAACCTTTAGTCAGCATCGTTATGAACTGTTATAATGGTGAGAAATATCTAAGGTTTGCAATTGAAAGTGTTTTCTCTCAAACATTTGAAAATTGGGAGATTATATTCTGGGACAATCAATCCACGGATACTAGTGCTGAGATATTTAAATCATATAATGATGGCAGATTTAAATATTACTATGCTAAAAAACACTCAGTTCTTTATGAGGCAAGAAATTATGCCATAAAGAAATGTAATGGAGAATTGATTGCTTTCTTAGATGTTGATGATGCTTGGTTATCTAATAAATTAAAAATTCAAGTTGCTTTGCTGCAGGATCAAAATATAGGTCTTTCTTGTACAAATTATTCGTTTATAAACGAAAGAAATCTCAACAAGTTAAAGATATATGCTGCTTATACATCATTACCATTTGGCAGTGTATTAAATGATATATTTAAAGAATATTTTGTGCACATATCAACATTGCTAGTTAGAAAAAAGGCAATTGATCAGTTGGAATATGTTTTTGATCCTAGGTTTAACATAATAGGTGATTTAGATTTTGTGATTAGATTGTGTAAAGATTGGGACGTTGCAACTGTTCAGACACCGGTAGCATATTATAGGTTTCATAATAATAATACAGGAAATAAAGAAGGATTCGAGATGAGCGATGAATATGATATTTGGGAGAAAGATTTAAAAAATAATATTGATTTTCACAAATATGAAAACTTTCATCTGCTAATTAATAAAATGAGAATGTATAAGGTTTTTAAATTGTTATATGATGGAAAAAGATTAGAAGCGATAACAATTTCTCAAGAATTAGGAATTAAATTCCGATTGAAGACGATTGTGGCAGCAATGTTACCAAGATTTGTACTGAGAAGATATTTTTATTTTTAAATGTGTAATAGCTGTTCAATTGATGTACTAGCAATTTCATCGGCCTGTCATACAGCGATTAACAGGAAAGTTTACTCGGATATGCTTTCTGCCGGTAGTTCAGTTGTGATAGTTGTTCCGACTGAGATGAGTTTTGGCAATACAATAGTAAAGGCGGATGCGCCAAGAGATGGTGATCCTGATGTTATCTACTTGAAACTAGTAGGCTCTAATGCAAGAATGAACTATTTTGTTGGTATTTTTAACGTAATTAAGAAGTATAGCCCCAAATATATTGTAATTGATAATGATCCGGCAAGTATTATGGTTTTGCAAATAGCTATCTTTTCAAAAATTATTAACAAAGCAAACATATTTTGTATCTCATATGAAAATTTACCATTAACCTTGCACTCCTCTTATACAAGAAGAGGTTTTAGTTCTGTCATTCCACTTATTTATAAAAAGTTCATTCTTGCTTTGAGCAAAACATTGATTACTGGCTTGTTTGTTGTTAATGATGATGGACATCAAATATTTAAATCAAATGGTATTAAAAATATTTGTAAGATACCGTTGGGATTTGATTCAAATTATTTTAAAATTGACTATGAAAGTAGAATTCAAAAAAGGAAGCAGTTAGGAGTAGAAAATAAATTTGTTATAGGATATTTTGGCAGGATTTCCTATGAAAAGGGAGTCCATACATTACTCTTAGCTTTATCAAGGTTGCTCAAATATGACTGGATTCTATTGATAGATAAGTTCGATCGCTATCATAATAGTTATGCCAAAGCCATTAATGAACAAATAGATAATGAGGGATTGTCTGATAGGGTGATTTACTCTAGTCCATCACATATTAATATTGGAAAGTTTATGAATGCAGTAGATGTTGTTGTCATGCCCTCTATTTCAACACCTGTATGGGTTGAACAGTATGGACGAGTTGCTCCAGAGGCAATGGCATGTGGTAAGATAGTAATAGCATCTAATACAGGAGCGATTCCAATGCTACTTAATGGGCATGGCATATTATTTGATGAGGGGGATGTAAACGATCTCACCAATACATTGACGGAAATTATTGATGGAGGAGATGGGGGGCTTTTGTTTTGTTCACAAGAGATATCTGATTATGCACATAAATCATTAAATACAGTAAAGCAAGCCAAGAGCATGCTAACTTTTATGGAAAGTATATAGTTGAATATATTGGTAACAGGAGGTTTTGGATTTTTAGGTGCAAGAATCGCTGAATTTCTTAACAGACAAGGTCATTATATTGTGGTTGGTACACGTGACAGTAAGATCAAATCAGTAAATGATAAATGTAATAGTAAAATTGTACAGATATCATGGAATGAACAAGAAAAAATTGATGAACTATGTAAAGGTATTGATGTTGTAATTCATACAGCAGGAATGAATGCTTCAGAGTGTGTTACTGACCCAGCATCTGCTCTTGAAGTTAATTCTGTATATACTTCTAGATTAGTTCAATCGTCAATAAAAAATGGTGTAGCACAATTTTTATATATTTCAACAGTTCATGTTTATTCTGAATCACTGCAGGGTGTGATTTCTGAGAATACATGCCCAGTAAACGTACACCCTTATGCATCTAGTCATAAGGCTGCTGAGGATGTTGTTAGTTATGCACATAAGCAAGGCTTGATTAATGGCATTGTTTTCAGATTGTCAAATGGTTTTGGAGCTCCAGTACACAATACAGCAAATTGCTGGAAACTGTTTGTAAATGACCTATGTATGCAATCGGTACGAGACAGAAGATTAGTATTGCATTCCGATGGTATGCAATGTAGAAACTTTATTCCAATTAGTGAAGTTTGCAATATAATTAACCATCTAGTTTGTAAACAATTATTAAATAATGAAGATAATTATTCGATGCCCATCAATGTTGGTGGGGAGCAATCATATAGAATATTAGAAATGGCAAAGTTAATTCAGGACCGATCTTATCAACTGTTTGGCTATCGTCCTCCTATATCAAAATTAAAAAATACAAATGATTCTAGTCGAATAATGTTGGATTATAAAATAGATACATTATCATCTCTCGGCTATACATTTCAATATTCAATTGAAGATGAAATAGAGCTGTTGTTGAAATATTGTCATGCTCAGTTATAATTAAATGACGAAATACAACGTTACTCTTTTTGGGGGATATGCAGAAGAGAATAGAAAAAGCATGGACGTGTATGCAAGTAAATTGAGCAGTTCAATGCTACTATACCCATCAAAAATAAGCTGGAATATTGATATATTTCGGCCTGATATCGCTAAGGGAATTATTCTTAATAAATTAAATTATGGAATAAAACTAAGATGTTCAAAATATTATTTCTATCCTCGTACAGCGAAGAATCATAATGGCGATATCAATCATATCATTGATCAAAGTTATTCATATTTACTGAATTATATCGATTCCAAAAGGAGTGTTGTTACTGTCCATGATATAATTCCAATTCTTGGCTGGAAAGGAATTATTTCTGGCTTAAGCTACCCGCATTATCCTTTACTATTTAAACTGTCGATAGCTTCTTTACATAAAGCTAAAGCGATAATTGCAGTTAGTGAAAATACAAAAAAAGATTTAGTTCAATATTGTGGAATTAGTTCAGAAAAAATTAGCGTGATTTATAATGGCATAAATGAATCATTTCATACTATGCCTAAAGAAAAAAAAGCGATTTTACACAGAAAATTTAATTTTCCAGATAAAGCGCATATTGTACTGATAATGGGATATCAACAATACAAAAACCACTTAACCTCGTTTAAGGTGATTAATAAACTACAAGATATTTTAAGTGATCCTGTGCAACTCGTTTGGTTAGGAGGAACTATTGGCCAATGCGAACAACTATCTAATAAAGTCAAACTTAACAATCCAGTAACTAGATTGTCTAATCTAAGTCTTAAACAGTTAGTTGAACTTTATAATAGCGTTGACTGCCTTCTGTTCCCTTCATGGTATGAGGGGTTTGGCTGGCCACCTCTGGAAGCCATGGCTTGTGGTGTCCCAGTTGTTTGTTCAAATGCTGGACCTATTCCAGAAATTGTTATGGATGCAGCTATTACAAAAGATCCGGAAGACATTCAAGGTTTGTTTGAAGCAATAAAAACAGTACTTATCGAAAAGGATCAACGTAATAGCTATATCAAGCTTGGTTATAATAATATTAAACGTTTTACTTGGAAGAATTGCGCTTCTGAAGTTGATAAACTTTATCAAAGGGTCTTAATTTAATATCTCATGATAGAATTTTTTACAATATTTGCTGGAGTTATTGCTTTAGTATCCGTTAGACTACAGATTAGTAATAGATTAATACTATTTTGGCTAATTATCTTGCCACTGGCCTTATTAGATGGATTGCGGTGGGAAATGGGAACTGACTGGGTAAATTATTATAATTATTATTTTGGAGAAACACTCAATGTTAGCCGGGAAAAATGGGCAAGATCTCATTTTGATCCAGGCTTTGTAATATACACAGATTTTATTAGAAGTTTTACTTCTAATTATTCGATATATTTATTAACTACAAGTTTAATAATATATATAGGAATCTTTTACGGAGTATTTAAATTAACGGGTAGAAATTTTCTTGCCTTATTTTACCTGATAGGGACATTGCCTTGGTATGCAGGGAGTCTTCGTCAAATGTTAGCTTGTACTTGTTTTGTTTGGGCATTAAATTCAGTAATAAATAGGAAAGTTATTAGTTATATAGTATTGATGCTTTTAGCAATTTCTTTCCACAGTACAGCTTTTGGTTTTGTTCCAATGTATTGGTTTTATGGATTAACAACTTTAACTTACATCATTGTGCTTTTTATAATTATACTTATAGCTCCATTTGTTGATAAATTATTGCCTTTGTTTCAAAAAATCTTATATTTTTACGGATATGAAAAAAACGTACTACTATATAGTGGCGGAGTACAGTTTCACGGGCTAGCTCCTAATCCGATACTTGGATTTGCCCGTAAAATTATAACAATTGGAGGTTTGAGTGTTTTTACAATACTCTCAAAATCTTCAGCAAAGTTGGATATTTTGTTGTGGAAAAAAATTAAATATTTTTTTGGATTATCATTTTTAACAGTAATCTTTTACTATATAGGAATTTATAAGATAATGTATGTGGCAGGTAGGCTTGACATCTACACAGGATTGATTGCTACTTCAATATTAATTGGTTTGCTAGATCAAGTGCTTACAAAGAAGAGCAACAGGTTTATTTTCTATCTATTTGTTCTTTCATTGGTTGGAGTATTTTATTATCGATTGCTCTGGATGGATTTATTTCATCCTTATTCCTCTATTTTTTATAATTATGATCTCCACAGGGAGCTACATTAATAAAATCGTTTTGAAGTCCTTAGATAAAAAAATAGTGTTGTTGTCTAATTTGTTTAGTATATTATTATTTATAATATATTTCCCGTTTTTTTTGTTTCGTAAAATATGGGGTAATAATAATTATGTTGAACAACATACCCCCATAAAGAAAATATTGCTTGTAGATCTACGAAGAATTGGTGATATTGTAATGCTAACACCCTTGTTGGTGGAATTAAAGAATATTTACCCAAACGCATTTATTACTTTACTGTCTGGTAGCTGGGCAGAACAAATATTATTGAATAACCCTAATCTGGTTGATTCCTATTGTATATATAATCCCCCTTGGATTATGAAAACAAAACATAGTTATTATGATCTTATTAAAAAAATATCATTTTTAAAGAATCAAAAAATTGATCTAGCAATAGATGTTCGAGGTGACCTTAAAAATATTCTCATTATGAGTCTTGCTGGTATATCAAAGCGAGTCGGCTATTCATTTTCTGCAGGGAATTGGTTACTTACTCATAAAATAGCTGATACTGGAAATCTAAAGCATATTGTATCTCACCACCATAAAATTGCTCTCTTCTTGGGAAGTAATATCAAATTAATTAATTTTAAACCAGTATTATGGCTTTCAAATAGTGAGAATAATTATAAAGATAATAGTAAACCTTTTATTGCTGTGCACTTAGGAGCAAGTACATCAGTAAGGATCTTGTCGATAAAAAAATCAAGTGAATTGATATTATCATTGTTGAATCTAAGTGATAAAAATATATTATTATTTTACTCAAAAGAAATAGAAGATTTGATAAATAATATCCTTCTTATTCCTGAAGTTGTTCGTAGTCACAGAGTAAAAATATTTCGAGGTGACTTACGAAAATTTATAGTTGAGGTGGCTAGTTCCTCATTATATGTTGGTATGGATAGTTCTGGTGCACATATTGCGGCTGCTTTTAACGTGCCTTCAATTGTGATATTTGGTCCGGCATTACCTAATACATGTAAGCCTATTGGCGATAATGTATATATAATTTCATCAGATGAATATTTAAAATGTCGACCATGTAAACAGAAAATATGCTCTAATAAAATGCATCAGAAATGTTATAACTCATTACATTTTGATAAAATATTTTATGAAAAAAGCCATATTCCCATAATAAAGCAAATAACAGGTTAGTATGTATATAGTTTTTCTACCCCGACATTTCTTCGTGTAGTTAAATGCTTTGGGATTAGACTTTTTGCTTTTCCTCAAATTGTTTTGATGTTTCACTTGTTGCAACTAGAATATTACTTTATTGATAACATTTATGATGAAATAATTATCAGTGTGGCTATAAATTATGAATCCGAAGCCCCATTTAAGCGTCGAAAAGAATTAGCCACATATGGCGGGATGGATGCCTCCGACATTCGAAAGCTCAAGGAGCTTGAGAATGAAAACCGTAGACTGAAGCAGATGTATGCCAACCTCAGCCTGGAGCATAAGGCACTCAAGGATGTTGTTGCAAAAAGCTCTAAAGCCAGCCCAGAAAAGAGAGCTGGCCGATTACATGAAAGAGGAGTATCAATTACACGAGCAGTCTGTCGGGCGCTGGACCTGAGACGTACTGTCTATCCGTCTCAACCTAGTACTGAGAAGGATCTCCCTGTGTTTGAGGCACTGCTTCGGCTGGCAGGAAGAGAAACCGGCCTATGGTTTTGGTCTAATGGTTGACACACTGCGCAGAGAGGGTAAGCCCTGGAATCACAAGCGCGTTTATCGGGTATATAGAGCACTAAATCTCAACCTTCGGCGCAAGGGGAAGAAGAGACTTCCCAACAGATATCCCCAGCCACTCTCGGTGCCAGAGTCGATTAACCAGTGCTGGTCGATCGACTTCATGAGTGACGCATTGATGAATGGAAGGCGTTTTCGTACCTTCAATGTGGTCGATGACTACAACCGGGAGGTACTGGCCAATGAGGTCGGTCTCAATCTGCCGTCACAGCGGAGCATACGTGTTCTGGATCGAATTGCACTGACCAGAGGCTATCCAGCCAAGATGAGAATGGACAATGGACCAGAACTTATTTCAACCACAATGGCTACATGGGCTGAGGAGCACAACATAGACCTGGAATTTATTCAGCCAGGCAAACCTATCCAGAACTCTTACATTGAACGCTTCAAACGAACTTACAGGTCAGAGGTGCTCGACAAGTATGCGTTCAGGGATCTGGAAGAGGTAAGAGAAATCAGCAGAAATTGGATCAGAGAATACAATGAGGAGCGACCTCATCAGTCGCTTGGAAAATTAACACCGATGGAGTATCGGATAAAATATTGCCCGGAAAACTCTAAATTTTGGATGGCATTAAAAGGAGTGGATATAAAATATTATAAAGCCATTCATTGGTAATAATTTATTGCAAAAAAGAAGGCAAGAAGCTACTCCAGTATATTCTGTAAATGGAGCTGTTTACGTAGCGAAGAGCAGTGGATCAAAAAACAGGACCATTTTATAACATCAGAAATCATAGATTATGTAATGCCTAGAGTAAGATCAATCTTGGCACTCAGAAATATCTCTAGCGCTTCTTCTGGTATGCATACGAAGGATTCATTTTCATCAATAGAACTAACAAGAAATTTCATTATCATATACGTAATACTTTCTTAAGAAAAAATCTAATCTTATTAAATAAACCGGCATTATTATAAGTTGCAACATTAACAATAATTCTCTTGTGACAGAACTTACACCCAGTAACAAAAGAAGCAGAACGTTGTCTGGCGCCAAGTAGCGGGCTTAGATCTTTATATATAGGTTTCCAAAAACTTAGCATGAAATAAATTGCACCATTTATTATAAACTTAATAACATTATATTTATTTGCCTTCAACCCAACCATCTTTACTATAGTTGATTTGAGTGACGATGAAAACTTAGAAGAATTACTATCCCTATCAATATCTGTTTTCAATAATTCTCTATAATCATTTGATTCTCCACAGTGTGGGCAAACTGCTGCTATGTTGTAAATTGATTGGTTATAATAGTCAGCAATAAGATTTGACGAACCACTAAGATCAATTTTACAAGATGACGCATTTGTAGTCTGGGCATAATTAGAGAATTGCGACAAATAGATACACAAATAAATCCATGAAAACCATACGGTATTCCGTATAGATGTCATATTATAGATTTCCTTATCAATATTCCTATAATATTCTAATCTTTTGCTTATAATTCCGTTATTCAGGCAGTGAATAAATAATTCGCTGCCAGGGTATGGCGAAATTGCTGCAAAGCTTATGTGTAAGTTTATACAATAATTAGAAAAAAACTGCATAGATTCATGTATCGTTTCTTCATTTTCAACAGTATCTCCAAGTATGAATGCAGCATAAAAACCAAGTTTTACTTTATTCGAAAGATTAATAGCTTTAATAACTTCCGATAATTCTGATTTTTTATTCATACTCTGTATAACAGCCGGACTAGCACTTTCAAGTCCATACGTAAAGCAATAACACCCTGCTTTTTTGGCAAGTTTAAATGTTTCATAGTCTATTTTAGAATTGGAGTGAGTTTGAAATATCCAGTCAAAGTCCCAGCCATTATCTAGCTTGGCGTTTATTAGTGCATTGGAAAATTCGGCCAATCTTCCTCTTTTTGCAACAAATAATTCGTCCAATATTATAAGTATATTAAAGTTATACATATTATATAAATATGATATTTCTTCAATTATATTGTCAATGGAACGAGCTCTATATTTTCTAGTGTCACTGGCATCACCATGTATACAGAAGGTACATGAAAATGGGCATCCACGTGCACTCACAATTGTCATTGGTCGGGGATTATTTCTAGTATATCTATATACATATCTAGCCGCCATCGAATAATCGTCTATCAGTGCTGAAAGTTCGAATGGTTCGTAGTCTGGAAATAATCTATCATTAATATCAATATAATTATAATTTTGCTTAGTAAAGATAGGGGTATTATTATTCCAGTACCCAATATTATCAATTTCACTAAATACAGGTGTTGTACTCTCAAGTGCCCTAATTAATTTTACAATTACTTCTTCTGCTTCTCCTTTGATACAAAAATTAGGTTTTAATTGAGTAAAAATAAACTCAGCATCAGAATTGACAATTCCTCCTCCTAAAACAATTGGAATAGATGAATCATTCTCTCTTATAATATTAATGGCATCACTAAGAAAATTAAAATCAGTACTTAATCCGCCTAACCCTATTAAATCAGGCATTTCCTTCTGCAAACATTCTCTAATTACACTGCGAACCATATCATAAGCAGTAGCATAATTTACATTATTATTCGGATTCACACCTACAACTTCGTGTCCTGAACCTTTAATTGCTGCTGCAATATAAGCAAACCCAGTAGGGAAATCTGAATTAGAAAAAAATTTTGGATATCCATGATCATATCCAAAAGTTGGCAAGATCAACATTACTTTCATTTAAAAATTACTCCATTAAAAGCAGACCTGACTCTATCAGAAACCTTGGTAATAATCAATTCCTTCAGCCTATCTTTAACCTACCTCAGTAAGGTTCTAAGCAAAAATCCTCGATCGTATAATCAGAAGAAATGCTCTAGTAAAGTATATCAGAAATGTTATAATGCAATTCATTATTTTAAAAATATTTCATGAAGATGCCAAATTCCCATAATAAAGATAGTAAACAATTGGTATG
Organism: Parcubacteria group bacterium; assembly: GCA_002724975.1. GTDB lineage: Bacteria > Patescibacteriota > Minisyncoccia > Phycocordibacterales. Next base: position 12,178 of record PBQF01000048.1, read on the forward strand.
TGTGCATTATTACTTCTATCCAGATAATTCTGCAGGCAGCCAAATGCTATCCGACATATCTTTTTACCTTTCAAGTAATAGTTTTGAAGTAACTGTTATTACAAGTAGATATGTGCGTTACGACGTTGAGGATAAGACATTAATAAATTACGAGGAAATTAATGGTGTTAATGTTTATCGAGTCTGGTCTTCAAACTTTGGCAGAAGGAGAATTATTAATAGAGTTATTAATTACATTACATTAGAAATCTCATTGATGATTAAACTATTCCAAATAGTTAAACAAAATGATACTGTTTTATTGTTAACTGAGCCACCTTTTTTTAATATAATTGCATACCCAATAATTAGATTAAAGAAAGGAGTTGTAGTAAACTGGGTGCAAGACTTATTTCCTGAGGTTGCCGTTTCTGCAGGTCTTTTTTCTAAATCGTCTTTGATTAATAGATCATTGACTACATTACGTAACTTTATTTTCAAGAAAGCCGATAAAAATATTGTGATTGGTAATACAATGCTTGACTACTTAGTCAGTATTGGTATAAGTAATAATACAATTAAGATAGTAAATTGGTCAAAAGGGGGCGAAATATTTCCAATTTCACATAACGATAATCAAATTCGTAAAGATTGGGGGTTAGAGGGTAAGTTTGTTATAGGTTATTCCGGGAATTTAGGAAGAGCACATGACGTTTCAACTATTTTGGCAGTTATAGATAAATTAAAATTTAATAATAATATTCTATTTCTTTTTATCGGATGTGGAGATGGCTTCGATACAGTAAAACAATATGCGGCAAAAAATAAACTCAATAATATAATGTTTAAACCTTACCAAAACCGTGATTTACTACCTTTAAGTTTAAATATTGCAGATGTACATTGGGTGACCTTAGATCCAAAAATGGAAGGTTTTATAGTGCCAAGTAAATTTTACGGTATTCTGGCAGCAGGGAAGCCAGTCATATTTATTGGTGATAGAGACGGTGAAATAGCTAGAGATATACGTAAGGGTGAATGCGGCGAAAGTGTGATCATTGGTAATTATAAAAGGCTTGAAGAAATTATTAAGCAGTATTCAAATAATGTAACATTATTGTCGGCATTGGGGCAGAATAGCAGAAAATTATTTGAAAAAAAGTATCAATTTCATATTTCTGCAGTAAAATTCTATAATTTATTGACTGACATTGGCCGTAATATACAATAATGAATATACTATTTATAGTTCCACCTGAAAAACACTATATAGAGTCTTACGTAACAAAAAAACTTGACAAACGTCGAGAGTTTAGACAGAAATTAGGCATTCTCTACGTAGCCGGATATCTAAAAAAGTTCGGTGGTCATAATCCTGAAATAATAGACTCACTGGCAGATGGTCTTAACAAGGATGATTTGCGAGAGATTATTAAAAAGAAAAAACCAGATATCGTTGGATTTAGTGTTTTAACATTTAACTTGCTCGACTGCCTTGATGTGGCAAGAATAATAAGAGATGTTTCGCCAATAACTAAAATATGCTTTGGTGGGTACCATCCAACAATATATCCAAAAGAAACACTTAATTTTCCCGAGGTTGATTTTATTGTTTTTGGTGAAGGAGAAATAACTTTTAATGAGTTGATTAACCTAATTGCTAAAAAATGTGTCGAAGATCTTGATACTAAACTATCCTCTATAGAGGGGTTAGGCTGGAAAAATAATAAAAACGGACTTACTATTATCAACCCCGCCCGAAAAGCGGTTGCTAATTTAGATGAACTCGCTATGCCTGCACATGACCTGATCGATCTTAAAAAATATACAGTTGTCCTTGCAAATGATGCAAAAGTTGCTTCCATACAGACCTCAAGAGGTTGTCCTTCAAAGTGCACATTCTGTGATATCCGCTTAACCCGATATCGGTATAGAAGTGCAGAAAATGTTTTGAGTGAGATTAAATATTTGAGGTCTCGTGGTATCAATGAATTTTTCATAATAGATGATACCTTTACGATTAATAGAAAACGAATATTCAAGCTGTGTAATTTAATAATTGATGAAAATCTTGGGATAAAATTCAAAATCAGCTCAAGAATAGATCGTGTTGATAATGAGATGTTGAATATACTAAAAAAAGCAGGCTGTTATAGAATTCATTATGGGATAGAGTCTGGTTCCCAACGATTATTGGACTACCTCGAAAAAGGAATAACGTTAGAGCAGATAAGATTAGCTATAAACAATACTAAAAAAGCAGGAATTGAGGTTTTTGCATATTTGATGATAGGTATTCCAACTGAAACAGTAGATGATATTAAGAAGACCATGGATCTTGTGTTGGAACTAAAACCTGCTCATGTTAACTATTCAATTTGTACGCCATTTCCTAAAACTGTTCTTTATGAGCGCTCTTTAGTCCAGGGATCTTCTTCAGAAGACTATTGGTTACAATTTGCAATTAAACCCAGTGCTGATTTTAAAATTAGAACATTAAATGAGAATATTTCTAGTGAGGAATTAAGGAATCTTCAAGATCGTGCCCTAAGATCTTTTTATTCTTCTCCTTATATAATCTTGCGTGAGATTATTAAAACAAGAAGCTTGAAGCAGCTTTATACCAAATTTAAAATTGGCATCAGGTTGCTTATGCCGAGGGCTAATTGATATTAATGAATAATTTATTATTATTTATTTCCACGGTTTTCTGGTATCTCATTTCTTCTTCGGCCATTACAATTGCGACATAGTTGATAACAATAACTAACCATATTCATTGTATGTATACTAATCTTAAATATTTAATAGGAACCAGTAAATTCATTTATAGGGTACTCTTCTTGTGTCGGAGTTTACGAGATATAGAAGATAATCATAATAAAATTAATGTGAACAATGCGGTGTTGATCTTATTGTTTTCAAACTCTTATCAGCTAAACGATGTTTTAATAAGTAGATGATAAGGTGATAATCTCGAGAGAGACACATCTCGCTATACAAGCATTAGATCTAATGCAAGTAGAACGCCATTATTTAAATAATGATCTTGAGTAATAACAATAGGGAAGATATCAGTTATGAAAATTGATGTTATCGGTGGTAGTGGTTTTATAGGGACTCAGTTGTGCCAACGGTTTCAAAAAGTTCCTGATACTGCTTTTTCTATTCTTGACAAAGCCCCCAGTCGTACATTTCCAGATCATGATGTGAATGCCGATGTTCGTTCAGTAGAGCAACTCCGTCATCATATGTCTGAAGGAGCAGTTGTGGTGAATCTAGCCGCAGAGCACCGCGACGATGTGCGCCCCTTGAGTTTGTACGATGATGTGAATGTCGGTGGTGCAAAGAATATCTGCACTGTGGCGTGTGAGAAGAGTGTAAATACGATCATCTTTACCAGTACAGTGGCGACTTATGGCTTTGCTCCTGTGGGTACTGATGAGTCTGGCAAGATTGCACCGTTTAATGATTACGGACGTACAAAATATGAGGCGGAACAGATTTATAACGAGTGGCAGGCAGAGGCGCCGGATGAGCGAACCTTGGTGATTATCCGTCCGACCGTTGTGTTTGGTGAGCAGAACCGAGGGAATGTCTACAATCTGTTACGTCAGATTGCCTCCGGTCGCTTCATGATGGTGGGGCATGGGAACAATCGCAAGTCGATGGCCTATGTCGAAAATATCGTTGCCTTTATCGAGTATTCGATGTCGTTCAAGCCCGGTGTACATATCTACAACTTTATCGACAAGCCAGATTTTACCATGAACGCCTTGGTGGCTCGGGTGAATCGTATCTTCGGGCGGTCGGAGAAGATTGGTTTTCGTCTCCCTTACTGGCTGGGATATCTTGCGGGCAAGGGATTTGATCTGGCGGCTGCAGTCACTGGAAAACGGTTTGCAATTAGTTCTATTCGTATGAAGAAATTCTGCGCAAATTCGGTGTACAACACAGCAATTGATGAAACTGGGTTTGTATCACCTGTTCCTCTCGAAGAAGCGCTAGAGAAAACCATCCGGCACGAATTCCTCGAAGATCACTCCAACGAAGATGTGTTTTACACAGAGTGATTGCTAGTTTTTCTTTACCCAGAATCATTACTGCTATTGATCGGTGTGACATCTAATTTCAACTACCTTTTTTCCTGATCTCAGTATTTCTGATCATTTCATTAGTGATCTGGATTGCAAGGCCCTATTCTCAACTGGCATTGAGGGTTAAGTAGAGTTGGCAAAAAAAACCGGGTGGCCTGATAAAAAGACTGGAAAAAATGGGTTAACGATAAGTAATGACACCTTTAATCCAAACTCACTGACGCCTTATCCATGAGAGGATTATGAGCCGATTGAGGTGGAACACCCAGATCAGGACTGAGTTTGGGTTTTGATGTTGAAACCAATATAAAGAGCAAGAATTACAAACATCCCCCAGAAGAGAATGCCGTCAGGCCAGTGGTAAAGTGTGCCGAGTAGGCCGATAAGAGTGAAGATGAGGTGTAGAGATAGAAGCATGACCAGAACTGTGTATTTCCCAAAGCCTAGGTCTAGAAGAAGGTGGTGAATGTGTAATCGATCCGCGTTGAAGGGTGATCTGCCTTTTGTGATGCGAAGTATGAAGACGCTGATCATATCCAGAAGAGGAAGTCCGATAATCCAAGCAGCTGAAGTGACGTTGATGATCTCTATACCCGGCTTGGTGAGGTTAATGAGAAAGTAGACACAGACAAGGCCGAGGAACATGCTTCCGGCATCTCCGAGGAAGACCTTTCGGTAGCGACCGACCAAGAACTCTAAATTAAAAACGAGAAAGACGGCGATGACTGTCGCCAGAAGATAGAGAAGAGGAAGGGTGTGGGCCATGCCGGGTTGTAGGTGTAACAACAAGATGTAGGCCCCGAAAGTGATGAGGGTGACTCCTCCAGTCAGGCCATCATGGCCATCGATCATGTTGAAGGCGTTGATGACACCGACAATGGCGATGATGGTGAAGGGGGTCGCCAATATTCCCAGCCCTTGTGAGCGGCCGGAGAAGAGGATATCACCAATAAAGAGCACCACCTTGTCGTCAACCAAAACAAGCACAGTGGCGACAGCAAATTGGAAAAGGAACTTGATTTTTGGCGAGATATCACGGTGGTCGTCAAGTGCGCCAATGAGGACTATCGTGATTATGGAGAAGAAGAGGAGGCGATAGCTCTCAAGTCCAATTGGGAGAAAAAGTACGGCCATTCCAAAGGCAAAGGCGATGGAAATGCCACCGGTGAGAGGGGTTGATTGCGAATGCTGTTTTCGTGAATCAGGTTGGTCGATCAGGCCAATGTTGTGGGCGATAGGGGTTAGTAAGTAGAGAAGAGAAGTGATGATGATAATAGCGACCAGGTAGGGTAACATGTGTGTTATTCAGGTTGAGTAAGAGTTAAGTATCATAGTTCTGAATTCTGATCTTTTGATTGTTCGAATAGAAGGATCTCAAAGTTTAAGGCCACTCCTTCCATTACCCTAAAGTAGTATACCAAGTAGGATTGTCATTACCCTCTTTAGTTTATTTGGATCGATTGGAGGGGGGACGCGCTGATCGACTGTGACGTCATGCCCCTTCTCTCGATTGATGATAAAGACACTTAAACGAAAGATCTCTTCCTGATGCCCTCTGAGTCTGCGCCCTTCCCAGTGCTTCGAAATCGACCTCATTGAGTTCAGTGGTTTGGTTTAGATCTGACATCAACTGATAGCGGAATTATTTTTAAGTAGTATTTTTTTCATCATGACTAATAATTTCAAAAATAAACTATAGGAAAGTAAAAGTATACTGATGCAGGACAATAAGATAAATAAAAAAGTCTATAACTAAAGCATTAGCTTATAACGAGGTGTTCATCTACAAACAAAATTTAATCAGCCCATTCCGGCAAAAGGGTGTGGATTGAGTGTCGGGAAGGGGGATTTGATGGAGATTTTGTAGCCCAGGTGGTGGCCAGGCAATGGTTTCTCCCAAAACCGGGTATTTGATTGGGGATGCTGGCTAGTTGGCAGCTACGAGGTTGTTTAATCCATACAGAAGAGAATCCTCTCACGGTCTCGTTGACTGATCGTAAGAAGGAAAGAAATGTTTAGAGTTCGGCCGTGTTCAGCATACGTTCCAAACACATATGGGAAGGTAATTTTGTGACCTGAATAACCGTATCGATAATTTCATAAGATAGAGAGTCGTTGTAGTTGCAGTACATGTCAGGCCGTCCATCGCTCGGTGAAACGGCCTTGAAGGCCGACTGTCGCCAACCTTCCTCGTTGTCTCCATGTGGGATATATGTCTCGGGAGAGAGGAAAAGAGTAAGTAAGCTTCCTCTTTGGAGTAGGAGGTGGGTGAGCCCTTTACGAAAATTTGTTCGAGATGGTTTTCGCTGAAGTAGCGACGAAGCAGCATCTTTGAACTGAGAATGCGCTTGCAGTAAGAGTAGACACTATCTACTGATACACCCTGTACACCTGGTTAAGACAAATTGAGTGGCGCTACATCTGATTTTGTGGGGGAAAGAAAGTAGGCCGTCGCCCTGTAGAGGAGAGGGTCGGTCAGGGTATAGACGGTGGCAATCAGGGTTGCCAGAAGGGTGGCTGCCACGATCAGCCGCCATCGCTCCGCCAAAATATTCCACAGATCGATCTGGCTGATCTCATCCCCTGGGGGTGGTAGTAGCCGGGAGGAGGTATTAGGGTGAATGGGTGTTGGGAGTCAAGGTAGTTTTTTTAGTCAGTAAAGAAAATACAAAGCAAAAATCAAAATATGATGGTGTAATCGGGTATTATATCTAGTGTTACAACACCTTTTGATCTGATCAGGGCTTTAGATGAATCTTCCGGGACAAAACAAACGCGTGCTTTCTGGCATGCGCCCCACAGGCCGCCTCCACCTCGGCCACTATCATGGTGTCCTCAAGAATTGGGTAAAACTTCAGCAGGAGTATGAGAGCTTCTTTTTTGTGGCGGACTGGCATGCGCTCACTACCCACTATGAGGAGCCGACCATCATCGAGGAGAATGTTTGGGACATGGTGGTGGACTGGTTAGCGGCTGGGATCGACCCGGGGCGGGCGACACTATTTATCCAGTCCCGGGTGGTGGAACACGCTGAACTTGCACTTCTGCTCTCGATGATCACTCCCCTGGGGTGGCTTGAGCGGGTCCCAAGCTTCAAGGATCAGCAGGAGAAATTGAAGGAGCGAGAGCTCGCTACTCATGGTTTTCTGGGTTATCCCTTATTACAGGGGGCCGATATCCTCATCTATCGGGCCAGTTTTGTTCCCGTTGGTGAAGACCAGGTACCCCATGTGGAGTTGACCCGGGAGATCGCTCGCCGCTTTAACTACATCTATGGTCGAGAGCCCGATTTCGAGGCCCGGGCTGAGGCGGCGATCAAGAAGATGGGGAAGAAAGCGGCAAAGCTCTACAGAACGCTCAGAAAAGGGTGGACAGAGCAGGGGGATGAAGAGGCGCTCGCCCGGGCGAAGATGCTTCTGGAGGGCCAGCAGAATATTACCCTGGGCGACAGAGAGCGGCTCTTTGGCTTCCTGGAGGGAGGCGGGAGGATAATTCTCCCCGAACCTGAAGCCCTTCTCACCGAAGCGGCAAAGATGCCGGGGCTCGATGGGCAGAAGATGTCCAAGTCCTATGGCAATACCATCGCCATGCGTGATGATCCGGCACGGGTCGAAAAAGTGGTCAAAGGGATGCCGACCGATCCGGCACGCGTACGCCGTACCGATCCCGGTGATCCGGCCAAGTGCCCGGTCTGGGAACTGCACCTGGTCTACGCCACCGAACAGACTCGTGAGTGGGTTGTCGAGGGGTGTCAAAGCGCCGGCATCGGCTGCCTGGACTGCAAGGGTCCCCTCATCGATGAACTCCAGAAGGAGCAGCAGGAGCTTCATGATCGGGCTCAGCCCTATCTGGAAGATCCCACTCTGGTGCGAAATATTATTGCTGATGGTTGTGAGAGAGCAGGGGAGGCGGCCGAGGAGACCATGGAAGAGGTGCGTCGCGCTGTCGGCACCGACTACTACTGATGGAGGCCAGCTCTTTGGAGAGTGCGCGAGGTGATAGTCTTTCTGAAACCAGGGAGGCCACTCCCATCATTGCCCTTCCGCAACAGGAGCGGGAGGTAATGA
>PBQF01000049.1 GCA_002724975.1 Parcubacteria group bacterium
AGAGATGCCTCCCCGCACAGAGATGCCTCCCCGCACAGAGATGCCTCCCCGCACAGAGATGCCTCCCCGCACAGAGATGCCTCCCCAGATATCTGAACGTGATGGAAAAATCAAGAAACTCGACGATCTTCGTAAAAAAATTCTTGACCTAAAAGAAAAGTACGAAGATCTTCGTAAAAAAAATCATGCAGAAGGTTTACCTCTTGGTGATTTAAGAGATCTTTATCTTAAGGCTAAAAGACTGCGTGGAAATGTATTTAGAGGCAAGTTGGGTAAATTGTTTGGTAGAAAATTAAGTTTTAGGGGAGAGGAAATGGATTTTGGAGGAAAAGAGGGGGTAGAGGAACTTGAGAAGATAAGGAAGGAATATCAAGAAGGACTTGAAAGATACAGGAAAGAAGAACTTGTAGAACTTGAAGCAATGCTAGCAAAAAGATTGGCACAAGAAAGCATAACCCCCGAAGAGGCTAACGCCCAAAGGCAAACGAAAATTAGAGATCTACTAAGTGAAGAACAAAAAAATATTGACGAAAGAGCTGTTGAAGGTATTGAAAAAAATATTCTAGAAAAAATGAAAACCAAATGGCGACAGCATGGCAAAAAACGTTTAGTAGCCGGATTGTTGCTCGGAGTTGCTGCGTCAACTGGAGTTGGGGGCGCTGCCATAGTTGGTGCTAGGGCTACTATGGGTGGTGTAGGTACTTATGTTGGAGTAGAGGCAGGACTAGAAAGAACAAAAAGATGGGGACACCAAAGTGAGGTAATGAAACAGGCCAAAAAAGCTAGTAAGGCGTTTTTCTCTAGGGAATTAAAAGATTATGTAGATAATCTTCCAACGGAAGACATAAGAAAGGAGGCAGCAAGATTAAAAATGTTGCAAGTAGAAAAAGGTCTGTCTATGGAAAGAGTAGGTGGTGATAGAGGAATTGCATCATTAATAATCAGAAGAGACAACGAACTAACTACAGAGAAGGCTATCGCGACTGCCGAGTCCAGAGACTCAGCGCTAAGCTTTGCAGATATACTCTTAACCAGTCTTTCTGAGCAGATTAATGCAACAAATGAAGTTGTGGAATCAGAAGTTGACAAAGAAAGAAAGAACAAAATGGTTCGGAAGACAGTAGCTGTTTTGGCTGGCGGAGCTGTTGGATGGCTCATTGGTGGAAAACTATTCCAAGGCACAGAAGCCGTGGTTCCTCCTGAGGTCATACATAATGTAACTCCAGGAGAAAATACATGGAAAATCATTGAATCAAATCTAGACTCACATAGTGCAATGGCGGGACTTGGAGAAGCGTCTAGAACTCATATGATTGACTCTCTGAAAGATATATTTGATAATATGGATCCGGCTGAACTTGTAAGCCGCGGTTTTTCAAGTGGAGACGCAGATCTTCTTTATGTTGGTGAGAATATAGACATGACTGGTATTCTAGACGACCCAGAGATAATTACTAAAGCTCTCTTTAACGCTAAAGATATTTCCGAGTCTGAAATAATAAACATAGTAAATAACAACGCTAAAATAGCTACTTGGCTCAAAGACCACTCTGAAGAATTGAGTGGAGTATTTGACAGTTCTGTAATTGAAAAAGTCCTAAAAGGTACTATTTAAAGCATTGGCTTATATCTATCTGACACTTCTTCTTCCACCTCTTCTCTTGGTCTACCATATTTCAAGTACGATAATTGTTTTATTTTTTCAATATTTTCTGGATTACCTTTGGTGGGAGGAAGAACTTTAATATTAAATGGCTTAACAGGACTACCATTTGCTAAAATTCTTGCATAGCCATTAAAATTATCAATGTTTATTAAATCATTAGCATTAAATGTTGGCGTAAATTGTTTTTCAAGAAATTCAGCGTCTTCTGGGCCAACTCTAAATGAAACAATTGAACCAACGTTTCCAAAAACAGCGTCTTTAATCTTTGGTTCTAATTGGGTAATAAATTGATGAGCAACATTTAAACTCAATTTATATTTCCTAGCTTCTGAAAGAATGGTGGAGATTGAATCTGTTGTAATATTCTGAAATTCATCAATATATAGATAAAAAGGATTTTGCTCTGTTGTAGAATCAGCTCTTGAAAGAGTACTCATTAGAATCTTTCCAACAAGGATAAGCCCAATCAGATGTGAGTTAATATCTCCCAGCCTCCCTTTAGACAAATTCACTAAAAGAATCTTTTTCTCATCCATAATCTTTCTAAAATTAAGAGTTGATTTTTGCTGAGCTATAATCGGCCGCATTATTTCATTAGCCAAAAACACATCAAATTTACCTGTAATATATGGAACTATATTTCCTAAACCAGATTCTCCAGTTGTCTTAGAAGCAATCTCTCTCCAGAACTGATTAATGACAGGATTTTTACTCTTGGAGAGCTTCGCTTCTCTGTAACTTGAGTCTGACAAGACCCTAGAGATATCGAGTAAAGTATTGCCAGATTCTGGGTCTTCTAAAACTAGGCCCGCCGCATTCCTGAAATACTGTTCAAACATTGGTCCACCTGTAGCTTTCAAATCGTACAACTTTTCAAAAATGCTAACTAACTCATTTATTACAAAAGTTTTTTGTTCGGGGAAAGCTGGGTCATATTCAAGCATATTTAAAGCCATTACTCTTTCTGTAAAACCAGGATCAAAGTAAATCACGTCTTCCCACCTCTCTTCTGGAATCTTACTCAATATATCCTGAATAACTTCACCATGGGGATCTATAAAACAAACACCTTCACCGTTTTTAATATCTTGAATTATCATGTTTTTCAAAAGATTTGTTTTACCAGTGCCTGTTTGCCCTATAGTATAAAAGTGTCTTAGCCTGTCTTCTTTGGTCAAATAGATATTAGTCTCTGCCCCACGAGATATGTTTACCCCTAATAAGGTACCCTCTTGGGGCATAGAAACCGGAGCAGACGCTTCTTTAGCTCTTGATTGTTTCAGCTGATAAGAAGAAGCTATGCCAGACGAAAAATGAATCATTGATGTAATTTCTTTCAAATTTAACGGCATAACATCTGAATCAGAAAACCTTCTAAAAGAAAAGTCCCTTAATAGATTCGTTAATTTCCATCTACGATACCGATTGAAAGTTATCTTATTAACCGGGCTGTTTTCAAATTGGTTAAAAGAAGATTCCATCTCTCCTAAAATAGTTTCTGCTCTTTCCTTATTTTTAGCAGAAGCAATCAGTCTTAGATTCGTCGCTATAATAGGACTTTTAACTTTTTCCTGAAGATATTCAATGGCCTGATTGTCTATAGTTTTTTCAGTTTTATCATCTTTTTTTCGAGAAGAGCTGGTTATTAAATTTCTGAAACCTTTGGCTATATCATCTGTAAAACTATATGATATGTCTATAGCTTCGGGCGTCGGTGTACCTTTTTTTAATTTTTCTAAAGCAGAATTTATTTTTTTATTATAGAAATCACCCTTTGGTTTAAAGACTATTTGAAGTGCAGCACCCCCATCACTTTTTTCAATCTTAGAAAAAGCACTAAGAACAATATTTAGCGGATCATAGTCATACTGTTCATAGGTCTTTAGAGGATAGACTGCTTTCCCTTTTAAATAACCCGAAGATGCAATAGAGACACCATTCTCAACAAAAACATTATAGTCGTCTGTTTCCTCTCTAATCTGAATACCTGAGAAAATAGAGTGGGCTTGTTTTTCAAAAAGAACCTTCTTGTTATCTGGAATAGCACAATACATTATAATATCATCACTATTAACAGAAACTGCAATCTCTAAGGTAAAATAACTATTTTCTGATGATTTCTCTGAAATTGACATCATCCCAGAAAAAAATTGTTCCATAGACGATATTAATTCTTTCAAGGGGGCATTCTTCTCTTTCTCTGAAACTTTCTCCGAAGGTAGAGCTATTTGAAAGAGAGTCATCTTTAAACTTTTCCACAAAGCACTTTTCTCTTTTAACCCATCAATCGAATATCCGCTTTTTAAATACTGAATTAAAAATCTATGAAAGTCATCCTCTAGATGGGGGCTGTTTAATTTCTGGACAACAGACAGAGAATTTTTTATACCCTTTTCTTGCAAAATTCCCAGAAGCTCATTCATTTTTTGATCGTGTTTCTCTGGGGTCAACTTTAAAACAATTTCACCAACTTCTTTTTCTTCAAGTTTTAAATCCGGAGATAAGATTTCTTCACTTGATACATTTTTATAATCTGAAATATTTTCTTCAATGAGTTCTCTGGTTGAAACCTTTTCAGCAGATTCCATTTTCAAATCATTTTGCTTAACAACTTCACGCAAATAATCAAGCTCCTCTCTTGGGGTTTTAAAAGGAATTTCTGGTTTAAAAGACTCATTTGCCATATGCTAATTATACACAATCAACAGAAGAGATAGCAAAATAACAATTATTAGGTAATTTCCCAATTTGATGTAAAAATTATTCAATATTAAAATGTCGTGTTGTGTCCAGACCATACCAATCGAAAGTGACATCTTAATTATTTAAATTCTTTAGCTCTTCTTGATACCTCCCCATAACTTCCATTGATGCAGTCATTTGGTCTTTCCCACCTTCAACCTCTTTTTTTATCTCCTCTGCTATCTTTTTAAAAAGCTCCGGATTCTTCTCAAAAATTCCCAGAGCGGCGTCTATTTGCTCGTCAGGCACATCCTTCATTCGAGACTTCATAAGTTTTTTTATAAAGAAATTCTTCACAACAAAATATTACATAAAAGCTCCTAAAATGGAAACACCGCCCGAAAGCGGCATTTCCAGTACACTCACCAGAAGCTAGCTCCTAATGAGTGCCCCTACATAATATACTTGAACAAAAATCGAGTCAAGCTTTATAGATATAGATGTGGATAAAGTTGAAATAGGGCTTTATAAAGGGAATCTATTCGTATCTCAATGCTTCAATCGGACTCTTTTTGGAGGCTTGAATAGCTGGATAAAGACCAAAAATAATGCCGACTAAAAATGAACTGGCCAAGCCTAGAAATGAGGCAAACCAAGGAAAACTAAAAACAAGATCTAAATCAAGGGCTTGAGAGGCCCCAATTGTTGTGCCATATGCCAAGAGCGTGCCCACGAAGATTCCTATAACTCCTCCAGCTCCAGTTAAGAAAGCTGCTTCCAGAAGAAATTGCAATCGTATATCCTTATTTGTTGCACCAACTGCTTTTCTAAGTCCTATTTCCTTGGTTCTCTCTGAAACAGAAACAAGCATAATATTCATAATACCAATGCCGCCGACAATAAGAGAAATCGCCACTACCATGGCTAGAAACAAAGTGAAGACATTTATAATGCTTGAAACTTGCTCAACTAAACCTTGCTGGGTCTGAATATAGAAATCATCATCTTCGGGATTCTCTATATCATGAAGCTCCCGCAGAGTTGCCTCAGCATTAAAGACAGCACGGCTGACCGATTCTGGACTATCAGCAGTTAAAATAATCTGGGTAAAATGCTTATCACCTGTCAGATATGTTTGAGCCACAGTATACGGCAGAAGAACAAGCTCGTCGACATTAAAGAAAACTACTTGTCCCTTGGGGACGAAGGTTCCGATGACTTTAAATTTTATATCCTTAATGGTAACGCTTTTACCAATCGGATCCTCGTCTTCTTCAAAAAGTTCTTCTACTACTCTTGAACCCAAAAGAACAACTTGTGATTTCGATCTAACATCTTCCTCTGTAAAAATGACCCCATCCGCTAATTCCAATCCTAGAAAATCCATCATGTATTCGGCAGAAAATCCCAAAACAGTCGGTTTAAAAATCTCACTCCTGTAAGAAACTGACCCAGAGAAAAAAACTTCTGGCTCTGCAGACACAGCTTGGGGAACATTATTCCTGTTTCGGAGGGCATCTAATTCTCTCTGCTTTAGAGAATCAGCAAATAAAACATCAACGAAACTGGTGATGCCGGTCGGCTCCTTGCCGGGCCTAACAACAATAGTTTCGGCTCCAAGCCCTCCAAGCTCACCAACAATCGCTTCCTCGGCAACCCCTCCAGTTGAAGCAATTAAAATAATGGCCGCAATACCGATGACGATACCTAATATAGTAAGGGCCGACCGTGAACGATTTACTTCAATACCCTTTGTTGCAGTCTTCAGAGCGTCTCTTAAAAGCATTATTTCAAATACTTATCTTTGTAATTATTCCTACCTATAAAAACATCTTCCTCTATTTTACCGTCAAGCATTTTAATAACCCTCTTGGCATGACTGGCAGTTCTGGCTTCATGGGTAATTAAAATAATTGTTTTCTTTTCTTCTTCATTTAATCTTCTTAAAATCTCCATAATTACTTTGCCTGTTTTTGAATCAAGATTTCCAGTCGGTTCATCTGCAAAAATAATTTTAGGATTGTTAACTAGGGCCCTAGCAATAGCGACCCTCTGCTTCTCCCCTCCTGAAAGTTCATTAGAGAGATTTTCAATCCTGTAAGTTAAGTCAACCGACTTGATGGCAAGTTTGGCAATCTCGGTCTTCCGAGGCTCTATTATTTCCCTGTAAGTCAGAGGAAGTTTGACATTTTCTAGAACTGAAGCCCGCGGTAGAAGATTAAACATTTGAAAAACAAAACCCATTTCAGAATTCCTAATCTTTGCCAAATCTAATTCACTGTAATCATCTTGGCTCGTCTGGGAGAATTTTAAATTTCCTTTCGTTGGCCTGTCTAGAAAACCCAAAATATGAAGAAGGGTTGACTTACCAGAGCCACTGGGACCCATGATAGCTATAAATTCTCCTTATTCTATTTCTAAATCAACCCCTCTCAATGCCTTAGTGCCATCAGAGTAGATTTTTTCAAGACCTTTGGCGGATATTAAACTCACTGCTCTTCAATAAAGACAATTACTTCTTCACCTTCTTCAAGACCACTAACAATTTCGATTCTACCGTCGGAGCTCTTAAAGCCAGAGACTACATCTCTTTCAATAATCTCACCACTTACTATCACCCTTACATATTCCCGCTTGCCATTTCTTAAAACGGCCCTTCTTGGAATATTGAGAACATTTTCCCTAGTGTCAGCAAGAATAAAAATGTCTGCGGTCATACCTGGCCTGATTCTCTCGTCCTCCTCTAAAAATTCTATTGTCGTCTTATACGCTGGCACCCCTTGAAGAACAATTTCTCCAGGATTGATGGAGACAACAACGCTAGAGAAATCAATATCACTCCCATATGCATCAAGATTTATTCTTGCACTATTACCAGTATTAATAAGGACGACATCCGATTCTGGGACATTAACTTCAACTTGAAGAGACTGATCAGAGATGACAGAAACTGGAGTGGTGTTAGTTCCTATAATTTCTCCCACCCTAGCCTCTTGCTTGGTAACCACTCCACTTATAGGGGAGACAATTAAGGTTTTCCTAAGCTCCGCCAGGGCCTTGTTAACATCAGCTTGGGCTGCTTCAACCAAAGCTTCCTGGACTAATATTTTCTGAGGATCACTCCCAGCTATTAAAAGTTCGAGATTCCTATTTTCAAGATTCAATAAAGCATTAGCGTCAACTAAGCCTTCATTGTCGGTTGAAATATTGGAGCTGGCTGTATCTATACTGGTTCTTGCAGAAGAGATATCTGACTGATAGGAATCTACAGTTGTTTGGCTTAAATTGGCGCTTGCCTCCAAACTATTAACAACCAATGCCATCTTGTCTAAGAAGACTCTCATCTTGGCTAAATTGTCTTTAATTTCAACACCAGCTTCCGTCAAATTGCTATTCACAGTAAAAATACTGGCATCTGCTTCCCAAGAATTCAGTATTGACTCAATTTGAATTCTCTCTGATTCAATATCTATTTCCAATTGAGAAGTTATTGTCGGTACAGTCAATTCTGGACTGGAGGTTCTTGGGCTAGAGAAAAGTAAATCAACTTTGTTCCTAATAGCGTCATCAGATGAGGTAAATGATTTTTTTATCTCATCCAAAAGAGCCTGCCTTGCCTCCCCCACAGAACTTTCTGCATTTTCTATCTTTGTTTCTTGAATAGTTATTTCTTCGGGCCTTGACCCACGCCTTAACTCTACCAGAGTTGCCTCGGCAGACTTAAAATTAGCTTTGGCCTTCTCCAGATCGGCGGTAATGCTTCCGTTTTCAAGCTTGATTAAAACCTGGCCGACAAAAACCCTGTCGCCTTCTCCTACATTAACGCTTGAAACTCTGCCGGATTTCTCAAGGCCAAGGTCAACTTCTTGAGCTGCTTTAACTCTGCCGGTGACATTGATTTCCCTTACCAGATTCCCAAGACTTGCTTTGGTCAAATCCATGTCAGGGGCCTTCTCACCCTTAAATAGGAAAAATAGCAAGACTAATACTACTGCGGCCACAAAAACCGAGAGATATGGGCGACTTCCAAGAAATGTTTTAATCTGGGGCACGTGCATATTCTAACAACTTAATTGAAAAAATAATAATCTTGAAGTGAGAATAGAATCTTAAAAACGACTAATTGCTTTATAACCCCCGCGACACCTTTTGTTTTTAAAATATGAAAAAAGCTCTATATAGAACTCTGGAATTTTAATAGTACATACTATATTTATACAGGACCAAGACGAAAGCCCCGCTTAAAGCGGGACTTTCTAACTTACTCAAGATCCGAAGACCTCTTTGTAAGCTATTCTCATATTACACTTTTCAGAGATACTGCCAATTCAAATTTGTGCAAAACCTGTTGATAATTTGTGGAAAAATTAAGCTCTTCTCAAGAGTCTTAGAAATGAGAAGACTTTTTGGTTTTCGTCCTTGCTTAGCCAATTGGCAAAAACACTGACAACATCATGGTTTGAAGCAAATAATTATTGCTTCAAGTCTTTTTTTGTCGAGAATAACCCAGCCATCTTCTCGAGGGAACGTTGTTCTGGCAATAGCTATAACGGAATTCAAAATATCAATTTTTTCCCTATTTTGTAGAGATGAAGAGATGTCTAAAAGATCCAAAGCGTCAGAAGAGACTAGAACTCCCCCTTCTTTGGCGTGCATTTCTAAACTCTTTTCAGTTTCAGGTTTGGCCTGTTCTTGAATCTCTTCCTCAAAAGAATCTTCAACAGGTAAATCATTTCCATTAAAAGAAGCTTTTTTAAAGGAGCGTGTTATGTCAGAAGCATCAAGATTGGATTCAGTTTCTGTATAACTTTGAACTGGAGTGTGTTCCTTTTCTTCTATAACTTCACTAATGCTAACTGCTCTGGCATCTTGAACAAAGCTTCTGTCATATGGATCAACTTCCGTTTCAGCATCAGTCAAGAAGATAGAGCCTCCGTTCCTCCTCCTAATAATGAAGTAAGCGGCGGCGACAATCCATAGACTCAAAATTAACACAAGGAGATATCCTTTTGCATTCATGGCGAATCCGATATAGGGGGCTTGGTTTAGGTAAATATTGGCTCCAGAACTTCTTGGTGTCGTCTCCGCTGTATCTCCACTATTACCTATAATTAGAATTGCCCCATCATCGGTAGTTCCACTACCTTTATTAATTTTTAGTGTTGCCTCCCCCCTCTTAGAAATTCTTGTTGAATTATTTTTAACAAAGTTAATAGAAAGAGGAACCTTGATTGCTTCTGGCTTAATAGAAAAAACAACAAAAGAAAAAGAATTGTCGGAGTTTATAAAATTATATGGAGTATTACAGAATATCACTTCACCATTTGTGCCAGCTCTTTCAAAATGAACACCGTCCCTACATTCATAAAAGAATGAGTATGAACCATCACTGCCCTTAGAAAGATGCTCAAAAGAAAGCTTCACGGTATCACCGCCCCCAGGAGTTTCGTCACTTAAAGTTACAACTATTCTTTCATTCGGAATAAACGTCTGTGTAATGTTCACAGCCTGTGCTGTAATATTTGAAAAAATATCAGGCAAATTAGTTAAAACTGTCATTGTTATAAATCCACTAAAGGACAGGACAACTACAGCCCCAACTACTGCCAAAATCTTTATGATTGAATCTTCTAATTTATCGTCGTCTCTCATATTTTCATTTATTTCTACGGCTCAATAGAACCATTTAATTTCATATACAGCATAGTATATGATAGATTTTGTCAAGCGTTAATACTACATGTTCAGCAATATAATTCAAATAATCAGGAAAACCTAATAGAATTCATTCTCCTTTGACCCATTGTCTTTGTAGGAAGATTTCTGGTTCTCTCCGTTTTTGGCTTAGTACCAAAAGAAAAGGAAGTCACCACTGACACTACATTCACTCAAAGTGTTTTAGAGCAAAAACTTGCTTTAATCTTCCCTGCTCTACCTAAGGTTGAAGGGACGGGCACAGAAAATGCTTTAGTTGTTTTTGAAAACTACAAAAAGGAAGTCACTCTCTCGACTTGTAATTCTTTTGGAAATTTAGATGACAGATTTGTAGTTAAGGCCGATTTGGTTGATGTCAGAACAATTTAAATATCTAAATTTGCTAGTCTGGCGTTGGATTGGATAAAGCTTTTACGAGAAGCAACATCCGTTCCCATTAAAACATCAAAGATCCGGTCTGCTTCCTGTGCATCCTCAATTGTTACTTGTTTTAGAATTCTATTTTCGGGATTCATGGTTGTTCCCCAAAGCTCATCAGCATTCATCTCCCCTAAACCCTTATATCTTTGAAGCACAAGTTTATCTGCGTCGTTTTTCTCTTTTTTCAAGAAAGCATCTTTTTCTTCTTCAGTATAAACATGAGCTAGGACTTTCTTTCCTCTTTCAATCTTATACAAAGGTGGTTGGGCAATATATAAGTATCCTCTCTCGATAATCTCTTTTAGATATCTATAAAACAAAGTTAGAAGCAAAGTTCTAATGTGTGCGCCATCCACATCTGCGTCGGCGGCAATAATAACTTTATGATATCTAAGATTTTCTATATCAAATGTATCCCCTACTGCAGTTCCAAGAGCAATAACAATATTCTTTATTTGCTCTGAAGAAAGCATCTTGTCAAGCCGAGCTCTCTCGACATTGAGAATTTTCCCTCTAATAGGCAGAACAGCTTGCGTTCTCCTGTCTCTTCCGGATTTGGTCGTACCCCCAGCTGAATCTCCCTCGACTATGAATAGCTCTGATTCTGCTGGATTCTTACTCTGACAATCAGCAAGTTTGCCGGGAAGGTTTGAACCTTCAAGTGCACCCTTTCTTAAAACACTATCCTTTGCAGCTTTAGCTGCTTTTCTGGCTTTTAGGGCTAGAGTAGCCTTATTAACAATAGATTTGGCGTCATCAGGATTTTCCTCAAGAAAAGCAGTTAGAGCGTCCCCAAAAACCTGCTCAACTGCTCCTCTGGCCTCGGGACTGCCGAGTTTCCCTTTGGTTTGTCCTTCAAATTGGGCTTCTTTAAGCTTAACTGAAATAACGGCTGTTAGCCCCTCCAAAACATCTTCTCCTGTAAAATTATCTTTATCTTTTTTATCTTTTTTATCTTTTGTTGTCTTGGTGCCATTTCTCCCACTGGAATTCAAGTAATTATTAACCGTTCTTGTTAAGGCTGTTTTAAATCCAGTTATGTGAGTTCCGCCTTCTGAGTTATATATATTGTTAGCAAAAGGAACAATACGGGATGAAATATCATCTACATATTGAAGAGCCACCTCAACAAAAACTCCGTCTGCCTCTTTTTCTGTATAAAAAATATTCTTATGTATCTCCTTCTGTGAAGCATTATAAAATTTAATGAGTGAAACAAGACCTCCTTCAAAATAGAAAGATTCGGTTGGAACTTCTAACCTTAAGTCCTTTAAAAAGAAAATTTTATCTCCTGGGATTTCCCCACTATAATTTCTAGCATCAATAAGACTGATTCTAAGACCCTTAACCAAATAAGCCTGTTGCCTCATATGACGAATAAGTTTTTCCCAGTTATATTCTATTTCAGGAAAAATCTCCGCATCTGGTTCAAAAGTAATAATCGTCCCAGTTAATTTTGATGCCTCAATTTTCTTAACTGCACTTTTCTTTTTACCCTTGCTATATTCTTGTACATATTTCCCGCCGTCCCTGTGAACCTCTGCCTTTGTGTAAATTGAAAGAGCGTTAACAACTGACGCTCCTACTCCGTGAAGTCCTCCAGAGATTTTATAACTCTCCCCGCTGAATTTCCCGCCAGCGTGAAGGGTTGTCATAATTGTTTCAAGCGCACTTACTTTTGTTTGTTTATGCTTATCAACCGGAACACCTCTACCATTATCTACAACTCTGACCCTATTGTTAGGTAAGAGTGCAATCTCAACATGGTCGGCAAAACCTCCCATGGCTTCATCTCGGCCATTATCAAAAATTTCAACAATCAAATGATGTATTCCGTCGGGACCGGTTGTACCTATGTACATTCCAGGCCTTTTTCGTACCGGATCAAGACCCTCTAAAACTATAATATCAGAGGCCTTATATGCGTTTTTTTTCTCCTTTTTTTCAGCCATAAAATAACAAAAATGTGCTCTTTCACACACTTACTATTTTACCAAAATATGGCTAAATTACAAGGTTTTTGTGGATTTCTAAAGCTTGATTTTAAAGCTAAAATTGGGTCTCTTTTGAGATAAAAATTGCCATCTTTCTCCAGAACTTATAGAACCTCTCTAAATCAACAAATTCTTGCTCTCCGTCACCTCTTTTGTCTGACTGAGGATCATTACAATAAAATCCTTTTAATTTTCCTTTTTCCATTTCAACACCAACCAAAACTATCAGGTGAGTCTCTTTATTATTTCTAAAACCAACATCAACTGAAACAATCACTGGTTTATTATTTAAAAGTGTATTTTTAAATTTTTCGATACCACCCTCTACAAGCTTTTTCTCAAAAACCTTATTTCTACTTTTAAATTCTTCTTGATAACCATATAGACCATAATTATGTGCTAACAAAACCAAAAAGCTGTGGGTCCATCCATATTTTTTATCATAACCTCCAATAGAAAGGCCTTCTTTTATCAAACTATCTAGTGAAAAGAAATCGTTCCCAAGATAATATTTTATAATCATTGCCAATGTAGCAACACCACAAGCACGACTATGCCAACTATCATCGTTTACATCTAAAATCTGAGAAAAATGTGGGACGTTTAAAATTTTCTTATCTGACATTCCATCCTTTAAGATTTATCTGTTTAACAACCTCTTCCATAACCTTGTTTACATCATTATCTGATAATGTCCTTTTACTCGACTGGAACACTAGATGGTAAGCATATGACACCTTCCCATCTTTTTCATATGTGTCAAAAAGGTCTAATTTTACAATAGAAACTCCGGTCGCTTCCTTATTGTGAGCCGCCTCTGATATAACCCTTGATACTTCTGTTGACTCTACTCCTTCTGAAACCCAAACAGCAATATCTCTTAAAACAAATGGGTATGGCGAGATATGGACAAATTTATTAGCAGTGGTTAAGTCATCACTTAAATCATTGTACGAACTTGCCTCTGCTAATTTTTCTTCATCAATTTTCGCCAACAAAATTCCATTTTTAATTTCTGATTTCACATTTCCCAAAATATCTTTAATCTTATTTTCAATTTCTTTTAAGTCTGTTTTGCCACTCACAGCAATACCGAGAGATAAATACTCAGAACTCTTATCAAAAACCTTGCCTATTTCAAAAATTCTAATCTCTTCCATACCTAAAAGAGGTGCGTTCTTTTTGTTTAGTTCTAATGACTTTGTTAAGCCATCATATAGATTATCTCTTAAATACCCCTTGTCTTGAGATAATGGATTGACCAGTTTAACTTTGCCTTTATCTTGGAATGAGTAAGTAACAACCTCTGAGAATCCTTCATTGACTAGCGTATCCTTCAAAATTTCAGTGTAATAAAAAGTCTTATTAACTTTCGGTTTAAGAGTTTCTGGTAAAACACTCTTAATATTTGAATAACCATAAATCCTACCTATTTCTTCTATTAAATCCTCTTTGTTCCCACTCACCAAAAAACCATTTCCCGCCCTTAAATCAAGACGCTCTGGTGGAATATTAACTACATACCTCTCTTTGTCGTCTGTAATAATTCTCCTGTATCCAACAACATTTTCAAAAGATGGGGTATTATTTAAATCTTCTATGACAACCTCACCTTTGTGCCATTTCCCAGATGCATGGATTACTTTTCCGTCTCCCAAATAAATCCCATTATGGCTCACACCATTAGGAACTTCTGTTCCCTTCATGAAATCGACTGATTGATTATGAATATTATTTTGTTTGGTTCCAAGCCGTTCAATTTCGCTTTCCCCTTCCTTTGTTAAAGAAAAAACTAAATCCCCTGCTTTTAAGTCGCCTTTTTTAATTTCTATCCCATAAACAAATTGATCAATTGTTCTCCTTGGAAGAGCCACCCCAGCTTGTACGAAAACATAATTAACGAAAGAAGAGCAGTCAAAATAATTTGGTGCATCAAAAGTAACACTTGCACCATACTTATATGGTTTTCCTTCATGTTTCCTCGCTTCTTCTAGAACCCTGTCCAGTGGCTGAACTTTCTCCCACTCAAACCCAGCATGTTTCTTAAATTTATTTAAAACGTTCTCAACATCACCTTTGTCCATATTGCTTCCCAGAAGTTTGTTCACCTCATCAAGCGAAACACCAATTTTATACAGTGCGGATGTTCTAACTTTCTCTTTCGGATAATTGTCTAAAACTTCCCCTGAAACCTTTCCTTTAGCAAGTTCTGCAACCAGTCCAGACAATCTTTCCATGGCTCCCTCAGTCATACTTGGGCTAATTCCAGCACTAAATCTAATCGATGCGTCTGTTGTGAGGCCCAGGGATGAAGAGGTGTTCCTTATCCAGGTACCATCAAAATTACAGACTGAAAGAGCCACTTTCTTAGTATTTTCGTCTATTCCAGAATTAATTCCCCCCTTAGTTCCAGCGATATCTAATGGCTTAACTGGGTCGGCAATAACAAGCATTCCTTTTTCTAATACAAACTCTTGATTATCGAGAGTGGTAATTTTCTCTCCTTCTTTCGCTCCCCTAATAATAATTTCTCCATTGTTAATTTTATCCAAATCAAAAGCATGAACTGGCTGGCCAGTCTCCCACATCACAAAGTTAGTTATATCAACAATATTGTTTATAGATTTCTGGCCTATTGAACCGAGCCGTTCTTTTAGCCAATCCGGAGATTCTTTTACTTCAACATCAAACACAACTCTTTTCATAGCCCGAGGTACAAGATTCGGGTCTTCAACATTTAAAGTTATATAATCACTTGATTTCTCACCTGCTCTTTCATATTTTATTTCAGGAAACCTTAAGGCTGTGTCAAAAACTACTGCAATTTCTTTAGCCAAGCCAAGATAACTTAGGGCATCATGTGCTCTGTTCGGTAAAACATCAATATCTAAAATATTTCCTTCAATACCCTCAACCTCGAGAGCCTTTAAACTTAAGGTCCCAGCCAACTCTTTTGGTTCTGGTAACTTGTCTTCGAAATAATCTTGTAGCCAGTCGTAAGAAACTTTCATTAAAACTGATTAGTTAATCTTAAATCTCCAGAATAGAACAATCTAATGTCATCAACCCCGTACTTAAGCATTGCTAATCTGTCTATGCCCATACCAAAAGCAAATCCTTGATATTTTCTCGGATCAATTCCTACATTCAACAAAACTCTTGGGTGAACCATCCCAGCTCCCATAATCTCTAGCCATTTCTTGTCTCCAATATCTCTCATATCGACTTCTACACCCGGTTCAACAAAAGGAAAGTAGCTAGGCCGAAGTCGAACTTCTTTTTTTTCTTCAAAAAACTCTTCAAAAAACTCTTCAATTATAGCCTTGAAATTTGAAAGCGTTATATTTTCTCCAACCATTAACCCCTCAAGTTGGTGAAATTGTGCCTCATGTGTTGCATCAGTTGCTTCATACCTGAATGTCTTGCCGGGGGCAATAATAGCCAAAGGTGCTTTGTTTTTCTCCATATACCTAACTTGGACGGGAGAAGTATGGGTTCGAAGGAGTATATCTGCATTTTTAGGTTCCAGCCAAAAAGTATCCCACATATTCCTCGCTGGATGGTTTTTAGGCATATTGAGCGCATCAAAATTATAGTATCCAGATTCTGCTTCTGGGCCCGTGGCAACTTCAAAACCTAATTTAGAGAATATCTTCAAAATATCTCTTCCAACCACACTTAACGGATGATAGTGTCCTTTATTCTGTTTTTCTTTGGCCATATTGGGAAATTATAGCAAAAAATACCCCAACAGGGGTATTTTTTTACCTTATGAGCCACCTCTCGGATTCGAACCGAGGACCTACCGCTTACAAGGCGGTCGCTCTAGCCAACTGAGCTAAGGTGGCTTATTCTACTTTGTCTTCTTCTATTCCACTTCCTATCTTTGGAACTTCTGTAGGAACTTCCTCTTCAATATTCGTTCCATTCGTGAGTTCCTCTCTAATTCTGTCCTTATGCTCCTTAACATCTTTCAAAAATTTAGATGCCATCTCTTTTTGTTTTAGAACCCCCCTGCCTTGCACTAATCCTGAAACTTTAGTGCTTTTAATTTTGGAAACACCTTCGTCATAGACCGCCTTAAAATTCTTTCCCAAGTCTTGGCCTATATTCCTAGCTTTCTCCAAAGTTAGATTTTTAACATTATTTAAATTTCTATGCAAATCATCTTTGGAAAACTCTCTGTCACCTTCAATATTTGAGTTTGGTTTCATTATTCGAAGAAGAGGTACGGAAAAAACTCCTACTATGGAAATGGCTAAGAGTATGTAGAGAAATATCATTTTAAAATACTTAAATAGTAAATTTAGTAAATCTGCCTATTTCAGTTCTTTCACCAAATTTTTGGACGGCGGATTGGATTAGGTCAGAAATTTTAACATTTGGATCTTTAATAAAGGCTTGTTCTAGAAGAACCCTTTCTTTAAAATACGAATCAAGTTTTCCTTCTAAAATTTTGTCACGCATTTCCGACGGCTTATCCTTAACTTCCTCCATGAGAATTTCCCTCACCTTAATTTTATCTTTTTCACCAATATCTTCTTTACTTAAGAATTCGGCTTCAGTAGCTGCTACCTGCATAGCAATATCTTTCGCAAGCACTTTAAAATCCTCATTTTTAGCCACAAAATCAGTCTCACATAAAAGCTCCACCAACGACCCAATTGAACCGTTGCCATGAATATATGAAGCTACAACTCCGGCTCCCAAATCTCTTGATGCCTTTTTAGCCGCCACTTCCTTACTTTTTTTTCTCAAAAGAATTTCTGCTTTTTCCATGTCTCCATCCGCTTCTTCTAAAGCTTTTTTACACTGCATTATGGAAACACCAGTTTTTCCGCGTAATTCTTTAACTTGATCCGTGGTAATCATTTTTTCAAGATTATTATTTAATTTTAACTTAATTTAGACTTTTTTTGCCCCTCTTTGTATGCGTCTGCTATCTTAGAAACAAAAAACTTTATACTTGAAAGAGATGAGTCATTACCAGGAATCGGATAATCAATCCCTTTAATATTACAGTCAGAACTTGAAATTGAGATGACTGGAATGCCCATTTTCTGGGCTTCGGTTACAGCGATTTTTTCTTGTTCAGAATCTATGACAAACAAAGCACTTGGTAATTCTTGCATATCCATAAGACCGCCAAATTTCGATTCTAAATCCATTATATCCCTATCAATAAGAAGTCTCTCTTTTTTTGTGTATTTTGAAAGTTCTCCTTTTTCTTTTTTCTCCTGAAGATCTAAGAATTTCTGAATTCTTTTTCTAATTTCAGAAAAATTTGTAAGCGTTCCGCCAATCCATCTTCCAGCAACATAAGATACACCTAAATTTTTAGCAGTCTCTCTTAAAATACTACCAGCTTCCTTTTTGCCACTAACAAAAAGAATTTGCTTATTTTTCTCTCCTAAAGATAGGACGAAATTAAAGGAATCCTCTAAAGCCTTGCTTGTTTTTTCTAAGTCAAAAATTTCAACCTTATTCTTGGCACCAAAAATAAAAGGGCTTGTAGAAGGGTGCCTTCTGGATTTTGAATACCCATAATGAACACCAGCACCAAACATTGCCTCGATTAATTTATTATTAGTTTTTGTCCCTGTATTAAACATACGCAGGAAGGAGTCTATCAAGAATAGGGCTTAAAATCAAGCTTTTTGTAAAGAGAAGGTTTAATTTAGAACTCTCTCCACTCTGGACTTGACTCACTGTCGTCTGTCGAGCTAACACAATCTGAATCATTACCATCAATATCTCCATCTTCGTCATTATCTTCTCCGTCAGAACACTGGAATGAAGTTAAACCGTCCGCTTCATTGTCGTCATTAGGATCATAGACTCCTCCATTCCAACAACCCGGATCTTCAGAGCTTGTCCAGCCGTCTCCGTCATTATCTAAATCGTCCTCACATTGACTTAGTGGAGGAGGTTGGACAGAAATATCAGTCTCAGTACAGTTGTTAGATTCGTTTGTTTCAGGAATTAAACCTGTAGAGTCGGCACAAACCTGTATTCTACGAATTCCTTCTGTTGCCGACCATCCTGATGAGGTAACGCTATTTGAGTTTCCAGCTCCAAGCACTCCACTATATTCAGTTGAGAGAGAACTTCCGTCAACTTTAAATTCAACAGAGAAACCAGAGTCAGTACCGCCAGCACCATCGTTCCTCACAGTGGCATTAAATGTCACAACATCACCCTCTGACAGGTTCGAGGAATTTGCGGTAGGACCGGTAGAAATAAGTAAGTCTGGATTCGGGCCCGTCTCACCACCACCTGGGCCTGGGGAGGAACTACCTGGGCCTGGGGAGGAACTACCTGGGCCTGGGGAGGAACTACAATCTGGATCATCACCGTCAGTAAGTCCGTCGCTGTCATTATCTATTCCGTCCTCACATGATGGAGCGTCCGAAACGGTAACTGAACAACTGGCACTAACTGAACCTGGTGGAGGTGGAGGTGGAGGTGGAGGTGGAGGTGGAGGTGGAGGTGGAGGTGGAGGTGGAGGTGGAGGTGG
>PBQF01000050.1 GCA_002724975.1 Parcubacteria group bacterium
GAATTACAGGATGAGTGAGTTTACGGCCGCGATTGGATGTGTTCAGGTTGACAGACAGGATGATATTATAAACTGGAAAAACGAATATGCAAAAAATAATCTTGATTCAAGATATCAAAATCGAGTCATTTTCCCTGAAGGTATGGTTTCCGGTTACTATAAATATATAGTATTTGACCATGTAGAGAAATCAACAGGAAAGGTATATGATCAGCCTTGCCACAAGATTATGAATAGAAACTGTGGGTTGCCAAATACGGATTGGATAGCACAGAATCATTGGTGCGTACCCCTTTACTATAAGGGAGATGAAGGATAGGGTATTATCAATTTTCTTTATAAAAAGCTTAATAATAAACTTGCTCGGCGTGCAGTGTGGCGGGTGCGCAATGACGGCTAGCTTCGCTGGCAAGTAACAAAGGACAAATACAAATTAACTAAACTATAGGGGATATAAATAAAAATGAAAGTTTTAGTAACAGGAGGTTCTGGTTTTATCGGCTCACATGTTGTTGATAAGTTAAGGGATAAAGGTGTAAAAGTAAGGATATATGATGGTATTATGCCAACATATAGAGATGATATAGAGTATTACCAGGGTAGTATTCTGGATATGGCAGCTTTGGGTTTCGCAATGAGTGGGATAGATGTGGTAATGCATCTTGTTGCGGTTGCTGATGTTAAGGATGTTCTTGCCGATCCTCATTATTCGGAAGCAATTAATGTAAGGGGTACAATTAATGTGCTTGAAGCGGCAAGAAATTCAAAAGTAAGAAGAGTTATTTATGGAAGTACCACTTGGGTATATAGTGAAGCCGAATCAGATAATGTGGATGAAACTACTCCACTTCACGCTCCTTCACATTTCTATACTGCAACTAAGTTAGCTGGAGAATATTATTGTCAATCATATAGTAAATTATATGATTTAGACGTGACTATTCTTAGGTATGGGATACCTTATGGTCCAAGGGCGAGGGATGGTGCAGTAATTCCTATATTTGTGAAAAAAGCATTAAATGGAGAAACACTTACCATTGCGGGTGATGGCTTCCAGTTTAGGAAATTCGTTTATGTTGAAGATCTTGCAGAAGGCAATGTTTTGGCTTTACAGTCTATAGCAAAAAACAAGATATATAATCTGGATGGTAGTGAGAGAATAACAATTAAGGAAATAGCAGAAACTATACAAAAGATCGTAGGTGATGTGAAAATTGAATATGTTCAAGGCCGACCTGGAGACTTCTCGGGAAAAGAGGTATCAAGTGATCTTGCAGAAGGAGAGCTTAAATGGAGTCCAAAGGTCAATTTTGAAGAAGGTGTAAGGAGGTATATAGTCTGGTGTAAGAAGAGAGAGGAAAGGCGCAGGAGCGATTGGGAGCAAATTGATAAAGAATTAAAAAGATAAAAAGTTCAAAGTTGTAAAATGAGAGTTCTGGTAATAGCTCCTCATATGGATGATGAAGCCTTGAGGGTTTTAGCACAAAAAAGAGGTGTTGGAATAGGTTTTAAATATGCTGAGGGCTTTATGTTGGTAAGGGAGAAATTCAGCAAATGAACACTGTTGCTGGGATTATACAGGCGCGCATGGGCTCAAGCAGGCTGCCCGGAAAGAGTATGGCTAAGGTTTACAAAGGATACAGTTTGCTGGAGATGGTTATACTGAGGTCTATGAGTTCCAGAAACCTGGATATTACCATTCTTGCTACTAGCGAAGAAAGTGATTGTGATCCTTTGGTAGAACTGGCAGACCGTCTGGGTATATTCACGGTACGAGGTAGTGAGGAGGATGTCTTGTCACGTTTTGTTGAAGTGATTCGGCAATATAATCTGGATGTAGTGGTACGGATATGTGCTGATAATCCTTTGATAGATCCTGGAGAGGTTGACAAACTGATAGACTTTTTTCAAAAATGCCAATACGATTACGCAGCCAACAACACACCGGAGTGTGGTTTGCCTGATGGCCTTGGTTGTGAAATTGTAAGGGCTGATATTCTGTCAAGTGTTGCCGAGAAAGTGCATGATAATAAATATCGTGAGCATGTAACGAACTATATTACAAACCATCGAGAGGATTTTACCATTGGATGGTTGCATGCAGAACCGGAATTATGGCTGCCGGAATTAAAATTAGACATAGATACAAAGTCTGACTTAGATAAAATACAAAGGTTTTGTTCCTCATTAGCAGAGATAAACGCACCTTATTGGATGGCAAAAGAGATTGTGAATTATGCCAGATCCGCGGTGCATAGTATTTGAAAACTATATAAAGCAAAAATAATTGGGCATTAAAAACATATCTGGAATGTATGTAAACTGGCCTGGTTGGCCGGATAGCAGGACAGCAATTATTGCAGAGGTGGGTCTTAACCACGGAGGTAACATTGAAACTGCCTGGGAAATGATCCAGTCTGCACATCTAAATGGGGCGGATTTTGTAAAATTACAAACCTTTGTCCTCGAAGACTTTTATCATCCCTCTCTACCATCATATACAAGTATGAAATCCATGCAGCTTTCAGTTGAGTCTCAAAGAGTGTTGTTCAAGAAAGCAGATGCATCTGGAATTAAGTTAATGACAACACCTTTTGATCCTGCATCTGTTGATATAGCTGATGATTTCACTCCCCCTGCTTATAAGATAGCATCCATGGATAATGATAATATTCCTTTAATACAGTATATTGCTGAAAAGGGTAGACCAGTCATTGTTTCGTGTGGCATGGCAGATATTGGAGAAATCCAGACAATAGCAAATACTATGGAAAATGTGGGGAATAATAAACTGGTACTACTGCATTGCACTTCTGATTATCCTGCAAAGCCCCAGGATTTAAATCTTTCAATGATTAATTATTTGAAAAATATATTTGATTGTTCCGTTGGTTTATCTGACCATTCTATTGGCTTGACAAGTTCTTATATTGCCGCTTCATTAGGGGTAACGGTTATAGAAAAACATTTTACTACCGATAAGCTTCTGGCAAAAAAGTATCCTGATGCTGATAACGATATTTCTATTAATCCAGAGGAGTTAAAGTCCTTAAGGGAATTCTGTGATATCGCAACTATAATGCTGGGTGAAGCTCCTCGCAGGTTTACAGAAGGTGAAATTGCAGGAAGAAAAGGCGTTAGAAGAGGGATTTATGCTAGGAGGGACATAAAAAATGGAGAACGTCTGACACTTGAAAATACTGTTTTTCTTAGACCTGTAAAAGGTATAAAAGCAGGATCCTGGAAAGATATATTCGGTAAAGAGATCGTTAGGAATATTTCTAGGCTACAGCCGATATTTTTTTCAGATTTAGGATTGTGATAAACTATATGGGAGAAAGAAGGCCAGAATCTGTTTGGATCATTAATCTTGAACTAACCAATGCCTGTAATCTGGAGTGTGTGTTTTGTGATCATGTAATTCTTAAGAAAGAGATGTCCATAAAAAGTATGGACAACAAACTTTTGACCAAAATCCTTTCTGGAGTTAAGGAGGAGGTTAAGGATGGGAAAATATATGAGTTGGGCCTAGTTGGTCTTGGAGAACCGACTTTAGATAAACACTTAATGAAACATTTAGATATTATTAACGAATACACATTTCTGTTTGAAAGGATATCTATAAATTCAAATCTTGTATCCATGAAGCAAAAACTTACTGAAGTATTGCTGAATTCCCAGATTAATACATATACATTCTCTGTTAATGCCTCAAACAGGGAGTCTTATCGTAAAATGATGGGTATGGATAGATTTAATCAAGTAGTAGATAATCTTAAATATTTTCTTTCCCAACGCAAAAAAAAAGATATTAAGGCTAGAGTAGGTATTCAGATATTTGAATCGGATAAAAATAATTTAGAAGAATTAAGAGCCATATTTCCTCCCAGATTACTGGCGGGGGTTAATTTGTTTTCAAGAAAAGTATATAGTAAACCAGTTATTCAGCAAAGTACGGAGCTATTACATTTACATACACCAAATGGTTCTAGAAGGTATCCATGTTGGGACATATACACAAGGGTCTATGTTGATGTTGAGGGCAATCTGTATCCTTGCACCATAGGTAATGATAGTTACCGTAAAGCATCAAACTTATTCCTAGGGAATATTAATGATGCAGCTTTGTTTGCTCTTTTTAATGTTAAGAGAAATCAGGAAGCTCGTGAGAGGTCTGAACTGGGTAAGCTTCCTTATCCTGAGTGTGAAATGTGCAACATTTGGTCTTTGACACCCAATAATTTTGAATGGCACGTGCAAAAACAGAAATGGGTAAAAAAGGATAAACAAGTACGAGCATATGGTTTAAAGGGATGAAGCGAATGTCGTTTGCAAAATCAGATGTTTTTATTCCATTTAGTCCGCCGTGTATGGGTAATGAAGAGGAAGAGGAAGTGTTGGATTCCCTCCGTAGCGGGTGGATTACCACTGGTCCGAAAGTAAAGGAGTTTGAAAAACGTGTTGCGGAATATGTAAATGCAAAACATGCAGTAGCAATGTTCTCCTGTACGGATGCCATGTTGTTGGCTCTCATGGTTTTGGGGATACAAAAAGGTGATGAAATCATCACTACTCCTTTTACTTTTGCTTCAACGGGACATGTAATCTGTCACCATGGGGCAAAGCCTGTATTTGTTGATGTGGACCCGGAAACGTTTAACATCGACCCGAGAAAAATAGAGGAAGCGATAACGCCCAAAACAAGAGGTATTATTCCTGTACATTATGCGGGCCATTCCTGTGATATGGACCCAATTTTAGATATTGTTCAAAAACACAAACTCTTTGTTATGGAAGATGCAGCACATGCGATTGGTACAGAATATAATGGTAGGAAAATAGGCAATTTCGGGGACATAACATGTTTTAGTTTTTACGCTACAAAGAATCTGGCTACAGCCGAGGGGGGAATGGCAGTTACAAATAATGAGGAATGGGCAAAAAGGATGCGTATACTTACGATGTATGGTATTTCAGATGCGCGTGAAATATGGCAAAACAGGTATACTCAAGCGGGACCAATCCATCATGATATAGTCGAGTTGGGCTACAAATGCAACATGACTGATTTGTGTGCAGGAATAGGTATTCAACAGCTGGCAAAACTGGATGTGTTTAATGAGATGAGGGGAGGTTTTGCTAAAACATATGATGATGCCTTCAAGGGTCATCATGGTTTTAAGATACCGGTTATTAAGGACTATACAAAGACAACCAGGCATTTATATCCACTCCTTCTAAACCTGGAGTATTTTGATATTGACCGAGATTTATTTATTAACGAATTAAAAGAAAACAATATAGGAACAAGTGTCCTGTTCAAGCCGTTGCATTTTCACAGTTACTACGCAAACAAATTCAGTTTTAAAATTGGTGATTTTCCTGTTGCGGAACGTGTCTTTGATCAGATAATCTGTCTCCCTATATCGCCGAAATTAGCTAAAGGTGAAATAGAAAAGGTAATAGAGACATTACTCTTTGTTGCCAACTCATTTAAGAGATAAGTTGCTGTATGCGGATAATACTCTTACAACCGTTTTATTTCCCATGGATCGGGATGTTCGATATGATGAGTCGTGTGGATAAATTTATATTTTACGATGACGCTCAGTATTCTAAACAGGGATGGCAAACCAGAAACAGAATTAAGTCATATAATGGGGCTAAATGGCTTAGCGTCAATATAAATCAAAAATATAAACTTGGCACTCCAATATCAGAAATCAGGGTTAATCATCAAACAAGATGGAGGGAACACAATCTTAATCAGATCAAGGAGGCTTACCGGAAAGCCGAATATTTTAATGAATATTATCCTCTGATTGCAAATTTTCTTAAGGGCCAGCATGAAAAGCTCATGGATTATTCCGTTGGCAGTGTAAAACTGGTTGCTGATATTTTGGGAATAGACGTGGAAATAGAGTTTTCCTCAAAATACAATATTGCTTCTAGTCACGGACCGCAAAAAGTAGTGGATATATGTCTTGCTGCAGGTGGAAGCGAATACTTCGATGGCGCTAGCGGTCAGGAAATGTATGACAGGGCATTTTTCTTAAACCAGGGGGTTACCATCAACTTTCACGACTACGAGCATCCAAAATATCGGCAACTGCACGGTAAATTCGTATCGCATCTATCCGTACTAGATCTTCTTTTTAACGAAGGCTTAAACTCTCTGGAAATACTAAGAAGCGGTGGGAAAAATAATTTCTAATGAGCGTATTTGTTATGGTCCAGGTACGAATGGGCTAGTGCCGTCAACCGGGAAAGATGATGCCTCTCAGTGGCAAACCGGTTATCGAGCTTATCATGGTACGCGCAAAACATGGTTCCTGCTTTGATTAAATTATGCTAGAAACAAGCGTAAATAAGAAAAACGATTTACTCTGTGAAGATGCGAATACCTCAAGCGTTGATGTTCTTTGAGGAGAGGGGTGGAACGTACGAAAATACTCTTGTAGTTGAAAAATGTGTTAACAGGAGGCTATAAATAATGGGTATTGAAAAAAATTTGAGTGATTACAATGATTACGTTTTTAAAGATGGTAAATTAGTCGGTGAATTTGAACAAATGTATCAAAAAGCCTCAGTTACTCCATGGCGTCAGGACGAGGCACGAGGAAGGTGGTTCAATCAGGTTTCAGTTGCAATTGTTGGAAGGGCATTAGAAGATAAAGCCGTTAAAGATATACTGGAGGTGAATTGTGGAATTGGTTTCTTCTTATCAAACTTTCTTGAAATGGGAATTAATTTGACGGGAACTGATATTTCTCCTACGGCAATATCACAGGCTAAACAAAAATTCCCCAACATTAATTTTTTTGTAGATGATATTAGATGCAAGAAAAACAGAGATGTTTACGGCATGGTTTTAGTAAGTTCATTGTTTTGGTATATTTTTGACCACATAGACATAGTGTTGGATAATCTTGCGGAACTGGTAATGCCAAATGGATATTTGTTTGTCGTAGAATGTTTTCCATTACTTGACAAGCAATTTATTGGTAAGGAAGTAATACCCGACCCCGATGCCCTTGTTACATATTTAAGTGAATCTTTCGAAACCGTTGTTGACGGCAGAATTATGAGAAGTGAATATCCAAATGATGGCCCAATCTTTTATTGGCTTGGTAGGAAAAAGTAGGCGTAAGTATTACTTCTGAGAAATTATAAATTAACTCACATTTTACAGTGAGTTCATCTTGAAATATTCTATTATATTTGCTGGGTCTAATAATTATGTTTTAGAGTATCTGGCACATAGAAATGATATCTCTGTTGAATATTGCTTCTTTCATGGAGAATCAGGAGACTTAGCAAAGATTATTTCGTGTTGCAAGGACTATGGTTTAAAGTATGCCGTTGTTAAAAAGAACAAACAAATACTGGAAATATTGAAGGTACTTCCAAGTATCAAAATTGGTATCTGTTCCAGTTTTATTATACTTGATGAAAAAGTTTACAATTGGCCTGAAAAAGGATTTATTAATATACATCCTTCCTATTTACCAAGCTACAAAGGAGCCAATCCTTTTTATTATATGTTGATGAATAATGAAAAAGAGGGAGGCGTTACTGTACATGAAATAACCAATGTTGTTGATGGCGGGGATATTCTAGCGCAGGCGAGGTATCCAGTAAGTCTCGAAGACGATATCTCTATGCTCATTGAAAAAGCAAATAAGCTTTCAACCGTTTTGCTGGAAAATAATTTGGACGGAATCATTCATGGAGCCGTCAAAAAGAATAAAAATACGGGAGGGGGCCACTATCCTCCAGTCACTTCAAGGCAATGGATTAACCTCTCAATGCTACCGATGCAAATTTATAATTTAGTTCGTAGCCAGACTATATACGGCGGGTGTTTATTGAAACGTAATGAGAAGGAGTTTATAGTTGAAGGGGTTATTCTTAATTATCACGGCAGGGATTCGATTACAATTGGCACTATAGATAAAAGTTATTTGCAAGATGTACTTGTTGACGGTGATATTAAAATAATATTATTTTCCAGGGAACATAACTCATGGAATATGTAAACATCAATTATGTAAAAGCTGGAAGTCACAAGCCGGATAGCTGGAAGCTGAAGACCGCCAAAGATAAAATTTATGCTGACAAAAATGCATATTTAACAAACTATCAGGAATTGTACATTCTAGTAGATTTTGACTTCAATGTAATAGGAAATATTGAAAATTATTGGGCGGCCAAAGAAACAAACCAAAAGGCAATTCCTTGTCTAAGACCTGGGCCAAAAGCGGAATCTTCAAACTTTCCACAGAGGGTCCAATTGGAGATTACAAGTGTTTGTAACATTGAGTGTATTATGTGTCCCAGAAGTGAGCAATTTAATAGACCAAGAATGCATATGGAATGGGATATTTTCAAAAAAAGTATAAACGAAATAGCACAACACGGAATTCTCCAATTGCAGCTTTTTCATATTGGGGAATCATTACTGAATCCATTGTTTTTTGATATGATGGAGTATATATCACAGTTTGATAATTTGGGTGCAAAGTGGTTGAGTAGTAATGGTAATGTGTTAAATGAAATGATCATCAAGAAACTTCTTAAGTCCCCTATTGATTTTCTGAATATCTCACTGAATTCAACAGTAGAGGATATTTATAATGAAATATGTTTTGAATCTGATTATTCGCAAGTAGTCGCGAATCTTAATATGCTTATTCGTTTAAAAAAGGAAAGTGGTAGGAGGAAACCAGTTATTCGCACACAATTAATAGATCAACCATTAACGAGAAATCAGTTGAGTGAGTATCTGGAAATATGGGGAGATAAGGCCGACCTTATTTCCATAAATAAACTTGAGGCATTTGCAGGTCAAGTATCAAAAAACATTTCATTTTCTACAGGCAGAATTCAAAGAGAGAAAAAGAGCAAGGTTTGCAAAAGGCTGGACAGGGGAGATTTTTTCATCCTGTCCAATGGTGAAGTGACTATTTGTGATGCTGATTTTAATGGACTTATGTCATTGGGGAATATAAAGAACACCAGTTTAAAAGAAATATGGGATGGAGACGGATATCAAGAGGTGCTGAAAACACATAGAGAAAAAAATTATGAAAAATATGAACTTTGCAGGACTTGTACTGACTGGGATTTGTAACAAACTTCCAAAAATCACAATGCATCAAATTATTGTAATCTTAAAAATAACAAAGAGACTATTAGCTCTATGAGCAATAATGAAAACAGTTCAAATCTTTATATTACAGATAAGGATGGAAATAGTTTAGAACATGGTTGTTTTGGGTTTGTTGTTATGAAATTTATAAATGAGAAGGAAGTGTTTTTAGACGAAAGAACAGAAAACATAAATCATTATGATACGGGCCACTTTGGGTATAAAACGAATGAGAATGTATTTTTTGTTTATGAGAGGAGAAAGTCACTTTTTCAGTTTATTGGCCTAAAAATTGACATCAAGAAACAAATTGAAATTAAGAAATATTTGATTCATCAATTTGATTGTGCGCAAGTGTATAGGCACAATCAATACATTCTTGTTGATGACACGGTTTACGGATTTAAACATACTTACCCTTATCCTGGGAAAAAATACTTGAAAGAATATTACCGTAAATTTACGAGCTCTCCATCGGGGAGGAATTTTAATTTCGACTATCATTTTAGCGTATTAAAAAGATATACGGGGTATTTAGATCTCGATGGGCTGGAAGTTCTCGATGTTGCCGCAGGAGATGGATCATTCCTTAGGAGGATAAAAAATGATTGTGCTAACGTTATCGGTTTCGAACCCTCGAAAACAGAATGCGATGAGGCCAAAGAAAGTCATGGGATAGAATTGATTAACTGTACGTTTACACCTGACATGTTAGAACCGGGGAGGAAGTTTGACATCGTTATTGCGGGGGATATCCTGGAGCATGTGCACGAACCTTACAATTTTATGGATGAAATAAAATCGGTTATGAGGCCCGGCGCATATATGTTTTTCCAGGTCCCAAACGACTTTAATACATTACAAGTAAAATATCTTGAGAATACCGGGTCCAACCCGTGGTTTGTCTGTCCTCCGGAACACCTGAATTATTGGAATGTGGAAGAAGCTCGTTCTTTTGTGAAACAATGTGGCTTTGAAGTTGTACATGAAGAGGCGCAGTTTCCCATGGAAATGTTTCTCTTGTTTGGAATGGATTATCTGAAACAGCCTGAGCTTGGGAAAAAGGCCCATGCAATGAGGTGCAATTTTGAGGATGCATTTAGTAATGATATGGACATGTTGTCTCTTGTTTACAAGAAATTTTTAGAAGCTGGAATAGGAAGGGATTATGTCGCAATATTAAAATTTGTTTCATGACGACTCAACCAAAATTATGTATTCCTGTCACTGACGTTAGTTTGGAGGTGCTTGACAGTGTAATGGATTTATTAGGTGCCATCGAATATAGAAATACAAAATATAATCTTGAAATTGGTGATAGATTCGATGTCCTTTTTGAGTCACCGTATGGGGTAATTTCAGATTTCTTAATAGAGCATCTTGAAATTGATAAAGTATTTGATTTTCTGAACAAAAAGAAAATTATATCGTATTCATGCGACCTTGGGCCTGCTTGCCGTAGTTACAAAAATGTGGTGGAAAAAGGAGTCATAAGATCATACCCCACTGAAGCAGTATTGACCAAACAGGAAATTCTGTCTCTTGCAGTGAAGCGATGTGCTTGGTTGAGATCTAAATTTTCAGGAACACTAAAGTTCGAAATATTAAACTTTTATCCTACCGGTGTATACGAACATATTTGTGAACCGGGTTTTATATGTAAGTTTTTAGAAAATGTAAACGGTGAGTTGTTGTTAGATCTTGGGCATGCGCGTGTATCTGCAGAAAATATGGGAATACCATTTGAACAATATCTTGATGATTTACCTCTTGAACGTGTCTCAGAGATTCATTTTAGTAAAGCGATCATGGTTAACGGTGTTTGGGAAGATGCTCACGAACTACCAGTGGATGAAGACTACAAACTACTTGAAAGTCTAACTGAGAAACTTGATATCAAGTATGTGGTAGTGGAATATTATAAGGACCCCCAAAAACTGGTCAATATTTTTAATACACTGTATACAATGTTTCGAACATCAGTTTAATGAAGTTCACAGTTGTTACAAATTCACCAGGATGCCTTGTTTATTATCACAGATTATTTGAGTCTGAAATTCTAAAGGGCGTTGATGTTGATTTTGTATTTCCTAGGGAACAGCAAGAATGGTTTGCGATTAGTTATAAGCAATTGCCGGGGGCAGGATATTATCCAGTCAAATCCAGCAATGACATACCCAAAAAATTTATCGAAGAGGTGGACATTGTTGTAACCGGCACTGATTATGGTAGATCGCTTGATTATTCGGTAGATAAATTAGGTTATGCGGCAGGGAAACCCCGAATGTTTGCCGTAGATTTTTGGTCTGCCTTGGAGGAACGTTGCAAGAACTATACCATGCATAACTCTCTGGTGCTAGTGCCTAATGAATATGCAGGTAAACTGCTTTGTTCCTTTGGTATCGCTGAGGAGTATATATTTGTATTAGGTCAACCAGAGTTTGAGCGATTGCTGGTAATGTCAGTCGATGAGATCTATGACAAGCAAAAAGACTTTCGTAGTGCAAGAAACATTCCTGATAATGTTACAGTAATGACTTTTTATTCACAACCATATAGTGATTATAAACAACGTTACCATCTTGATGCTCTAAATATGTTGGAATATGATGTGATGGGGTTTAATGAGCTTACAGTGTTTGAGAATATTTTGAATGCAGTCGCAACATCTAAAAATCGTAATGATATTAAATTGTATCTGAAAACTCATCCGGCAGAGACAATGGGAAAATTTGACATGATACTGAACAAATTCTCTTTTTTGAATGTGGAAATAACGAGCGAAGCAAAAGACCAACTATTGTTTGGTTCTGACGCAAATATTGGAATGCATAGCTCAATACTTGTGGAATCTTTAATGTTAGGCAAACCGGCAATCAGTGTGCAGATCGGAAAGAAGTATCATGGCCGGGATTATTTTATCACCAATGAGTTGGGAATAACAAAATCCATCCTTTTCCGGGAAGAACTTGCGGAGATGTTCAGTAGTTTATCGTGGCCAGTGGTCGAGAATAGAAACATCATGGATATTCCCTTAAACTCTGTTGAACGGTTCTTAAATGCAGTAGATCTGTTGCAAGGCAGGAAATAAATGGATTTATTGCCACACGGATAATCAGGCACGATCTGGACGAAATGTCCAAAACGGAGTTTCACAACTTATTTCTTATGAAAAGTACCTCGGTGGTAAGTATGTTTACTTTACACTCCGGCACCAAGTGTCTAAGAATGCATAAATATGCTTTCTAAAAGGAATGAGTAAAGAAGAAAGGCGATACCGAAGTGTAGAAACTTGTGACGGTAATTAATATCATTTGAACTAATCAAAAAAGTCATTAATGAGTGTTCGAACATAGAATTTATTCGATACGACTTAGTTTACGTGGTGGGTCTTTTCTTTATCCCAATATTATAAAGATGGCACGAAACGCTAAAGAATCTAATATTAAATAGGTTTCTTCATGAAAACAAGTTGGTTGGTAGTGCTGCACAAAGAGCATATACAGACCACCTGAAATTGGATTAGGCCATTTAGTCGAATGGTTATCTATTAAAGATATATTAGAAGATTATTGTGGTTTGAAAGAGACCTTTTTTGTAGTAAACAGAGATGGAAATGCTGAAACTTTTCTTGATTCAAAGAGAATTGTGTTTTGTGTGGAGGAAAGTGGTTTTATTAAAATACGCTTATAGAAAATAGATGGAAGACAGTACGAAATATCTCTCTACTACATCTCTCTTACCAAATGAGGTTTTAGATAAAGATATAGTTTTTATATCTAAAGCTGCAGTGTCGGAATCTGCACGACTAAAATTAAAAGATATAAATTATGAAATTGTCCCTGATATATGGAATAACCACAAAAAACTTAAAGAAGGCAGCCTTTATTTAGAAAAGTTATATGATAATCTTACAAAAAAGTTTGGTCTTGTTCTAAATAAGTTACACAATGTTGATTACCCATACTCATTTTGGGAGTTGCCTATGGCATCATGGCTGATATACTTTCTTAATCCTCTATTTGATCGTTATTGTAGGTTGAAACTTGCCAGTGAACTTTATGGCAAAGAGAGTTTAGTTTTATTAGCCTGTAATTGTAAAATGGGTACATTTGCAGGCTATCCTGATTTTACACAAAATGTTTGTGTAAAAGAACAATACGTATCAGCTTTTTATGCAGAAGTAGCTATACAAATGGATATTCAAGTCAGAGAATTTATTTCCAACGAATCTGTAAGAGGAAGAGTATTTTCAGGTGCCAGGAAGTATAACTTATTGTCAGGATCGTTTTATAAAAGGGCTTATCAGAAAGTAAAGAAAATGATATGGGATTTAATACTACTTAGCTTACTTAAGAACAATAATATTTTAATGGAACAGTATAAGTTTAATGAATGGGAGATGCTTTTTTTTGCAAGAAAGCTTAATGCATCATTTTTGCCATGGAAAAAGAAAAAGGTAACCAGGTCAAAAAGAATAGATCGTGATATATTGTTGTCAGTCAGCGCCGATGATCAGTTTGAAAGGATAGTAATAAATTTATTGCCAAAGTTCATGCCTGAATATCTGCTTGAAGAATTCGAAGCTTATATGCAGGTAGCTGAGAAGTATAGTGATTACAAATCATATTTTATTGTAAACGCATACGGTACAAATGTTTTATTCACATATGCAGCTTCTCTAGGGAAAGTCAAGGGTGCAAAAATTATTGCCTGTCAACATGGGAGTGGATATGGACAACCAGAAAATTACTATTGTGAGTTAGTAGAGCGTAGTTTCAGCGATTATTATATCACATGGGGATGGAATGATTGCCACTATCCAAAAGCACAGACATTGCCTTTGCCCCAGCCAAATCTCTCTAGACTGATGAATAGACACAAGCCTAAGCTTGACATAGTGATATGGGTGTCTAATACAACCACAAGGCATGTATATAGATTCGGAGGATATCCTCTTATGCCTGACATGATTCCACTCTATTTTAGTTACAAGAGAAGATTTGCCGCATCTCTTGATTCGGAAGTGCGTAACTTTGTGGTTTATAGGCCATATGTTTATGATTATGGATGGTTTGAGGAAGAAAAGAATCTTCTTAAAGAATATAATATAAGAATAGAGTATTCAGGAACATTGCCAGCGTTGCTTCAAAAAGTAAAGCTTTATGTCTGTGACCATTTATCTACAAGTTATATGGAGGCGCTTGTGGCTAATACTCCATCTGTGTTTTTTTGGGACTATGAATTATGCAGAGAGAGAGAGGATGCTAAGCCTGCCTTTGATCTGCTAAGAAAAGCAGGAATTCTTTTTCATAATCCAATAGATGCTGCCAATAAGGTTAATTCTATCTGGGATGATGTTCAAGGCTGGTGGATGGAACCTAAACGGCAGGA
>PBQF01000051.1 GCA_002724975.1 Parcubacteria group bacterium
AATTGATTCATCAAAAAAAAAGATCCTAAGATCGTTTACAAAGATCGCATCATTGAAAAACCTGTTGAAAAGGTAGTAGAAAAGGTAGTAGAAGTTGAAGCTAATATAGATGTTAGCACTCCAGCTGGCATTTCAGAATTAGAAGAAAAGTTAAAAAGTAAATTAAAGGAGATAAAAAATGACTAACAAAAAGCAAGAAACTGTAGATACTTTGTGGGTAAAGTATCGAAAGACTTTAGAAATGCTTAATGATACTTTAGATGAATTAGAAAAGAAACCTAAGGAAGTTGAAGTTATCAAAGAAGTTGAAGTAGAAAAAGAAGTTGAGAAAGTTGTTGAGGTCGAAGCTGATATAGATTTAAGCACTCCGTCAGACGTTGCTAAACTAGAAAAGAAAATAGAAGATAGATTAAACAAAGATGACAAACTACAAGGCTAAAGAAACCATAAAGACAATATGGGAAAGATATGCTAGAACATTAAAGCTATTAGATAAAGCCCTTGACGAATTAGATAAAAAGCCAAAAGAAGTAATTGTTGAAGTAGAAAAACCATTACCACCAACCTTAGAAGAAGTTGCTAATACAAACGAAACATTAAGAAAACAATTAGATGATTTAATTGAATGGCGTCTACGTGCTAAAATACATAAAGCAGAAAATGAAAAAGTAAAAGAAGAAGTTGAAAAACTAAAAAAAGAAATTGAAAAACTAAAGGAAATACCTCCGATGGATAAACACGTTGAAAACCAAGTATTGGATAAAGATTATTGGGGGAGATTCAAAATAATACCTACTGTAAAAGCAAAACCATCTAAAAAGATTATTGCTCAAGATGAATATGTTAAGAACTTGACTAAAAAACAATCAGATAATAAAATATAACAAATGGATAATAAAGATACGGAACTCACAAACATTAATATTGTTACCCCACCAGACTTAATAGATACAACTGAAAATAAAGTTCAAGTAGGTGTTTTTGGTTTTGATAAAGATGAATTTTATAAATTTCTTAATGCTTGTCCACTAACTGAAGAAATGATAATTTATACTATTCCAATTCCTAATCCACATATAAAATATTATTCATGGGTTAAAGACGTAATTAAAAGAGCAAATGTTGTATTTTTTAACAAAGAAAACAAACGCATGGTTATGAGTAAAACAGATAACATGAAAAACGTTTATCTAATTGATAAAACATTTGAAACAATAAAAGATGTAATGAGGGAACATGGCAAAAAGCACGACTGATTTATTTTGTGACTTCTGTGGTAAAGACAGAGCACACGTAGAAAAACTTATAGCAGGTGCTAACGTAAACATCTGTAATGAATGTGTTAAACTTTGCGATCAAATACTAGGTGATCAAAAAGAAAAACCCAGAGAAGAAAGTAAACTACAAGATCTAGACCCACATAAAATTAGAGAACATTTAGACCAACACGTAATAGGACAAGACCATGCAAAAATGGTAATAAGTGTTGCAGTGGCTGAACATTATAAAAGAGTGTACAAACCACCAAAAAATTTAGAACTAGAAAAATCAAATGTATTATTAGTTGGACCTACAGGTACTGGTAAAACATTGCTGGCTAAGACT
This sequence comes from Parcubacteria group bacterium, assembly GCA_002724975.1. Taxonomy (GTDB): domain Bacteria; phylum Patescibacteriota; class Minisyncoccia; order Phycocordibacterales. The sequence continues at coordinate 1,606 of PBQF01000051.1, forward strand.
ATTGCTAGATACCTAGACGTTCCTTTTACTATTGCAGACGCAACCACACTAACTGAAGCAGGCTACGTTGGTGATGACGTTGAATCTGTAATTGCTAAACTATTAGACAAGTCAGATTATGACGTAACTAGAGCACAGCAAGGTATTATATTTTTAGATGAAGTAGATAAAATTGCTCGTAAAAGTGAAAATGTATCTATAACTAGAGATGTATCTGGTGAAGGTGTACAACAAGCATTGCTGAAACTTATAGAAGGTACAATAGTTAGAGTACCACCACAAGGTGGACGTAAACATCCAAACGCAGAAATGATTGAGGTAGATACTACAAATATATTATTCATATGTTCAGGAACATTTATAGGTATTGAAGACATATTAAAAAACAAATCAGACCATACTAGCATAGGCTTCCAGTCAAGACTTAAGAAATTAACAATAGCATCTGAACTTTATGAAAAGTTAGATCAAAATGATTTAACTAAATTTGGATTAATACCAGAATTTATAGGAAGATTAAGTACCATAGGAATATTAAATGAACTAACGCAAGACGAATTAGTAAGAATTATATCTGAACCGAAACATTCAATTGAAAAACAATATCAATGGTCATTTAAAATAGATGGAATTGAACTTAAATTACCAATTGACGCTAAAAAGGCCATTGCCATTAAAGCAGAAAAGTTAGGAACATTTGCAAGAGGATTAAGACAAATTATAGAAAAAGTCTTATTACCATGGCAGTATAATGCCAAGCAATTAGTGGCTGAAGGTGTTACAGAATTGGTAATTCGCCCAGAGACAATTGACAAAGGAACAGATCCTGTTATAATTAGAGAAGACTCAACAAAAACAAATAGGAGAAAAGTTGAAAATTAGACGGGAACAAAAACCAAACTGGAAAGATAGACCTAAAACAAGTGGATACGAAGTAATAGTACCTCCTGGTGACGACGCCATGAAGCACTACAAAAGACTTAAAAAACGTATGACCAAAGATGGTTTCTTTCAAGAACTTAAAGACAGACAGTACTTTACGTCAAACACAGAAAAAAGACGTGAAAGAGAGAAAAAAGAACGTAGGAACTGGATAAAAAAGAAAAAACTTTCCGAACTTAATGCATAATAATTACTATAAATGTTTTTTACAGTTTCTAAAAACGATTTTTCTAAAAATCATCCATATTTAAATACTCATCAATTTTATGATTGGAATGCATATCTAGATACTAACTGGAAACAAGTTAATATTGAAGATAAAACTATCTTGTATAAAGGTTATACAATAAAACAAACCATATTAGAAAAAATCTTTAATAAGGATTGGATACAAGAACCAGGACATTATCTTATTTTAATATTTGGAGACAATCACTTTGAATACCATCATGATGATACAAAAAGTTTTCCTATTTGGTATCAAGATGATTGCTTATCAAACTACGCACCTATTGGTGAAAAGATCTGGTGGACTGGTCATTTAAAATGGGACCGTGAAAAGTTTACTTGGAACTATACAAGAGAATATCCAAAATTTCAAGACGTTGAATATGATTTTGATCAATGTGTAGATATACTGTACGACCATATGCTGTTATGGAGTAACGTTTTAAAAGACACAGACCTTCCTATATTAAGTCCAGAAACAGGAGGCATTGATGCCGCAGTATGCAGAGCAGTAGCCGATTCACAAGGCATCAAATATGAATCAGTTGATAGTGGATTTAATATAAAAGCAATAGATCCATCTGTTACAAATAATATTGCTGAACACGGCAAGACAGTTAGAGAATACAGAAACTTTTCTCAAATTTACTTTACTGACGAGCCACACATTCAATGCACAGGATGGTGGGGTGATGAAGCAGTATTAAGACATCCAATTTACACTAACCATATGTTACAACCACACGGAACTACTTTAGAAGAAGTATTTGATAACGTAGATACAAACTGTTATATGAAACCATATTATAAAGTAGGATACAAAGATTACATTAAAAATATGCCAAAGCAACATCTTCCAACTAGAAAAGATGCATTTGAACACGTAATAGAAATTATACTAAACGATTTTCAAGCATGGCATAATAACAATATAACTTTATGGACACCATTTAGAGACATAACATTAATAACAAAATTACTCCATGCAGATAAAGATACAATTATAAGACAGCAAGTTAACGCAGATCTAAGCAGAGCTGTAGCAAAACGATTTACAGGAGAAAAATGTATAATTGACACGTGGAAAAACTTAAACGAAAGAATGTCTAATGTTATTGCCCACGAAAAACTTAATCATAACTTACCAGCAGAATCTACCCTAGTTGAAAAGATAATATATTACCATCCAACAAAATCATATAATTCACTAGAAAATTACTTTGGATGGCGAAATCTCAGGCTAATTTACGAATATATGGACGAATTTTGCCCAGATTATGTTCCCCAGTTACTGTAAGTCATTGAAAAACAAGACTTTTTTATACTAGGTCTTTAGTTGACAGATCTGGTATCTATAGTATTATAAACTATAAACAACAAACAAAGAGAGTATAAATGCAATCGTTCAAAGAACTTAGAAATATAATATTAGGTATACCAAAACTTAATAACGATGAAGTAAACGAAGTAATCCAGGCTTGTAAAAGACGTAGAGCAAGATTATGTCGTGAAAATGCTTTTAAACTTAAACGTGGAGACATTGTTAGGTTTGCTCACTATCAAGGTGAAATAGAACAAATTAAAATCAAAAAAGCAATTATTAATGTTAAAGGTCAACGTTGGAACGTTCCTCTTAACACTTTAGAAAAGGTTGCATAATGTCAACAAGAAGTAGAATAGCAATTCAATTAGATACAGGAAAGTATTTGTCGGTATATTGTCATTTTGATGGATATCCAAAAGATCTTGGTCATCAATTAGAAACTTTAACTTATAAAAATTCTGAGAAGAGAGAAAAGGCTTTTGATTTAATTAATGGTGGCGACATCAGTTATATTAAAAAAGGCAAGCCGGCTTACTATGCCAAAAGAGGCGAGTGGGATCTACATGGTGCAGGAAACGAACCGTGGGAAGATGTTAAACCACATACGTCAAACAATTTTCAAGAGTTAATGGATGTCACCGAAGATTGCAATGGTGCCTATCTTTATGTATTGTACAAAGACGCCAAAGAGTGGAAGTGTTATAATAGCGATTGGAAAGAACTGAATATATGGAGCGAATATATATTCCAGGAGGTGGCATAATGGTAATAGAACTTCAGATTTTTTTAATAATATTTTTAACAATTTTCAATATAGGATGTTTAACTTTTTTAGGCACACAATACTATTTTGATATGAAGGGTAAAAAATGGTAGAAATAAAAGTATCTTGGTACTGGATTGCATTATTTTTTATTGCATTTTCTATATTATGGTTTTATGGAATGCATTTAACAAATGAACAATTGGGATTAAGAAATGTTTAAAATAGACTTAAAAGGACCAGACGGTAATGCTTATGCATTAATGGCGTATGCAAAAAGTTTTGGTAAGCAAATCGGAATGTCAAAGGAAATTGTCGATAAGATAATTGACAAAATGACATCAAGTGATTACAATAACTTACTACTAGTATTCGAAGATTACTTCGGTAATGTATGCGAGTTAATTAATAAACCAAAGGAGATTGAATAATGTCAACAGAAGAATTTTTTATATTGTATAGTATCATATTTTGGTCTATATTTTTAACTAAACGTTTTCTCAAACAGGAGGTACTATGTTTGGCGTAATACTTTTTCAACAGAATGGAGAATGCAAACCAGTTGAACCATCAGGTGTTACGTGGTTTGGATCTAAAGAACTAGCAGAACAATATTATGGATGGCAAAAAATGTCAGGACAATTTCCTATAGGAGAATGGAGCACTGACGATTATGGTAGAGAAGTGATGGTGGACATATTACATTACGATAAAATAATGTCACCAGAATTTGAAATAGAAGGTAAAGCAAGATTACCATATGCCACTCAATTAGTAAAAAGTCCAGATCAATTACGAGGTGCCCCAGGGGTTACTGTTAAATCTGGACAAAGAGTTTCTTCGTAAAAAATAATATGTCTACTACCGGACTTCGAGGGCCGACTAGGGGTTAGGCAGTTATTGAAGGAAAGAGGGTTTAGTGCGATGCGCCAAGTTTACCTCAACTTAACAAACAAATGATGCAGACACAGATTCGGGGGTACCTTAAGTCTATAACCAGAGAACCCCCATTTTTTTAATCTTTTTTGGTAAAATCTCTTGTAAAAAAAAGAATCATACTTATATAATATAAATACAATGTAACAATGCCGATGGTCGGATTGTTGCATTAAAACTTGCTTAATATAAGGAGAATAGCATGACAACAATCAATAATAACTTTAACGTAAACACTCTAATCGATACTATCCAAAACGCCAAGCGTGAATGGATTAACACGGTTTTAACAGACGAAACTCAATCTAAGGCAGCCGTTGCTGTACTAGAAGCAGAGACATCATTCGCAAAATCACTTACAGAAACAACTCAAAAGTATTTTGACGCAATTACTGATGTCGTGTCCGGAAAATAAGGAGAAAGTTTATGAACAAATCTCTCTCAATTTTTAATCAGTTAAGACCTTTTACAGTAGGGTATGACAATGTATTTGATCGCTGGGACACTATGTTTAACGACGATCATTTCTTTAATAATGTTGGTAATTACCCACCTTACAATATTGTAAAAACAGGTGATTATACTTATGATATTGAACTAGCATTAGCAGGCTTTGGTAAAAAAGATATTGATGTTAATTTTGCTGAAAATCAACTTACCATTAAATCTATCAAAGAAGTAAAAGAAGATAAAGATGAAAAATCCAATGGAGTCCTACACAGAGGTATTTCCAAAAGACACTTTACTAGATCTTTTACTATTGCTGATGATGTTGAAATCAAAGGTGCTGAATTAAAAGACGGATTGTTAAAGGTTTCTTTGGAAAAAATAATTCCAGAAAACAAGAAACCACGAATTATCCAAATAAAATAAACCAAAAAACAAATGGGCGGGGAAACTCGCCCATTGACATTTACTTAAATATTGTTATTATAGTAATATGGTTCAAGAAGACATAAAAGTTAAAAAAGAAGTAAAAACTGGTCCGGTACATTGGGAACCTAGTATGTGGAAAGTTATCTTCCATAATGATAATGTAACCCCAATGCAATTTGTAACACAATGTCTAATTGAAATATTCCATAAAACAGAAGACCAAGCAACAAATATTGTTAAAGCAATTCATTCTCAAGGCAAAGGTGTTGTAGCATTATATCCATACGATATTGCAGAAACCAAAAGTTCAGAAACAACTGAGGTTGCTCGTTCAAACAACTACCCACTTAAAGTATCAATTGAAAAAGAATAAAATATTATATACCAATGGATGTTCATTAACATATGGTACCGAAAGTGTACCTCAACAAGATCAATGGATGAATTATTCGTGGCCGAGTTATCTAGGTAAACTTTTAAACTATGACGTGGTAAATGATGCTGTGATGAATTGTTCTAACGACAGTATAGTAAGAAGAACAAAATTATATCTGACAAAACATAATCCAGATTTAGTTATTATTGGCTGGACAAGTGCTAATAGATATGAAGTTTTCTCTAGAAATCCAGTTAAAATGATAGATGGATATTACGAATATGATGACGACGGAGACAATTGGATACAATGTACTGTCCATAGCCTAGAAAATAATCATTATGGACACTTATCTGGTGTTGCAAAGTTTGTAAAGCATATATTATCTAACAAACCTCAAGAAAATTATGACAATGCTGTAAATAATTTAAGCAACTATCTTGAAAACAAAAACGTTAAGTATGTTTTCTTTAATGGATACGATACTACCAATAATAAAGATAAGATGTTTTTACCTGATACCGATGCCACTTACTATAAATATATGGTTAAAAATAACATTCGTCCAACAAAAACCTATCATTTTACCAAAGAAGCAAACCAACTTTGGGCACAAAAATTATTTGAACACTTGACATAGACCACAATTAGACTTTATAATAAGAAAAAAGGAGTTCAATTGTTATGATATCACAAAACAAAAGAATACTAAATTACTTTCATGGTACTGGTAAAACTTTTACAGCCAGGTATCTTGAAGGTAGAATG
>PBQF01000052.1 GCA_002724975.1 Parcubacteria group bacterium
ATCCTCAACATGCTACGGTTTTCCAGATAACTACCCCACAGCAGAGACAGCAGATATTCGTCCACAATTCCCTTATGCACTAACAAAATATATGGGTGAGGAATTATTGTTTCATTGGGCGCAGACTTATAATTTGCCAGCAATTTCCTTAAGATTATTTAATGTCTATGGGCCACGTGTTCGCACTACTGGTGCCTATGGCGCGGTGTTTGGAGTCTTCTTGTCACAAAAAATTCATAACAAACCTTTTACTGTCGTTGGTGATGGAGCGCAAACTAGAGATTTTACTTATGTGACGGATGTAGCCGCGGCATTTGTGAAAGCAGCAGAATCCGAAGAGTCTGGTGTTGCATTAAACGTAGGAAGCGGACAACATTACAGTGTTAATCGTTTGGTTGAACTTCTTTCCGGTGAGGTAGTTAATGTGCCAAAGCGTCCGGGGGAACCAGACTGTACATTTGGTGATACATCAAGAATTACCGAGGTTTTAAACTGGAAGCCTGAAGTCAGCTTTGAAAAAGGGGTGGCTACTATGCTCAATCATTTAGACGATTGGAAAGATGCACCAGTATGGGACCCTGATTCCATTAAGCAAGCGACCAAAGTCTGGTTTGATTATTTAGGAGTCGACTGATGGAATTGCCAGTTGCGGAACGTCTTAAAGAGTTTTCCAGAGCAGTTGTAGACACCAAAGTTACCGATAAAACGGGGACTGAGCTGCCATTACAGGAAGGAATTAATAAGTCTCTTGATATGATTAATTCCATACGGGAAACTCAGAGCAATTTGTATGTTATTGGAAATGGTGGAAGTGCAGCAATTGCCAGCCATGCGGTGATTGATTTTATGAATGTAGGAAAAATCAGTGCCCACACGCTACATGATTCAGCAACCCTTACCTGTATGGCAAATGATTATGGCTATGAAAATGCATTCTCAAATATTGTAAAGTATACCCTTAAACCCAAAGACATATTAATTGCAATCAGTAGTTCTGGTCAATCTGAAAATATAATAGCAGCTGTAGAGACATCTAAAAGTAACGACTCAACAGTAATAACTCTCAGTGGTTTTAAACCAGATAACAAACTAAGAACAACTGGCGATATTAACTTTTGGAGCAATAGTGCAGACTACGGAATAGTAGAAATAGCCCACCAATTTATTCTACATAATATTGCAGATCGGCTAGTAGAGTTGCAGGATAGCAAATAATGAAACATGTACTAGTTATTGGAGTATTCAATGTATTACACCCTGGTCATATTAGAATGCTACGCTTTGCCCGAGAGTGTGGAGATCATTTAACTGTTGCCGTGCAATCCAATAAAACCTCCCCACAAACAATCCATGTTGATGAAAAATTGCGACTGGATGGAGTATTAAGTAACATCTATGTAGATAAAGCATTTATTACTGAAAAAAGTGTAGAAGAGTTAGTTCAAAGCTTAAAACCAAATATTTTAGTTAAAGGAAGAGAGTACGAAAATAGAGAAAACCCAGAAGAAATATTATTGCAAGAATATGGAGGTGAACTACTATTTGATTCTGGAAAAGCATCGTTTTCCTCGTTAGACCTATTAGAAAAAGAGTTTCAGGCAGATGCTGGATACCATATAAAGTTACCATATAAATACATGGAAAGGCATGGAATTGATTCATCTCAGTTAGATAGTTACTTGAATAAAGTCTCTGAATTAAAAATAGCAGTTATCGGCGACTTGATTATGGATGAGTACATCATCTGTGATCCTCTTGGAATGTCACAAGAAGATCCAACCATTGTAGTAACCCCCATTGATCAGCAACTATTTATTGGAGGAGCAGGAATAGTTGCAGCACATGCAGCTGGATTAGGGGCACGCGTGAACTTAATTTCTGTAACAGGTAATGATCAGATGCATGACCAGGCAGTAGAAATTCTAACTCAAGCAGATGTTAATATAAATCTAATTAATGATGAACACAGACCAACCACACTAAAGCAAAGATATCGAAGTAAAGGCAAAACACTGTTGAGAGTCAGTCATCTTCATCAAAGTGACATTAACCAAAAACTACAAGACCAGTTGATTGAACAACTAGAAAAAATAATAGGCGATATAGATTTGTTAGTATTTTCTGATTTTAATTATGGTTGTTTACCAGATGCTGTTATAAAGAAAATGACAGAAATGGCAAAAAATCACCAGATATACATTGTTGCAGATAGTCAGAGTTCATCCCAGATAGGAGATGTATCACGTTACAAAGACATTAGCCTATTAACCCCGACAGAACGAGAAGCTCGTATTGCGCTATATGATCACAATAGTGGTTTAGTCGTATTAGCAGAGAAACTACGCCAAAAATCGAATGTAAAAAACATCTTACTCAAGCTAGGAGAAGAAGGGGTATTGATTCATGCTGGAAATAACAAGAGCAGTGAGGAGCCGTTTTTAACAGATCGTATTTCTGCTTTAAATAACAGCCCTAAAGATGTTTCAGGAGCAGGAGATTCCATGTTGATTACATCAGCGATGATATTATGTATTGGAGGGTCAATATGGGATGCGGCACTGTTTGGATCAGTAGCTGCAGCCTTGCAAATTGGAAGGCTAGGCAATAAACCACTTAAGCTGCAAGAATTACAGGTAGCAGTCAAAATATGAAAGCTCTACTTTTAGCTGCTGGATTAGGAACACGCTTAAAACCCCTAACAAAAATTTGGCCAAAGTGCCTAATGCCAATTTGTGGTCGACCGTTGCTTGAGTACTGGTTAGGTATTTTAAAACAACAGGGAATAGATGATGTGTTAGTGAATAAACATTATTATGCTGACATTGTAAGTGACTTTCTTCAGCGTCCACAATTTAAAGATTGGGTGCGATCTGTATATGAACCAGAGCTTCTTGGAACAGCAGGAACATTAAGAAAAAATGCTGATTTTTTTCGAGAAAATACAATGCTAATAGCACATGCAGATAATTTGAGTTGTTGTGATTTTTCAGATTTTATTTCCCATCATCACAATAGGCGTCCTCCTGATACAGCGATAACAATGATGATATTTGAATGCCAGATACCAACATCATGTGGAATAGTTGAGTTGGATGAAAAAGGTGTTGTGATAGATTTTCATGAAAAAGTAAGTAACCCTCCAGGCAAATTGGCCAATGCAGCAGTCTATATTGTTGAACCAGAAGTACTCAAGTGGATAGAAGAAAATCCACATCTTACAGATTTCAGCACAGAAGTTCTTCCGCATTTCATAGGAAGAGTTGCTACATGGAAAAATAATAATATCCATAGGGATATAGGGACAGTAGAGATGTTAACAAAAGCACAAACAGATTCTTGTTCCCTTCCTCCGTGGGATGATCTAGATTTATGGCAGCAGAATTTCATGAAGCATCCTATTCATAAATCATTATCATTGCAATCGAAGAAATTTATTCCATAAAGTCTAGAGTATCTAAGAAAAGCTTGAATCCACGTTATCTTAATAATGCTTCAGTCTAAATATTCATCTCTTTTGAAGCTTCTCTGGCAACACATTACCCATCATAGGCGCGTGCAACTTGGGATGCTGTTCATTTTGTTAGTCATTGCATCTTTTTCTGAGATATTTACCATTGGTGCAGTTTTGCCCTTTCTAGGTGTTATAGCTGACCCTGAGCAAGTTTTTAATAATACAGAGTTAAAGCCTTTTATACAGTTGCTTGGCTTAACTGAAGCGGGACAGTTATTATTTCCAGTAACGATTTTATTTATTGTAGCCGCGTTGTTTTCAGGAGTGATGCGGTTGTTGTTTCTTTGGGCCAGTGTACGTTTAAATTTCGCTATCGGAACTGACCTTAGTCGAGATTTATATCGGAGGACTTTGTATCAGCCATATGAAGTTCAAATTAATCGTAACACTAGTGAGATAATATCCGTAATTACGGAGAAAGTTCATCATGTTATTTATGACACAACTTATCCAATAATAACACTATTCTCTTCAGGAATTATGTTTCTTTTTATAGTATTGGTTTTAGTTATAGTTGATCCAATTATTGCTGCTTCGTCTTTACTAGTAGTGGGATTAATTTATTCTCTTGTTATTCGCTTGACTCGTGACCGGTTACTGTATAACGGAAAAGTAATATCGCAAGTATCACCTAAAGTAGTCAAATATGTTCAAGAAAGTATAGGCGGGATTCGTGATGTTATAATTGATAATAATCAAGATGCCTGTATTAAAGAATTTCACCATGCTGATCGTAGAAAACGTTATGTTGAAGGTAATAGTGTCTTTATCAGACATGCTCCTAGGTTTGGTATTGAATCTATAGGAATATCCTTAATTGCAGTGGTAGCATTTTACTTAGTACAAAAATCTGATTCTAATATAGTGATCGTATTCCCAACACTTGGCGCCTTAGCGATCGGTGCGCAACGTTTATTACCTATTGTACAAGCTGCTTATAGTAGTTGGTCTCAATTACAGGCATCAAAAGCTTCTTTAGTAGATGTGCTTGAATATCTAAATCAACATATACAGAGTAACATTTGTCAATTAGGCGTAAATCCACTTGCTTTTAATCGAGATATCGTTCTGAATGGAATTTCATATACCTACCTGCCTAAATTTCATTTGGTTTTAAATAATGTTAAATTAACTATAGAAAAAGGCGATCGGATAGGTATCATTGGAGAAACAGGAAGTGGTAAAAGTACTTTACTTGATATTATTATGGGATTATTGCAACCAAGTGAGGGTAAGATAGAAATAGATGGAATAAGTATAGATTCATCTAATGTTTGTAATTGGCGTAAGAATATTGCACATGTACCGCAGAGTATTTTCCTTGCAGACGGTAGTATTATAGAGAATATAGCTATTGGTATACCAAGTGAAAAAATTGATCAAAGTCGAGTACGCCAGGCAGCAAAATTAGCACATATTTCTAGTACTATAGAAAATTTGGATAATCAGTATGATACAGTTATAGGAGAAAATGGAATACGCCTCTCTGGTGGACAGCGTCAGCGTATTGGTATTGCTCGAGCGCTTTATAAGAAGGCTGATATTATTGTTTTTGATGAAGCGACAAGTGCACTTGATAATGAGACTGAGACAAAGGTGATGGAAGCGATTAATGGGCTCAGCAATGATCTTACAGTTATTATTATTTCACACCGCCTTACAACACTGCGTAATTGTACAAAAATCTTTGAACTTGATGAAGGTAAAATATCATGTGAACGTAGTTACCAAGAGATTGTTGAGGACTAATTGATTAAGTGATGAAAGTTCGTAAGAATAGATTTGGAAAGGTTTGGGTTAATGTAGCAAGTGGGGTTTATGGTTTAGAGGATTATATTAATCTTGAGAATCATATGTTTCTTACTCTATCATCTTTATATCCTGCACTAAAATATCTAATTCCTTCTAAATATCATCATATATTAAATAGCTATCGTGAATCTAAGTCCACATTTAAAATGGTTAAATATAACTGTAGAAAGCCTTTGCGGTTTTCAAGTGGGAGTGTTGATCATATTGTCTCTTCTCATTTTTTAGAGCATATTTATCGGGATGATGTTACCGTTGTTTTAAAAGGTTTTTTTAAAGTATTGAAACCAGACGCTACATTACATATTATTATTCCAGACCTTAATGCAATTGTTATGGAATATATTCATGCAAAAGATATTGGTAATAAATTCGCGGCTGATGAATTATTAATTGAAACTGTTTTGAGTAGGAAGAATCAAGGTAGTTTAATGTATAGGTTGATAGAGTTTACAGGAAACCATGGAATTCAGCATTATTGGATGTACGATAAAGAGTCAATGACTAAGATTATTCTGCAGGCAGGTTTTTGTTTGGTTGAGGCAGATAAGGTGCCAAGTAATTTGTATAAAGTAGGTGATCATCATAGCATACATATTTATGCTAAAAAACCAACATAGAATAATATATTTTGATAATAAAGAAGTTGAAAAACAACAGTATTTTATATTTTGAAGCAAGCAAATAATATGGAATAAAGAAATGAATAGTCATAATAAGCTACACACCGTTAGTACAGATGATTTTTATGGGTTAAATGCAAGTATTGATACAGTATCTGGTTTTATTAAAGAAAAGATGAAGTCGCGTAAGCTAGTATATAGATATCCTGAAAAAACAGAAAGAGACAAGTCAATACTTAAAATTTGTCAATATCTTCTTTCCGAAAATTTTGTTGTTTCTGGTGAACATAGAAAAGGTCAGTGGGAGGATGGGTGGGAAGAAAATCTACAAGAATATATTGAGACAAAGAGTTTAAAATCCCTGATACCTAAATATTACAATAAGGAAAATATTACTAGATTGCGTGGTAACTTTGTGATTTCAGATAGTGATGACTTTGAACTGGAAGTAGTTTCATTAATGTTATATCTTATTCATGAAAAATATTTTGCTTATGCTGACAATATCTATGAGTTTGGTGCAGGAACAGGGCATAACCTACTTAAATTGAGAGATATAAATAAAAGTGCAAATCTGTACTCAATGGAGTGGACTCAATCTGGTGTGAATCTGATTAACAGAGTATCTAAGCATACTAATGATGATAATTTATATGGAGTTTTGTTTGATAATTTTAACCCAGACTGGAGTGTTAAGTTAAAACATGATTCTTCTGTATATACAGTACATGCGTTAGAGCAATTAGGCGAAAAAACGGATGAAATTATTAATTACTGGATTGAGAACAAGCCAAAAATCATTGTAAATATTGAGCCTATGTCTGATACTCTTGATCAAGATGATTTATTGCAATACTTGTCAATAAAATATGCTGAAAAAAGAGGATACTTGAAAAATTACATTGCAAAACTGAGATCTTTGGAGAAGGAGGGAATAGTGACTATTCATGATGTGTATCGAACAGGAGTAGGCAGTTTATTTATAGAAAGTTGTTCAGTGGTCATTTGGTCTCCAAATAGTAATTAAATTAGTTATTATTATGGCAAGTTTTTTGATAGTTATATAATGTTTTTTATTTGTTTTTCTGTATTAAGAAATACGTGATTAATTATTATAGTGTTAATAGAGATAAAAATTCGTTTGGGAGTAGGATATCGTGAATAGGTTGTATTTAAGAAAACTAAAAATATGATTCTTACACGTACACCATTTAGAATATCGTTTTTTGGAGGTGGTACAGATTACCCTCAATGGTATGAAAGCTATGGGGGCAAGGTGCTTGCTGCAACAATTGATAAGTATTGTTATATCAGTGTTAGAGAGTTGCCACCATTTTTTGAGCATAAGTTCAGTATAGTATATTCGAGAATTGAAAATATAGATCATATTAATGATATAAAGCATCCTGCAGTGCGAGAAGTATTACGTTACCATAACTGTAAAAAGGGGTTAGTGGTAAAACATGATGGAGATTTACCAGCTAGATCTGGTCTTGGATCAAGCTCATCATTTACAGTTGGTCTGTTGAATGCTCTAAGCGCTTTCAATGGAGAATGTATTGAAAAATATAAACTTGCCAAAACTGCCATTCATGTTGAGCAGGATTTAATTAAAGAGTGTGTTGGTTCGCAAGATCAGATATCTGCTGCTTATGGAGGGGTGAATGAGATTGAATTTTATCGCGATAGTGATTTTTCTGTTGTACCTCTTGTCATCAGTAATACGCGATTAACACAATTAAATGATCACTTGATGTTGTTTTTTACAGGAATAACAAGAATTGCATCTGAAATTGCCAAGAGTAAAGTATCAAATTTTGGCAACAACCATTCTAAACTTCTAAGGATGCGGGATATGGTTGATGAAGGGATTTCCATTCTTAGAGACAAAAAAATCCCGATTCAGGAGTTTGGACAACTGCTTCATGAAGCATGGACATATAAAATATCACTGTCAGAAAAAGTAACTAGTCAAGACATTGATGATATTTATAAAACGGCTAGAGATGTTGGCGCAATAGGTGGAAAAATACTTGGTGCTGGAGGCGGTGGTTTTTTATTGCTATTTGTTAATCCAAATAATCAGGATAAGATAAGAAATGCATTATCTAAGCTTGTTTATGTGCCATTCCGTTTTGAATATAGTGGATCCCAAGTTGTATTATCTAAATCAAATGGTTTTCACGATTGATATTAATGCAGAAATATTAGATGGATATTTCTAACTATATTTATTTTTGTGGCGAGACAATTTGAGCACACTAGATTGTTTATTTATAGCTCCACCAACAGGCGGAAAAATATACCAAGAGCTATCGAACAAATACTCGCCAATTGAGACTCCTACTTGGGCATTATTATTAGCAGAATCATGCCGATCAGTAGAATACAATGTTGGAATTTCTGATTTGAATATTGAAAAAACAGACTCTATTGTAAACAGAATCAAATTGGAGAATCCGAAGTATATTTGTATAGTTGTGTACGGACCAAATCCGAACTCTGGTACCATGATGATGGGAGGGGCATTAGAATTTGCAGATATTGTTAAAAAGAACTTTCCAAATATCACAATTATATTTGTAGGATCTCATGTTTCTGCACTCCCATACGAAGTGTTAAAAGAGAAATCTGTAGATATAGTACTAACTAACGAAGGAGTTTATGCTCTTAGAAATATATTAGGTGGTAAATCATTACAAGAAATTAAGGGTATTGGGTATGATGATATGCTAAATCCTCCAGAGAAACTTGTTCCCCAGAGTAGAATGGATCTGGATCTACCAGGGTATTCATGGGATTTGTTGCCGTACAAACATAAACCATTGGATTTGTACAAATGCCACTTTTGGCATTCTGGTTATAACCATGAAAAAAGATCGCCATTTGCTGCAATTTATACATCATTGGGATGTCAGTTTAGATGTTCATTTTGCATGGTAAATATCTTGAATAAAAATGATAATGCAGATATTGGCATTGCATCAAATTATGCTGGTATGAGGTTTTGGAGCCCAGATTTTATTGTTCATGAAATAGAAAAACTATATAAAATGGGAGTAATAAGAATCAGATTAGCAGATGAAATGTTTTTACTTAATAGAAAATATTACGTTCCCTTTTGCGAAAATATTATTAAACGAGGTCTTGGTAATAAACTTTATATGTGGGCTTATTCTAGAATCGATACTGTTAATGATGTAAAGCAGCTAAAATTAATTAGAAAGGCTGGAATTAGATGGTTGTGCCTTGGTATTGAAAGTGGAGACATGAGAGTAAGATTAGAAGTAACAAAAGGTAAGTTTGAAGATGTTGACATTAAAAGCGTAATAGATATTTGCCATGAAAATGATATTGAAATAATTGCTAATTATATGTTTGGGCTTCCAAATGATACTTATGAATCTATGACAAAAACATTTACATTAAGTTTAGAGTTGTGCACAATTGTCTGGAATGCGTATGCAACAATGGCGTTACCTGGCTCTGAACTATACAAAGAAGCTTTAGATAAAGATATCCCCCTACCTGATTCATATGAGGGGTATTCATTTCACTCATATGAGACACTACCATTGCCAACAAGTCAGTTAACATCAGCCGAAGTGTTAGAATTTCGTGACTGGGCCTGGTCAGCTTACCATAGTTACCCGCCGTTTCTAAGAAAAGTTGAAGAGAAGTATGGAATTAAACAAAGAAAGAATATTGAGACTATGACAGACATAATACTTAAACGGAAATTATTAGGAGATTGAGTGTGATAGACATGGCGAAGGTTAATTTTTTGGAAAAAAAAGCACATCAACTGAGAACTGATATGCTGGAAATGTGTATTGGTGCTGGTGATGGCCATGTTACATCATCCCTATCGTGTACAGATATTATGACCGCTCTTTTTTATGGAGGCATAATGAAGCATAATCCAAATGAACCAGACTTAGAAGATCGGGATAGATTTATCTTAAGTAAAGGTCAAGCAAGTCCGATGTTATATACTGTTCTTGCAGATCGTGGCTACTTTGATAAATCTGAAATGAAAAAGTTTGCACAATCGGATGGAATGTTTGGTGTTCATCTTCAAAAATCAGTCCCAGGAGCAGAAATCACATGTGGTTCTCTTGGTATGGGGTTTGGAAATGCTGTTGGTATAGCTTTAGGAGCAAAACTGAACCACGATCTTCACCTTACGTTTACATTGCTGGGTGATGGAGAGTTATATGAGGGGTCAATATGGGAGGCAGCAATGTTTGCATCACATAATAATTTAAATAATCTAGTTGCAATTGTAGATAGAAATTACCAGTGTGCAATTGACTTTACAGAGGACTTTTTAGCTCTTGAATCGATTGATGAAAAATGGAGAAGCTTTGGCTGGAAAGTTAAGAGAGTTAATGGAAATAATATCGAAGAATTGATGCAAGCTTTATATGGATTAAATGCTAGAAGATCAAATAAACCATTGGTAGTTATTGCTGATACTATTAAAGGTAAAGGAATAGATCATATTTCCTGCCAGCCCTTATGGCATGGTGGGGCACCGATTAACATTGAAGATATAGTTGCTTGTAGAAAAGACTTAGGGAAGAACAATGGGTAAAGATACAAAAAATGTAATTTTAAATCAAAAACTAAGTCAACGAGATGCTTTCTGGAGTGAAGTAGGAGTTCAGATGGCTCATGATGAAGATATTGTTATAGTTGTAGTAGATATGAGTACACCTGTTTTTGATGAAATTAGAGTTAAATACCCACATAGATTTATAAATGTAGGTATTGCGGAACAAAATGCTATATCAGTTGCTGCAGGCCTTGCTATGAAGGGGAAAAAAGTTTTTGTTTATGCAATTGCATCGTTTATGGTTCTTAGATGCTTTGAACAAATTAGAGTGAATTGCTCAATAATGGGATTGCCAATTACTATTGTAGGGGTAGGTGCTGGCTTTAGTTATGATGACTCCGGTCCAACTCACCATCTATTTGAAGATGTTGCTGTGATGAGGTCTCTTCCAGGTATGTTGATTCATAGTGTTAGCGATAACACTATGTCAAAGACAGTCGCACAAAAATCGATAGAGCTAACTGTACCAAATTACGTTAGATTAGATAGACATATTACAAATGAACTATCTGAGGAACAGTTTGATAGTAAATCTGGATTTAGAATTATAGATGAAAACAGTAATCAAGATGTGTCTTCTGCAATTATTACAACAGGATATATGAATAAAGTGGCGGTTAATGTTTCAAAAGAAGTTAAAATATTAGTTGTGGATGTATACCAAATACCATGTAATATCAAGAAACTTTTTGATTCACTTATAGAGGTTGGTATAAAGAAAATCTATGTTTTAGAAGAAAATTTTTTGCCTGGTGGATTGGGTTCATATGTTCTTGAAATGTCAAATCCAACTCCAATAGAGATTGAACTATTAGCTATGGATCATAAATGGGTATATGAATATGGAGGAAGAGAAGCAAACCAAAAACTCCATGGAATAGATGCACAATCCCTGATAAGAAAGATTAGTGGCGATGAATAACTATATTTAAACCTTTAAATGAATGATTATTTTTAAGACAAAGCAACCGTAACTGCATATGTTATTTAAAAATAATATTATGAGAGGGAAGTTAAATAATGATTGTTGAAGATAGTAAGTTAAGTAAAGTAAAAGTTGTCACCCATACTGATACATTCGAAGATTTTCGAGGTGAGTATGTAGAAACGTATAATAAAAAATTGTATTTTGACAAAGGTATTTCTGTTGATTTTGTTCAAGATGATTATTCTTGGTCTACAAAGAACGTATTAAGAGGTCTACATGGAGACGATAAAATATGGAAGTTAGTATGTTGTCCCTTTGGAAAATATTACTTAGTGGTACTTGATCTTGATAAAGGATCTTCAACATATAAACAATGGGAATCTTTTGTTTTATCAGACAATAATAAAAAACAAGTTTTAATACCTCCAAATCACGCTAATGGGCATCTTATACTAAGTAAAAAAGCTATTTTTCAGTACAAACAGTCTGAATACTATTCACCAGGTGAACAATTTACTATCAAATATAATGATCCAGAATATAATATTTGGTGGCCAATTAATAACCCAATATTATCAAAAAGAGATCAATGTAATTAATTCATCAGTGCATACGGCTATTATCCTTGCTGGGGGACTAGGGACACGTTTAAGAGAAACGGTTCCAAATTTATCTAAACCCATGGCTCCTATTCTCGATCGCCCATTTTTAGAATATCAAATGGACTATTGGATAAAGCAGGGTATAGATCACTTTGTACTTTCTGTTGGATATATGAAAGAAGTAATTGTTAACCATTTTGGTAACAGCTATTGTAATGTATCTATCGAGTATGCGGTTGAAGATACGCCATTGGGAACTGGAGGCGGGATGTTGAATGCAGCTCAAGATTTAACTGAGCCATTCATTGTTCTCAACGGGGATACATTTTTTGAAGTAGTTTTGAGTGATCTGAATGCTTTTCATCAAAAACAAAAATCAGAGTGGACTCTTTCACTTTATAGGATGAATCAAGCAGAACGCTATATGGGGGTTGAGATAGATGAAAGAGGACGTATTTTATCTATGCAATCAGAATCATTAAATATGAATAGTTTAGCAAATGGGGGTGTATACCTTATAAATCCTTCAGTAGTCAATAAATTTACAAAAAATATGGGAAAAAAAACTTCATTAGAGGATGATTTGCTACCTGATTTTATGTCTAGTGGTGGTGAGTTATTTGGTATGCAATTTTTTGGTAAATTTATTGATATCGGCGTAGCCGCAGATTATCTTAGCGCAGAAGCAATTTTGCTACAATAAGGACATAGATTCATATAATAATGGAATGGTTCGCCCCATCCCTCAAGGTCATACAATGATGACTTTGATAACGGCTTCTATGTAAGACCAAACGACAAGGTGATGGAGCAGACCATGAGCAAGGATAACGAAAAACGAGCAATCAGGAAAATTGGAATCGATCTGGCCTGCAGGGCAGATTGAGCATCACTCCCATCCATCCTGGCCATCAGCAGGTATCGACTCTGTCGCTCAACTAGGGTACTGATTGCACTCTGGTTCCTGGCTCCTTTGATGAGATCTCCCTCCCAGTGCCAGGTACCTACCGCTCTTCTACCTCAGTAGGCTGGTCATGGATACTGACCATATTAGGAATCTGTCCTCTACGGTCAGTTCCACGGCTTCTAGGACGACGATGCTGCTTGCCCTGACGGAGAGATTCTATCAACTCCTTGCGAAGCTCCCCCTTTGGAAGGGCATAGTGGGCGGCATATATATATACTCGTGAGAAACTTGTTTGGATGGATTATCGGGGTTCATCCGCCTCAGTCTGCCAGCAATCTGCTCCGGGGACCAGTCAGCCATGATCAAGGCCATTACCACTTCCCATAGAACAGTCCCTGGAATCAGTTTATTTCTGCGTGCAGAGCACCTTTTTCAGGTACTGGCTGCCTGATTGGCCGCTTTCACATGATAAGTTAGACGGGTCAGGAGATTGCTTGATCTCCCTACTGATTGTGCAGTGAGAACCACCAAGAATATTAGCTATCTTCCTGATGCTACTCTGCCTTTTCAGTTCGGCCAGTTTTCTATTTATGCGCTGTAGAAAGATGGGGGTGTTGACAGGTTGTATGATCTGTTAGTGGCAACACCCTATACGATTATTGTTGCACATGGAATTAGAGACTAGCTTATATAAATAAGGATAAGTAATGATATACAATATTTTAGTAACGGGAGGAGCAGGCTATTTGGGATCAACTATGGTGCCTGATTTACTTGCTGCAGGGCATAAGGTGACGGTTTTAGATAACTTTATGTTTAAGCAAACCAGTCTAAATCACTGTGCTTACCATCCTAACTTTTCAGTTGTTGAAGGAGATATTCGTGTCGAAAAGACTATGGAAACTCTGATGAAGAATGTGGATGTTATTATACCATTGGCTGCTCTAGTTGGTGCACCACTCTGTGGCCTTGACCCCATTGGTGCAACAACGATTAATCATGATGCTATTGAGTTAATGCTAAAACTTCTTTCTAAAGACCAGATAGTCTTAATGCCTACAACTAACAGTGCATATGGTACAGGAGATAAAGATAACTACTGTAACGAGGAGTCAACTTTAAGGCCAATCTCACAATATGCAATTGAGAAGGTTGAAATTGAGAAACATCTAATGGATCACCCGAATGCAATTAGTTTTCGCTTGGCAACAGTGTTTGGTATGTCGCCTCGTATGCGTATTGATCTACTAGTGAATGATTTTACCTATCGCGCAGTGAATGATCATTTCGTTGTTTTATTTGAGAGCCATTTTAAGCGCAATTTTATCCATGTAAGAGATGTATCCAGAGTATTTCAGCACGCATTAAATAATCATGACACAATGAAAGGCGAGATCTATAATGTTGGACTATCTGATGCTAATGTTTCTAAAAAGGAGCTTTGTGAGCATATTCAAAAACAGATTCCAGAATTTATCTTTATTGATGAGCAGGTAGGTAAAGACCCAGATCAGCGCAACTATATCGTCTCTAATGAGAAAATTGAAGCGACAGGATTTAAGCAAGAATTCTCTCTAGATCGTGGAATTTGTGAATTAATCAAAGGATACACTATGATCAAAAATAGTCGTTATGGAAATGTTTAGTTGACTAGAGTAATTTTATAATGAGTCACTCATCTGATTACCTGATTGTAGGTGCAGGAATTATCGGCTTAGCCATTGCCTGGGAGCTAAGAAAGAGACATCCATCAGCAAGTATCACTATTTTAGAAAAAGAACCTGAAGTCGGCTTACACGCAAGTGGTCGAAATAGCGGGGTACTGCACTCCGGAATTTACTATGGTAGTGACACTCTATAGGCAAAAGTTCGCTCCTCGGGAGCAGAAAAGATGCAGGAGTTTGCTAAGGTGTACAGTATTGCTTGTAACCGTTCAGGCAAAATTATCATCGCAACTTCTTAGGCTGATCTGCCTAGCATTGACCGTCTATTAACAAATGCTGAAGACAACAGTATAAAAGTAAAACGAATAGATGAGCAGGTGATCAAAAAAATTGAAACTCATGCGTCACCCTACCGAACAGGTATTTATAGTCCAGATACTGCAGTGAGTGATAGTAAATCCGTGGCAAAAAAACTTTATTCATTGCTAAAAGAGCAAGATGTTAAATTTGAATTAAGCTTTCCATTGTTGGAGCAGAATGAACAAGAGAAAACTGTATCAACACAAAACAGAAAAATATCCTACGGTTACGTCTATAATTGTGCAGGTGCACACGCCGATCGTGTAGCAAAACTATTTGGAAAAGGTGAGGATTACACAATGGTAAGTTTTAAAAGGATCTTATAAGTTAAGGTCTGAAAGTGATCACATGGTAAAGAGTAATATATATCCTGTGCCAGATATCAAACTCCCATTTCTTGGGGTACATCTGACAAGAGTAATCAATGGTGAGGTTTATGTTGGTCCTACGGCAATCCCTACTTGGTCGTGAAAATTATGGTGTTTTAAAAGGAATTGAGTTAGCAGAGGGCCTGAAATTTGGTTCCGAGTTAGCAAGCATGTAACTAAATAATAAAAGTAATTATAGGCTATTTGTCGATGCGGAAATTAGGAAATATCTGAAACCATGGTTCGTTAAATCAGCTCAGAAATTAATGGCTTATCTGAGAACTGAAGATTTGATACCTAGTGATAAAGTGGGAATTCGTCTGCAATTAGTTAACACAAAAATAGGTTATGTTGAGATGGATTATATCATTGAGCAAACGAATAGTAGTGTACATATTTTAAATGCAATTTCACCTGCATTTACTAGTTCTTTTAGCTTTGCTGAATTTATACTTGATTATGTAGAAGACACAAGATAACTATAGACTTGTGACTACAAATAATAGCTGTAAATTATTTCAAATGGAAAGCTAACTACATAATATAGAGTAAATATGATTACCAATATAACTGAGGAAAAAACAAACTTAAGTATTGCAGTTTATTGTAAGGATTATGATCAAGAACATGATTATTTTACTGATACAACAATTGAATCTGGTAGGGATGCAGGGCATCCCTTTAATCGTGATGATGGGAATTTCTTTGTTAGAAGATTATATGATGATCTGATTAGTATAGGTGCTAGTGTTGATAGGTATGAAAAATACATAAAAAATGATATTAGTCCTACGCACGTGATCTTTATTGATATACCTAAAGAAAAGTCCATTATAAAAAATAAGGTAATATCTAAGTCAATAAAAATTGCGTTATTATCCGAGTGTGAGGTTATAAAACCATGGAACTATAAGAAGTCTTATCATGATTTGTTCGATTATTTATTTACATGGACAGGTAGTGTATTAAAGACGATGACAAATGCTGTGTACATGCCATGTTTTTTTTCATATACTGATAATAATTTGAAAAACTACAAGCAATACCATAATATAAAAAAAGAAAAATTATGTGTTATGATCGCATCTAATAAATATCACACGCATCCATTAGAATTGTACTCAGCACGTAAATCGGTAGTGGAGTGGTTTAACACTAATAGATCTGACGATTTCGATCTTTATGGATATGATTGGGATAAAAGATATATTAGATCTCCTAAGCCATTGAGAATCTTGAATAGGTCTAAGATATTTACAAAAAGTAAAAAAGATACTTATAAATGTTATAAGGGAGTTGCAATAACAAAAATTGAAGTAATGGCTCAATACAAGTTTTCAATTTGTTTTGAGAATGCTAGATCATTATCTGGATATATAACCGAGAAAATATTTGATTCGATGATATCTGGATCAATACCGATTTATTATGGAAGTCCTGATATTGCAGAACATGTTCCAGGTCAGTGTTTTATAAACTTTCAGGACTTTGATAATATTAGCGAACTATATAGTTATATAAGTAGAATTTCAGATAAAGAGTACACAGAATATATCAGTGCAATTGAAGAATTTCTAACAGCCCCTCACATAGAGTTATATTCTGCTGACTTCTTTTCTAAAAATATTATAAAAACAATTACTAACTAAAGAGTAAATCTCTAAAGTCATTTATACTTTGTATTATATTTTATGTTCAAGCAGGATTTTGTTAACAAATAGAAATTTAAACTTTGAAAATCTCATTAATCAATCCTCCTTTTCTTTTTCCTTCTAAAAAAGAAATAGTATTTTCTCAATGTTTAGGTGTTAGAAGTTTATCTGCTTACTTGAAACAAGAAGGATTTCATGATGTTTGTATTATTGACTCTTTAATGCAAGGTTTCGATAATGTTAAGACATACTCAAATGGATATATTGTTGGATTAGAGTTAGATGAAATTGTGTCAGCAATTCCAAAAGAGAGTGCAATAATTGGAATTTCATCTCCTTTTAGTCAATTAGCTCCTATTGTACATGACATAGCTAAATTAATTAAAGCTAGTTTTCCTGAGGCATTGCTGGTTATGGGGGGAGTTTATCCATCTACTCAACCAGAACTAGCTTTAACATCTTCTGTTGACTATATAGTTGTTGGTGAGGGAGAAACGGCTATTTTAGATATGGCACTTGGTAAAAATCCTTGTAAAATTATGGGAGTTTACTCACCTAGAAAAGAAATATTGCCTAATTATCCAGGGGCTCCAACGGTAAATGAATTGGATAATCTTCCTTTTCCAGATTATGAATTGCCGGATATGGAAAGATATTTTACTATCTCTCCAAGAATGGGGAGAGGGAAAACGGCTTCTCTTGTAACTTCGAGAGGATGCCCTTTTACATGTGAGTTTTGCTCAATAGAGCCGGTATACGGAAGACGTTTTAGAGCTAGGTCAGCTTCTAAGGTGCTAGAAGAAATTAAGATGTTAGTAGACAAATTTAATGTTAAAACATTAGAAATAGAAGATGATAACTTTACTCTTAAAAAACCTCGAGTGATAGAAATACTTAAAGGAATAATAGAGCTAAATAAAGAAGGTGCAGGGCTAAGCTGGAATACACCTAATGGAGTTGACATTGAAACACTTGATGAAGAACTAATTTCATTAATTAAAAAATCTAATTGTACTTCTTTAACATTGGCTCTGGAGCATGGCGATGAAAATATGCTAAAAATAATGAAGAAGAGAGTAAAGTTAAAAACAATGGAAAAAGTTGTTAAACTATTAGCTAAGTATGAAATACCAGAGTTTCAAGTGTTTGTGATTATTGGTTATCCAGGTGAAACCAGAGAACGTTTTGATAACTGTGTGACTTTTTTGAAACGCTTACGTAGCTTTGGAAGTAATATGATACTTTGTGCTAATAATGCACAACCATATCCTGGAACTCAACTGACAAAAAGATGTTTTGAAGAGGGAATTCTTACAGATCCTAACTATACTAATTTTTTAGTTAATAAACGATTAATGAGTACGGCCCATTTTATTCCTATTGTTACGCCTGACTTTGATGAGCATGAGGTTAAGAGAAGAAGATTGGCTGTGACTGCTCTTACATCCTCTAAATGGAAAAGTATAGCAAAAATGATGTTACCAGTGCGGTTAATCGATATTATTCTAACCATTAAAAGATCAGTGTAGGTTATAATAAATATGATTATTGAACAAGAGTGTATATCAGTAATTATTCCAGCATATAATTCTGCTAATTATATTGAGGAAGCTATTGATAGTATGCTCAATCAAACATATCAAAATATTGAAGTAATTGTAATAGAAGATGGATCTTCTGATAACACAATAGAAGTTGTAAGGACATTTGATGATAATAGGTTAAAACTATTAATTAATGAGCAAAATAAAGGGATTGTTTTTTCATTAAATAAAGGAATTTCTTATGCAAAAGGTGAATATATTGCAAGAATGGATTCAGATGATATATCTTTTCCAGAAAGATTATCAAAACAGCTGAAATATCTGAAGCAGAATGATTTGCAAGTTTGCGGCTCCTCTATTGAGATGTTTAGCTCAACTAGTGGAACTGTCACATATCCTATCACAAAAGAAGATACTAATTTTGCTATGCTTTTTATGTCTCCATTAGCTCATCCAACAGCTTTCGGATTATCTTCTGTATTTAAAAAATATGGTTATCGAGATGTTGCTGCTGAAGACTATGATTTATGGAAAAGGATTTCTATTGATTGTTTAAACATAGGGAATATTCCAGAAATTCTTCTTAGATATAGGGTGCACCCAGGCCAAGCATCTGAAGATAAAAGAGACATAATAAAATCTTCCATTGTAATTGCAAGAGAGTATGCTCAATATTATATTTCTGATAAAAATCTTATAAAGAAACTTGATGTATCCAGTTACTTTATGAAGGAAAATCAACCAATAAAGGACATATATGACCTATTTGTCGGACTATGTTATTTAGCAAATAAAAAGGGTGTAACAAAGGACGGGTTATCTATGGTGATTGATATCATATTTAAAAAATCAACCAGTGTTAATCCTTATTGCTTGGTCTATTATTATAAAGCATTAGTGTCTGCAGGGTTAAGTCACTTTAAGTACGTCAATTCATCAATAGTTTTGCAATACATGCTTTTCATACATAAAAATAGCAAGTTTTATTTGTTTCTCAGAAAACAGATTATGAATTTACGTTCAAAGAAAGATCCGTAGTTCAATGTTATCAAAACTGATGGAACGTCAACTATAATGACAATATTAGTGACAACTGCATTAGAAGATCTTGATTATACTAATCAAGATTTATTGTTTCTAGGAGAGTGGTGTAAAAAGGCCCGTCAGGCACTTGAATTACGGCAAACAAGTGGGAAACGGGCATTTACGGGTTTTAAACAAGCCGTCGTTGTTGAGCACG
>PBQF01000053.1 GCA_002724975.1 Parcubacteria group bacterium
GAAGAGCTCGAAAGAGAAGTTGAAAAATCAGAAAAAAAGGATGAAAGTGAGTCACTTAAAAATCTGGAAAAGATTATCAAACCAAAGGTGATAATTGAAAAACCTACAGCTTAGTTCTACCTTAATTATCGTTGGACTTTCCCTAAGTGGGTGTTTCATGCCGTCAGGTATAAACCCCACTTTAGGATGTTCACCTATAACTGGATGTACATCTAAAGATTACTATTTGCCTGGCCGAGGTGTTTGGGCCCCTAAACCTATGATTCAAAGAAAATCTATGATAGGTGCTCTTGGGGGTGCTGCTGTAGGATCATATCTAGGAGCATCAAAAAGTCCCTTAGTTGCAGCTACTTATGGTATAATTGGTTTGGTTATAGGTCATCAAATTGGTTCTGCTTTTGATAAAGTAGATGAAATGCACGCTGCGGCCAGATTAGAATATGCTCTTAATAATAATCCAGATGGGGTATATACAAACTACAATCGTGGACAAGTATCTGTTCGGTCAAAACCAACAGCCACACAAGGCAGCTGCCGAGAATTTGTATCAGATGTACAGGTTGGAGGCAAAGCTAAAAAACTAAAAGGGACTGCTTGTAAAGTTAATGGTGAATGGGAATTGAAAGAATTGTATAACTAGCTGGTGTAGCTGAGGGGCTTAGCAAGGGTTTTGTAAACCTTAGACGGTGGTTCGATTCCATCCTCCAGCACCAAAAATATTAAGGAGAAATTTGTTGAAAAAAGAATATGAGAAAGAATACAAAGGTTTGTATGTAGAAGTTCGTAATAACAATGTTGAAAAAGCATTACGGGTTTTAAAAAAGAAAATACAAGAAGATGGTATTTTCAATGAATTGAGAAATCGAGAATTTCATCAAACCAAAGGTGAAAAACGTAGAAAGTCTCAAGCAGCTGCAAAACGTAGAACCCAAAGGGCTCTACAGAAACGTATGGATGAACAAGGTTACTAGATGATAAATAGTGTTATGGTTAAACGTAAACTACAGGTTCTAACGGATAATTCTTCTTGGGAAGCGCCTAAGAAAGTTCGAAAACCCCGTAAACCCATGACAGAGAAACAGAGGGTTGCAGCTGCAAAGCGTCTGGAGAAAGCCAGAGAGGCACGGGCTGCGAAAAACCCTGAGTATGGTCTATCTAGTATACACACATCTTTAAGAGATTTACCAAACGACCATCAACTACACCCTAAGAAAGTGAAGTTGTGGATCAAAACTCAAAAAGAGATTTTGAAAGCTGAACGTGCAAATCTCCGAAATAAAATTAAAGGTTCGGTATCTAGAGTAGCTGAAAGCAAAGCTTATATTCGTAACATGAAGAAATACCTTAGAGATGGTGATTGGGTTGATGATTTCTATGGTGAATACATGGACAAAAAGATTAGCAGACGATGCATAGCACAGGGATATTATTGGTATGGCCCAAATAAAGGTGAACTGAAATTTGATGTGGGTGTGTGGTATCCTCTGTTAGGTTGTGTATATACACAAGAAATGTATAACGAAGATGAGGAAATGAAAAATGCCAAGTCAACAAAAAGATAACGTAATACACGGCCCGTGGAAAAAAGAGGTAAATCAGCCTGATATTGATGTAATACAAGTGCAAGAAGACCTTGCTTTTGCAGATGATCTGTTAAAGAATGTTATGGTTCAATTGATACACACCTTAGGCCAGAATGGCATTGATGTTAATGAAAACGACTTTATCCGTGATTGCGGGATAATTATAGAAGCAGTGAAAGCAAGTATATATAGAGATATGGGTTTTGAACATTTGCTACAGGACTTTGCAGAACACTTTGTAGACCTTACAATTGAAGCTGATGATACACCAACTACAGCAGTGAATTTAGAAGAAATTGAACTTTTTCTAAAACAAATAAAGGATGATGATGATGGCCCCGAAGTTTCATAACCCATTTCCCCATATAATGCTCACATGGTGGTATAATGATATTAGTTGACATGAATCAAATATCCCTAGCCAATGTTATGATGCATTTGCACATGACCAAGTTCGACCGGCCGGAGGATAACACAGTTCGGCACATGATACTAAATTCGTTGCGTATGTATCGTACCAGATTTTCTTCTGAATTTGGTGAATTAGTTTTGTGTTATGATTCCAAACATTACTGGCGCCGTGATTACTTTCCTCAATATAAGGCTAGTAGACGTACTAAAAG
This sequence comes from Parcubacteria group bacterium, assembly GCA_002724975.1. GTDB lineage: Bacteria > Patescibacteriota > Minisyncoccia > Phycocordibacterales. Next base: position 2,207 of record PBQF01000053.1, read on the forward strand.
AGCAACGGACAGTAAGAATTGGGATGCTATTTTTGAATGCCTGAATACCATCAAAGCAGAAATCAAAGAAAATCTTCCATATAAAGTTTTAGAGGTATATGGTGCAGAGGCAGATGATATAATTGCAGCCTTATGTCTTGAATTAGAGTTTGACAATGGTAAGACATTGATTCTCTCTGGTGATAAAGACTTTATTCAGTTGCAGAAGTATACCAATGTTACACAATACAGCCCTATTACCAAAAAATTTGTTAATGGGGAAGACCCTAAACAATATCTAAAAGAACATATATTGAACGGTGACTCCAGTGATGGAGTGCCAAATGTACTTTCCCCAGATCATACTTTTACAGATGGATTACGTCAACGTCCATTAGGTAAGAAGAAAATAGAAAAATTCCTTGACGTTGGATTTCCCAATGGTGAGGTGGAAAGAAACTTTCAGAGAAATGAAAAATTAATAGACTTAACCAAAAGTCCTAACAATATATTTCACGATTGTCTTAAAGCATATAAAGATGCACCAGAAGGTGACCGTAGCAATTTATTAAATTATTTTATAGAGAAGAGGTTGAAAACCCTCACTGATTCGATAGGAGAATTCTAAATGCCAATTTCTACATATACACCTCTATTTTCAGAGGTTTTAACTAAACTAGGTAAAATCAAAACCAAAAAAGGTAAGGTATCTTATCTAAAAGAACACAATACAGATGCTTTACGCATAGTAATAAAATCATCGTATGATCCTAATGTTGTGTGGCTGTTACCAGAGGGGGATGTTCCTTATATTCCAAACGATGCGCCAGAAGGTACAGAACATACAGACCTTGCATGGGAAGCAAGAAAATTGTATAACTACGTTAGAGGCGGAAATAACGCTTTGTCTCAGAATAAACGTGAAGCCATGTTTGTTCAGTTATTGGAAGGCCTACATCCAGACGAAGCAGAACTCTTGGTTGCTGCTAAGGATAAATCTCTGCATAAAATGTACAAGGGATTGTCAACAAATGTAGTTAAAGAAGCATTTAATTGGAATGATGAGTTTATGGTTATCGAAGGTGCTACATATCCACAGGCCACAGGTACTGCATCAGGCGTAAATTAATATATCAAGAATGTTGAATTATGAAAGAAGAGGTTATTTATGGGTAGAATGAAAGATTGGGCGATGGACATGGAAGATGCTGTTGCAACTGCCGTTAAAAGTGGTGCAAAGTGTGCTGGCGATGTTGATGCATATGTCAAAACGGTAATGCCGGGTTATGACAAAAAGTTTGTTGAAAAAACCGCAATCGAAATTTTAGGTGAATGTGGAGATAGTCCTGATGGATGAACCTTGGCGTTGCCCGGAATGTAATACATTATTAAATCCCTCAACTGTATCCGATGCGTTAATTGGTTCTCAAAGATGTTATAGATGTGATCTTGAAGCACATTTGCCTGTTGATGTCCGGCGTGATATAATTGAGGGATTTATAGAAAATAGTGATTGTTATTTTTTACAACTTGAATCCAATTCCGTGAGAACTACCAGCAGAAAAGTCTGATGAAATTGTATGCTACACTTCTAGCGGGACTAATTTTAGTTTCGCCAACTACAACAGCATCTCAAATATCACCAAAGCCTGTTGATGTTGATAAAGCTGTTTGTCTTGCACAAAATATGTATTATGAAGCAAGAAACCAAGGATCGGCTGGAATACTTGCTGTCACCGCTGTAGTTTTTAATAGGGTCAGAGATTCTAGATTTCCCAACACAATATGTGGGGTGATCAAACAAGGGCCGACCAGAGAAAGTTGGAAGACTCGAAAAATTAAAATTCTGCCCCCAAAAGAACGCAAATATTATCCTGTTAAAAATCGTTGTCAATTTTCTTGGTATTGTGATGGGTTGAGTGACAAACCTAAAGACCTAGAAACATATGAAAGATTTTTAAATTACGCTATAGGTTGGTTACATTCAACTATACCTTTCATAGATATTACAGATGGTGCTTTGTTTTACCATGCAGATTCTGTAACACCTGGCTGGGCAAAAACAAAACAGAAAACGGTGGAAATTCAAGACCACATCTTCTACAGATGGAAACTTAGAAAATGAAAGAGACATAAATATTATGGTATTACTAGATTCAACGGAGATTGCTGCTATGAGAGAAGATCGAACCAGTTACATAGTAAGACGCACAAGAGAAGAACGCACCAAACCACTCCTAGATACTTCCAACGGGGATTTAGAAGGTGAAAATATGTTATTAAGAATTGAAATCCAGCAGTTACAAGAACAATTGCAAAATTCCTATAAACGGATTGCAGAACTTTCGGCAACCGTTTTTAAAAAACGGATTGCAGAACTAAGAAACTCAAAACCCAAACAATTAGAATTTAATTTATAATGCCGACATACACATTTTTTAACGAAACTACAGGTATAGAGTGGGATGAATTTTTGTCTATGGCCAAAAAAGAAAAATTTCTGGAAGCAAACTCACAAATTAAACAAATAATTCAGCCAGTTGCTATAGCTGGTGATCATCTTATGGGTGTTGGGCCTAAAGTAGATGGTGGGTTTACAGAGAACATGCAACGTATTGCTGCATCTCATCCAAACAGTCCCTTAGCAGATAAGTTTGGTGGCAGTACCATGACTCATAAGGAAATAAAGACTCGTAGAACAATAGAAAAACATGCCGAAAGGGTGGCTAGAACTGGATTTTCTGCGAAAAAGGGCAAAACTTTAGGTCATAAATAAAATATTAAGGATATAGTATGGCAAATAAAAAATCTAAGGAACTAAATGGTTCATTATTAGTTAATGTCAAACCAATAACAGAGTTGCAAAAACAGGTTTTTGCTACTTGGAAAAAGGGAAAAAACCAGTTTCTCTTTGGCGCAGCTGGGACGGGCAAGACATTTATTTCTCTTTATCTGTCTTTAAAAGATGTGTTTGATCTGAAAAAGCCCTATGATAAAGTAGTTATTGTTCGTTCATTAATACCAACAAGAGAAATAGGATTCTTGCCAGGGGATGAGGAAGATAAGGCCGCTCTTTATCAAGTACCATATCAGAACATGGTACAGTTTATGTTTGAACAGCCTAACGAACAACAGTTTAATACTCTGTATGACAGGTTAAAGGGGCAGGGAAGTTTGTTTTTTCTGTCAACATCTTTTCTAAGGGGATTGACTTTTGACAACGCTATTATTATAGTAGATGAGTGTCAAAATTTAAATTTCCACGAATTGGATACTATTATAACGAGGGTTGGCCAGGATTCAAAAATTATATTTTGTGGAGACTTTGATCAAACTGATCTTGTTAAACAAAATGAAAAAAATGGACTCCATGATTTCTTGCGTATCTTGGAAGAAATGGACGAATTTAACTGTAATGAATTTACAATAGGCGATATTGTACGTTCTGGCTTTGTAAGAAACTATTTAATAAACAAAGCTAAACTGGGGTTGGGGATAGAGTAAATAATATTATGGAAACCAATGACTTTTACAAGATATGGAAGCCCAAGTTAATAGATTTTTTTAGAAACGAGTTCGCACACTCTTTAGGGCCTCGTTTTACAAAAGATGATGATATGGACTTTATGATAAAAGAGAATGTTATTAGCGACTCCTTAGTATCAAAAATTAATTCAGCAATTGATGCTGGTGACTATGAAAAAAGATACAGTAAGCCAAATATAATTGATGATTATACACCAGACAAGGAAACTTCAGAAGAAATTTTTGATTCTGTTGTGTCTGCATTTGATTTAGATAAGTTTATGCCTTCCTTGCGTTGGCATTTGTTTGATATTAAGGTATGGCATCAGCCAAGTACTATACATTCTGATTATATTAACTATGGGGATGGATATACATGTGTCGTACCTTTAAAATTTACAGAAAAAACAGAAGCAGATGGTGTAATAAAAGATGATAATGGTCATTATTTTTTGACACAAGTAGAATCATCTGATAGAGAATTCGCAGGAACCAACAATGTTTGGTTAGAAAGAAGAACAGAGTTGTTGGATGTTTTTCAAGAATTGCTTGCTGAGGGAACGCCAATCCCTTGGCCTGATCATGGTTTAGCACTTTGTGATAATGAAAATTTTGGTGAATACGCTTTGTTTGGGGATTATGAAAAAGCACAACAAGATTCTGAAGGGGAATGGAGAACTCAGTTCGGTATATTGGTAAAAGACAATTTGGATGATGTAACTAATTTACTAGATGAGGTTGATCAGAGTGAAATAGAGAGAAAAGTATATGCGGTCCCAAATATATTATTAGGTCATAATTTTTTAAAGGGACTTGATCGACTTAAATTAAAGCATGTTTTACCCTGGAAAATCGGTGCAGCGTCTTTACATAGACCAACATATATGCATTGTGCTACAGATTGGAGTAAGATTGGTACTGAAAAACGTCATGTGTTCTTCGGGATAAAATTTCCTGGTTATGATAAATAATAAAAAATCTAAAATGGGGTTGGGAATAGAATAATGCCGGTTAAACAATATTATTGTCCTGATTGTGACTATTGTTATGAGGGCACAGCTCCCCCAAAAGAGGATTGTCCAAAATGTGGTTGTGAATCTGTAGAGTTTGAAATGGAATGGGGTTCGCAGTGGGCTCACTATGACGATTACGGCCGCCTTCCTCAGCAGGAAATAACAGAAGGAGAAAAAAAATGAATTTAGATATGCTTCGTGAGGAAATTGCTGCTGATGAGGGCAAAGTTCTTAAAATTTATAAAGACCATCTTGGCTACCCAACTTTCGGTATTGGCCATCTGATTACAGAGGATGATCCCGAGCATGGTTCCAGGGTAGGAACAAAAGTTTCAGAAGACCGCTGTGATGAAGTGTTTGATCAAGATGTTAAAACTGTTATTGCTGACTGTAATGAGTTATATGATGACTTTGGTGGGCTGCCAGAGGAAGTGCAGCTAATTCTCGCAAATATGATGTTTAACATGGGCCGAACTCGCCTCTCCAAGTTCAAAAATATGAACGCAGCTGTAGAAGAAGGCGATTGGAGTCGTGCCGCAAATGAAATGGTGAATAGCAGATGGTATGACCAAGTAAGAAATCGAGCTCGAAGATTAGTTGTGCGTATGAGGACAATATGAAATTTAATCATGTGAAGTGTGAGTTGCCGCAGATTTCGGCAACAACAACTGATGGTGTTCGTCTATATGAAACACCAGAAGGTAATAAATACCCATCAATTACAACCATATTATCAGTACGCAAAAAAGAAGGACTGATGGAGTGGCGTAAACGTGTTGGTGAAAAGACTGCAAACTATATTGCTGGTAAGGCCGCAGCTCGTGGTACTAAAGTTCATCATATGTGTGAAGACTATTTAAATAATGATTTTGATGATAAAAAACACAAAAAAGATTTCCTGCCCTATTGTCTTTTTCAACAACTGACATCAGTGTTGCAAAATATAGATAACATCCATGCACAAGAAGCAGGACTTTATTCTGATAAATATATGGTGGCAGGTCGAGTTGATTGCATAGCAGAGTATAACGGCAAACTTTCTATAATAGATTTCAAAACCTCAACTAAAGAACGTAATGATAATTGGAATGAAGATTATTATATTCAATGTTCTGCCTATGCAGAAATGTATGGGGAATTAACAGGGACAGAAATAAAACAGATAGTTATTTTATGTGTAACCGAAGATGGTACTGTACAAGAATTTATAAAAGAGAAGTTTGATTATCTTGATGCGTTGCAAGAAACCGCCGTGGAGTGGAGATCGAAAAATGAAATAACTTGTGATATTAAAACTGATCTATTATGAAATATAATGCAATCTTATTTACAGATATATCAGATTACTTTCTTCCTATGCGGGTTCATGGTGCTTACAATATAGCTGCACATCTTAGGGAACATGGATACACTGTCAAGATCATAGATCATCAGGCATGGTTGTGGGAAAATCATGGTAAGGAATTAGTAAATCTAGTAGAATCCATGATAGGGGCAGAAACTATATTCATAGGTTTTAGTAGCACATTTAGTAGATATTTTGGCGAGCCCTTTTATATGAAGCCTAGAAATATAAAGCCAGGCCTGAAAAAAAAGGATTGTTTTCCATATATGCTAGAATTGATATCCCGTGTATATCTGATGCATCCCCATGTTAAGCTTCTTCTGGGTGGTCAGGGCCTTCAGACAGTTACATTTTATGAACAATTTAAGGACGAATTAGATTGCTGGATTCGAGGATTGGGTGAAGACAGTATATTAACTTTTGTGCGTAATGTAGAACAAGGTATAGAAAATCCACCTATAATAAGTGATGCTGCTTCTCCTATATTTGACTTTCATAATCAGAGGAACGTCTTTGATATAGAAGATAACATATTACAACATGAGGTTTTGCCTCTTGCCATATCTAGGGGGTGTAGCTTCAGGTGTAAGTTCTGTACATACCCATTAATAGGAAGAAACTCTAGTGAGGAGTATATTCGGAGTGAAGAAAGTATCTATAGTGAGCTCATGTACAACTATGAGAATTTCTCTACTTCCAGTTATATGATAACAGATGATACCTTTAATGAAACTACATACAAGGTAGAGAGAGTTCTACGGGCAGTAGAGAGAACAGGTGTAGATATGAACTTCTGGGCATACACACGAATAGAGTTGTTGCATAAGTTTCCAGAACAGATAGAACTACTAGGGCAGATGGGAATGAAAGCGAGTTTCTTTGGTTTAGAAAGTCTATACGAGCCATCTGCAAAGGCCATAGGTAAGGGCCTCGGCCGAGACAAGACACTTGATACACTACAACATGTAAAGGATTCATGGGGCGACACTTCTAGTCTGCATGGTAGTTTCATTATAGGACTACCATATGAGACAAGAGAAACTGCTGATGAATGGACTAAGATGTTGATCGAAGGCGAAACCGCTCTAGATACCATATCATGCAATTTTCTAGGAATGACATCAGACTATATTATTAAGTCAGGACACACCACTAAGACATTTTTTAGTGAATTTGATTTGAACAAAGAAAAATATGGGTACAAAGAAACCCCCGATGGTAAATGGGAAAACAAACATTGGACTTGGGAAGAGGCCGATCTATATGCAAAAGATGTCCTAAAAAGCTTTGCAGAGCGCCGTCCATATTTTACATGGATAAAATCTGCACAAAGTAGTATGGCTTGTATGAACTTAAAAGTTACAAACCCAGAGTTAACATGGGAAGATATACATAAACCTATAAATAATGATGATGAAGCAAATGAATTCGAATCTATGATAAACAACAGTAGAGATATAATATTGGATATGTATAAAGAGAAAGTGTTATAATAAACCAAAACTATATCTGTGGACAAATATAAATAACATAGTATTTAGATAGGAGAATTAAATGTTTAAACGACTATTAGTATTAGTTGCACTTGCAGCTAGTATAACTTTTCACCCTGTTATGGCAGAAAGCCTAAAAACAGAAACGGAAGCACCTGTAAAGAAGATTACAGAA
>PBQF01000054.1 GCA_002724975.1 Parcubacteria group bacterium
ATAAGTCTGTTTCTTCATTACTTATTCCCAATGAATAAAGCATTGAAGATATTTTTTTGAAGTCTTTTTTGTTTTCATCCATGATTACTATTGCGGTGACAATTTTTATGTTTTTGTTATGTATAGCAGACTCTTTGATTAATTTAATATTATCAATCATCTTATTAAAGTCACTTTCTACTCGGCGAATATTGTCATTGAGCTTTTTATTAGAAGCATGTATTGATATTACATAAAGGCAATTGTTGCCCTCTAATGTTTTTATTATTTCTTCGTTTAAAAGCAAACCATTGGTTGTTAGAGTTATGCTAAGGTCCAGTTCTTTAATTTTACTAATCACTTTATCTATCCAGGGATAAACTAAGGGTTCTCCTCCGGTCAAAATTATTTTCTCTATGCCCATAGATTCTGCTTCTTCTATGATTCTTAAAACTTGGTTTATTTCGAGGTTTTGATTTTTTGTTAAATCGTCATAACGATTACACATAATACATTTATAGTTACAGGCTATGTTCAACTGAAGAGTGATTGCCTTTAAGTTTATATTCTCGTTTATTGTTTTCATTTTTGTGCTATTGAGTTTATGCCCTTTGATTCTTTGATTTGATTAACCTTAAAATACTCAGTATCATCAAACCAGAAACTGTGATTTGAATAGAAAGGTTATGGGTTTTGCTTATTGATTCTGCTAATTTCTTGACAGTTGTAGTTCCATTGCATAAAGAATATAGCTCGCTTAAGAAACCAGCATAATCTTCATAAGTTTTGAAATTATCGTTAACTAAATTTTCGGGCAGATAAAATGATGTAGACATGTACTCCTTAATTTGATTTTCATATTTTTTAATGTGTGTGTTTACTGAATCATTGTCAACTCCATTTTTAACTGGAATGTCAGAAAGCAGTTCTATAGGAATAAAATTGATTTTGTCAATAGTATAATCAGACCATTTTTTTGCAAAAAAAGCACCTTTTTTATCTATATCTTCACGAAATTGTGTTCCTATAGTTGGAAGTGACTGGTGCCCCATAATTGGTATTTCTCCGTTTCTTTTTAGGTTTTTAATATATGGAATAAACTCAGACTTCGCATTGCAATTATTTTCTAATTCATATATCAGCTTAGCAGATTTATAAGCGCTGTCCAGGTTTTCTCCTTCATTATAGCTTATCATAAGATAAAATGGATCAATATCTGACTTCTTAAGCAGGTCATTGGCAATTTTCATTTTATTGATATTTATTCCTTTGTTGATTTTTTTAAGCACAATCTCATCCCCGCTTTCGATTCCAAGCTCGACGCCCACACATCCTGCTTTTCTCATTTCATTTAAATGTTCTTTAAACCTAATAACAGAATCCACCCTGGTCTGGATTAACCATTTAAATTTGATTTTTTTGCTTATTATTTTATTGCAGAATTCTTTAATCCATTCTTCTGTCCTTAAAAGAAAATCATTATCTTCAAAATGGATATACTCTATTCCATAGTTGCTTATTATCCATCCAATTTCCTTAATTACATTGTCTACTGTCCTTAACCTTAAGCTTCCGCCATATAACATTGAACCAAGGCAGAAATTGCATTTAAAGGAGCAGCCTCTTGAAGCAATAACATTAAATGCCCTTTTATTTTCATACTTTCCGTGGATATTTGTCTGATATTTCTTCCATTTAAGAAGATGGTATGCTGGAAATGGAAGATTATCTAAATCTTTGATTAATTTACGCGGTTGGTTTATTATTATTTTTCCATTCTCTTTGAATGCCAATCCTGGAATGTCTCTAAAATTTTTTCCTTCTTTTAACGCGTTAGTTAGCTCTAATGTTGTTGTTTCTTCTTCACCAATAACCACAAAATCTGCATTTCCCTTAGAAAAGGCTTCTTCTGGCATCAATGTAGGGTGAACTCCGCATAAGACTAAATGTATATCTTGAAAATCCTTTTTAATGATATTGCATAATTTATAGGCATCATCTGCTTGTAAAGTTGTGAAGCCAATACAGATTGTTTTTGGTCTTTTAGATTTGATATAGTTTAAAATTTGTTCATCATCAAGTTTGTCAATATTATTATCTAAAATGTTCACACTATAGTCATTTTTTTCCAGAAGTGAAGCTATATATGCCAGTCCGATTGGCTCTTCTATCAATCCTGATCCGGGTAAAAAATTGGCTTCGGTTATCATTGTAATCCATAGAGTATAATATGATCTGACTAAGATGCATATCTTGGGCTGATTAGCATGACATCGGATTCTTTCTGATTTTCAAAATTTAATCCAAGGGGAAATTTATCTTCAATAGAGCTTATGCTTCCATAATAAGATAGGCAGGCAGAGCATTTGTTCAATTTTTTAATTATTGTTTCTTGAGCATTTTTTGATTGTAATATTTCATTATAGCTTATTTCATATATATTCCCTAATTTTTTTGAACGTAAACAGCTATATGTGTCTCCATTTTCCATGATAAAAATAGAATGTTTTGGGCACTCACAGGAAAAATTAAGCTTCTTTTTTCTTAGATAATCTGGAATCATTTTTATGAAGTTTTTATCTATCCCCTTATTTGCATCATCTGATAAAATTAAGCTAATTTGTCTTTCTATATCTTTGGTCATTACTTCTGAAAAGTTGAATATCCTTGATTTTGGGTCTGTGATTTTATTTGTATAGCTTTTATCACACATTGCTGGTTTTAGTTGAAAATTTAGACCTAATGATTTGGCCAGGCTGTAAGTTTCATATATCTCAGTATAATTAACGGGTGTTATTGTAAATTTAATAGAAACAGGTATATTCTTTCCCTTCAATATCATTGCACTCTCTTTGGTTTTATTAAATGCGCCTAAAACACCCCTCTGGGAATCGTGTTTTTTTATTCCATCTACACTTAAAGTAAATGAAATGTTTTGATCATTAATATCTTTTATAAATTCGTTTATTTTATCCGTTTCGTATCCATTTGTCGAGAAGCTAATATGGGCCCAAGATAGTTCTTGTCTTATCAAGGAGTATATTTCAAAAATATCATCCCTAGTAAATAACTCTCCACCTGTCAAAGCAATATCTTTTAGCCTGTTTTTTTTGTATCCTATTATAATTTCTTTGATCTTTTCCAGGGGCATATCAATTTTTCTTTCGGATTTCCAAATATCGCACATTGCACACTTCAAATTGCAGTTGTTTGTAAGGGATATGGTAACTTCATTTGGAGTAATTGACTTTGAAGATTCAATTATGTTAAGCATACTTAATACAGAAAATCCAACAACAACTTTTTCTAATCCTAATCCTGGATATTGTTTGCTGATTTTTTGATAAATTCCATTAATACTCATAACAGAATCGCATTTTTTATACAAGAAATATAAAAAATTTGCAAGATCATTTATATCTAAAAACCACCTATTGGCCCCCTTAAGTGTTTGAGGAAGGATATAAAAGTCATGCTTAATGCAGTAGGATAATATTCTTTTGTTAAAGCCAAGAATAGAAAAAAATTCATTTCTTGTAATGTTCTTTTTTATAATTGGAATATCAGAAATTAAGCTTTCTGGGAAAAATAATTCTCCATTTCTTAGCCTTTTGAAATTAAATTCATAAGAATCAATGGTGTTTGTTATACTATGATTATTAAATAAGCTAATTGATTTATTATAGATACCATCTAGTGTCTCTTCTCCAAAAAAATTTGTAGGTAGATATTCTTGATTGGTTTTTATGTTTTTGTTTATTTGGATTAATTTAATGATTTCTTCAGCAATTGGTATGTTTCCTATATTTACCTTGGCACTTTTTTTTTGTGGGTTTTTTTTATAGGTATCTAAAATTGCGCTTGGGAGCCTAGTTATATCTTCCAGATAAATTGAATTTCCTTTGCTTTCCAGATATTTCGCACGTTCCTTTTGGTTGTCATGGTCGCATTTTATTTCCAATATTATTGATGGAACTCCAGCCGTCATAATCTCGTTGATAGAGTTATAACCTGCTCTCGAGATTATCAAACTCGAGCAGTGCATCAGTTCAAGTAGATTTTCTTCATATTTTTGTATTATTAATTTTTCGTTAGAAGAATTAAATGTTTTTTTGCATAAAGGTCCAGTTACCATAATAAATTTTAGATTTTTGATATTTTCATTAACTTTTTCAAAGGCTGATTTACATTCGCAAAAATAATCATCAGTATCAGTTGTTCCATCATACTGCCCACCACCCCCACTTATTGACAGGATAACATAATCATCCTTAGCGATATTATATTTATCTTTAATATGTTGAATTTTACTTTTATCGAATCCTTTTATGATCTGACCTCCAAAAATAATTTCTGGCGAGTATTTCATTCGTTTCATTAACTGGTCATCAATACCATAATGTTCAAATTCTTCCTTAGTATGGGGCAAAATTATTTTCGAAAAGTATTTTGAAGCCGGACTAAGCAATAAATTTGTTAATGTATTGTCATTCATTCTCCTTAATATTAGTATATTTGTTCTATTTTTGTTTCTCTCATCAGTTAAGACCAATCTCGGGGGATGTGTATCATAAACAACAATATCCGGATCATAATCTTCGATAATATCTGTAATTTTGCTGTTATCTTCCTTATTTAGAATATTAAGGTTGCCAATATCAGGGCATTTTACAAATTCAAATTTATTTTCCAGAAAAAAATTATCAAAGCTTGTACTGGTCATAAAAAGGCATTTTGTATCTGGATGTAACTCTCTTATTGTTCTGGCAATAGTTACTGTCCTGTTTATATGCCCCAGTCCTATACCGTTAATTGCATGGAATAATATTTTCACTTTCAATCATCCCGCTAAATAGCCTAAATTCAATTTTATTGTTTTGCTTCAAATCTTTAATTATTTTTTGAAGATGCTTAAAATATTTCTCATTCATAAGTTCATGGTGTATTACTATGCCAATTTGATTTTCATTCTTTATTTTTTCTTCGATTTCTTTGTCTATCTTTCCCGTATCCCTTAAAAAAACACCATCCTGCTTTTGATCAAGAAATTCAATATTTCCGGGTATTCGTTTAAATGAAACCTTAATCTTGCCAAAATTATTTTCAAAAAAATCATAATCTGAAAAGGCCTTATACTCTAAAGAGTCTAATATTTTTAAGGTATCATTATTATATCCATAATATGGAGGGCAAAAAGCCTGGAAAAATCCACCATTAAAGTATTTTTCCATCAAAATTTTACCATTGATTATATCAGAATATTGCTCATCATAAGACCTTTTGTTTCCAAACTCATATTCCTCTCCAACAAACCCAATATTAAAGTTATTGTGGCTGAAGCCATGCTGGTGAAATTCAACAAGTTCCGGGTAATCTTTTTTAAGTTTAAGAAGGTAGCTTAAGCTTTTTTTTGTGATTTTGCTTGGAATGACTTCCAAATTTATAGGGACTTTTTCTTCAATAAAGATGCTCAATAATCTAATCAGCTTTGGTGTTAATTCACCGACATCATCATCCCTAAAGAATAATATTTTTCTGTTTGATTTGAAATTTTTAAAGTTATTGCTAGATATTGCTGACTTAAAATCCAATCTAATGTCTTTTTTAAATTCCTCAGGAGAATTCTCATATCTTTCTTCAATATACTCCTTAATTTCAAAGTAAGGGTGTTTTTTATACATCAGCAACTGGTTTTTTATAGATGAAATAAATCTATCCTTGCTTAAGATAGGGTGTATTTCTTTTTTCATTCTGATGTTATAAGAGATAATATTTTTATCCAAAATAATTTTGTTGTTGTTTTTTACTAACCTATATCCTAATTCTGTATCTTCCTCACCCCACCCAACAAAATCATTGTCAAACTTAAAGTTGTCAAACAATGCTTTTTTTATTGAAACATTGGAACCGGCTCCGAATACCTGCCAGATTTTTTTATTTTTTATGGAATTATTTTGTAAAGTATCCATAAACATATTATGCCTAAACTCAGGGATTATTGGCAATTCATTTATTTTATTTTTTCCATTTAATTTACTGGTAATTTCTTCTTTTTTGTATGCTTTTTTTGAGCCATAGCTTGCATTGTATCCTAAAACGACATCAGCGTGTTTCGTGGCTTTCATATGACCAATAATAAAATTTTCCGGAGCAACAGAATCATCATCCAGGAAAATCAAAATTTCCCCTTTTGCATTTTTTGCTCCAAGATTCCTTGCCTGGCCAGCCCTAAATCCCTTATCTTCCTGGGAAAAATATTCTATTTTATTGAACTGTTTTTTAATATCATCAATAAGTTGTTTAGTTCCATCAGAAGACCCGTCATCAGCAACAATAATTTCATAGATGCTTTTTCTGCATCTTTGTAAGATTAAGGATTTCAATACTAATCCTAATGATTCCTTATTATTATAAGTTGGAATAACAACACTGACAAGCGGATTTACATTTTTATAATCGCGCAGATTCTCATTTTCAAGCAATCCCCCTTTGCAAGTCTCCAGTTGATAACATTCTTTACATTCCATATCAACATCTCGGTAATTTCTGATGCCTTTCATCTCATTCGAATTCCAGATTTGCATAATATCACTATTTTTGATGTTTCCAAATATCAAATTAGAGTTATAATCTGCCTTATAGTTTCCATTGCAGTCAATAACCAATCTGGAATGCCCAGAATCAAAAATTCCTCCTTTGCATATTGATTGTAAATTTTCGCTTATTACGCAGAACGGAAGAGAATTGGTAATTTTAGTGTTCATATTAAATTCATCGTTATATTTTTTTATTTTATTGTAGATATCTTTAATATTGCCTTGATTAATCGGATTTTTATCAAATTTATTGGGTATTGGCCTCAATAGAAACCATTCTGAGAAATTCTTGTTATCGATCCCAAAAACAAATTCATAATATTTTTCAATATCTCTTATATTATTTTTTGTTATTATTGTAGCAAGCATAATTTTTGTATCAAAACCCTTAATAAGGCCCATTGCTTTTTTTACTTTATCAAACCTATTCAAATCATGCAAAGAAAAAAGAGCCAAATCAACAAAATTAAAGAATTCCTTATTATCGTCAGTTATCAAAAAACCATTGGTATTTAAAATAATATATAATCCCAAAGATTTTGCTTTTTTAAGGATTTCCTGCAAATCTTTCCTTAAAAATGGCTCTCCACCTGTAAACCTGACTGCCTTAATTCCGGATTTTGAGATATCATCTAAGACTTTGAATATGTCATCCGACAGCATGTCATTAATATTATCCATGTCTTGATCGTTAAAGCAAAAATCACAGCTTAAATTGCATTTTCTTGTTACTTCAATAACTATTTCATTAGGTAATTCCATTTTTTTCATAACACCCCCATGCAGATAAAAAATGATTATTAAGATAAAGATATAACGCATCTATTAATTTAATATGAACTATGAGAGCTATGGGAACTGTGTGCTGCAGCATGGATATGCGTCCCTATTGCAGATGGCTTTACATAATTCAAATTTAAATTGTTGTTATGTGGAGTATTGCTATGCCCTGCTTCTACTTCATTTACAGATACTAATGCAGCTGCACCCAGCAGGATTCCGGCTTTAATCAGCTTTTCCTTGCTTATCTTGCCTTCTTCTTTTGTTAAAAATGAGCTTATTTTTTTCTTTAATTTAGGTATTTTTATCATCGAATCCTCTTTTTGTATTATAGTATCTCTGTTCAATCCCCTGTATTTGATACTATTTAAAATTTTCGGCTTCTATGAACTTATTCTCAACAACCCAATTAAACTGTTCCATGTATATTTTGCACCTGTCTGTCTCGCTTATTTTTCCAATGACATTATCTTGCTCTTCATAATTGCATACGGGGCAAATCCCGCAATAGGGCTTGTAAGCGCAGTTATCGCACATATATTGGTCGTTTATAGAAGAACTCACAACTGCACATGCCTTATCGCAACTAACTATATCTTTATATTTATCTTTTTTAACGTTTCCAAGTAAAAATAAATCATCATCCAGCATTCTTGCCTCATCACAGGTATATATATCTCCATTAAAATTATAGGCAAGCTGGCCGATTGCAGCTCCGCAGGGGCTTCTTAGATCTAAATAATTTGGATCTGTCTCATTGTTGATTTTATTGATCATTATAGAAGCCATCCTTTCGTTTATTTCTTTTCCCTGTTTATTCAATTCCTCTATGTATGATACTGCTTTTTTCCAGAAACTGAGGTAGCTTTCAGTTGAATAATTTAAATTATTCCAGGCATGCTTTGCAACTCCAAGATTATTAAGGAATCTTAAGTGGACCTCTTTTATGCCTAGGTTAACATATTCATCTACAATCCTCTCAGGATATTCCAGGCTTTTTCTTGTTAAGGTAACAAGAGCATTGACTCTTTTGTTTTTAATTCCATTTTTTTTATATTCATCATTAAATCTCTTGACCCATTTGACAACATGGTCATAACTACTTCCATGAATAAATTTCCTGTTGTAATCATGCAGTTCTTTTGGACCATCCAGGGATGTGCAGGCATCGACATTGTTTTCAATCAGAAAATTCATCTTCTCTTCATCCATCTTAGTCAGGTTTGTTACAAGGGAGATATTCATGTTCTTTTTTTCAGCCTTATTTTTCTCTTTAGAGTATTCAATAATGAATTTAACAACATCCCAGTTCAATAAAGGCTCTCCCCCCTGGAATTCTATAGTGATGCCTTTGCTTGGTGTCTGGAAAATAAAATCAACTGTTTTTTTAGCAGTTTCCTTGTTCATATCAAATTCTTTTTTATCCGGTGATTTTGCGCTTGCATGGCAGTATATGCAGTTCATATTGCATCTTAAAGTTACAACAATTATATGCAAAGAAGTTCCGGAATACAAGAAGGAGTTCCTGTTTCTTGTAAGCCTTATTGCTTCGTTTATATTTTTGTCATTAAGAATAATCTCTTTTTTCTCTAATTTTAAATTTAAATTTTCATCAATATCATCCTGCTTTAACTGATTAAACTCATCTTCTGAAAGAATACAGTAGCTTCCATGATCAGTTGTTACGAAGTACTTATCGTTGATTTTTTTATGCCTAAAATTGTTAATAGTGTGCATTTAGACCTGCCTGTTTTTGATTAAGCCTAAAACATAATTGCAGAATTCACCTTCCAGATCATTGATTGCTTCTTTAGGCTCTAATTTAACTTCAATTTCATCATTCAATATTTTTCCATCACAAGCTTCCTTAAAATCATCTAATGCAGTTTTTATTGTTTCCTTATCGTAAAATTTGTTATTCAGCCTTATTTTGATATTATTAGCCATCTTTTTTCTCTTCCTCCTCTGTTTTTCCGTATTTCTCTTCCCAGGGAATTGCTATGCCTTCAGGGTCATCCAGCAAATCATCATCTTCCAATTCATTTAACAGGTCATTTGATACCTCGTCTTGCCCTATATTTTCGTTTGTAATCAAAGCCCTCTGCATTATTGTTTCCCTTATTTTTTTGGTTTTTTCTGCTCTTTTCTGGTAATCTGCATAATTAATGAGTTCATTAAAAAAATCATGTCCTAATTTTTCCAAATCCCTGCTCTTTTTTGGCTTTAATTTTACAATAACTTCTTTTTTTGGGTCTCCATCCAGGATAATAAATGCCTTATCAAGAAATACATATGCGGCCGAATAAATAGTTTCTAGATTATATAGTTCTGGGTTTATGTTTAATAAAACTGAATCACCAACAATGTTTATATTATCAGCCATTTGCCCCTAGTAGCTGGAGTTTTTTCTACTATTAATATTTTTCTTTTATGGTTAAAAAAGAGTTTAATAATTGAAATTTGTATTGTGGAAACTATTCGATATTTATCACATTATTTCAAAAAATTAATATAGTGACATATCTTCTCTGTGAATCATGAAAAGGGTTGATATCAAAACAGGATTTATCTGCAATAACAATTGCATGTTTTGTGTTCAGGCAGATAATAAGTCTAATGGCAACAGAAGCTATGATGATATTATAATGGATTTAAAAGATTCAAGAAAAAGGTGTGATAGTTTAGTTTTAACAGGAGGGGAAGTGACTATCAGGAAAGATTTTTTTGATATTATCAGATATGCAAAAGATCTGAAATACAAAACTATACAGGTACAGTCAAATGGCAGGATGTTCAACTCTCTTGAGTTCTGTAAAAATTCGATAAAATCCGGAGCGACTGAATTCAGCCCTGCTCTGCATGGTTATTGTTCTGAACAGCATGATAATCTTACCCAAGATAAGGGTAGTTTTGAGCAAACAACAAAAGGAATTAGGAACCTTAAGTCTTTAGGGGCATTTGTATTAACAAATACTGTTGTTGTTAAGCAAAATTATAAGGACATTCCAAAAATTGCAGATTTGCTTGTAAAATTAAAAGTTGACCAGTTCCAGTTTGCATTTGTTCATCCCATGGGAAATGCATGGAAAAATTTCAAGGATATTGTTCCGAAAATTTCAAATGCTGCTAATTATATTATTAAGGGGTTGGAAATTGGAATAAAAAACAATATTAAGGTGATGGTTGAAGGTGTTCCATATTGCTTGATAAAGGGATTTGAGGATAATGTCGCGGAGAAGATTATCCCAAATACTGAAATAAAAGGGAAAAACCATCAGAATACTCTTGATTACACTAAACAAAGAAAAGAATTGGGAAAAATTAAATTCCCTCAATGCAGGCAATGCAGATATGATTCAATTTGTGAGGGCACTTGGAAAGAATATCCTGAAATTTATGGTTCAGAAGAATTTAAGCCAATAATCTAAAATGTTAAAAAATAACACTAATGAATCCAAAAGAACCCTATCTTATTTATTCCATAATGATTATTTCAACTTTCTTTCATTAATAACTGTTCTTTCAGGAGAAAGGCCTATTGGAAGGCTGGTAATTTCCAAAAATTTAATTTCTAAGATTGCTTCAATTGTATCTAATGCCGGATACAGGGCAAAATATGTTCCGCGCTCTATGCTTAGCGAGTCATTTCTTTTTGAAGGCGGCAAAAATAAATGGAAATGCACCAAAGATGATATAATCCACCTAAAAAAAAATAATATTTATTTTTACATATCAAAACAGAATTCTTTGATTGATAAGTTGATAAAATATGATAAAGTGCTTAATATTAAAAAAATTGGAAAGATGTTGCATTATCCTACTTGCTGCATTAATAAGTTTAATAAAAATGTTGAACATAATTGTTATTCAGAACAGGAGCTTTTAGTTTCTGCTTATGATTATTCAAAAAACAAAATGCAGTTTCCATTTTACCTTAATTACGGAACATTCGGAAAAACTTTGATTCTTCATTATCCCTGCGCCTATAATTGCAAAAAATCGATAGATTTGGCTAAAATAAACCTTAGCCTGGTTAAGAAGGTAAGCTTTGAGTTTTATAAAAAAATAATTTCATACCTAAAAAAACCTGTCTTCATTAATGAAAATGCCATAGTTTATTTTAAAGATAGTGGAATTTCTATTGGGAAAAAATATAACAGCAAAGAGTTTATTGTTAAAGGCCGGGATTATAAAAATATAGAAATATTTGAGAAGGGAATAAAAGCAGATAATGTGTTTATTGAAGGCAGAATATGTTATTTTAAATAAACTTCAAAACAAATATTATTATATTCCCTTTTGCGATCAAAGTCAGTATTACTCCTAAAAAAATAAATGGGGCAAATGAAATCATCTGACTAACCCTTATTTTCTTGATATCTGCTGCTCGAATTTTTTCAATCTGCTTCTGTGTTAGACCTTCTGACTCTTCATCCAGAAAATTATCAGCATAAAACGCTGATTTTACTTTTTTAATATGTTTATTTTCATCTTTTTGGATAAATTCGCTTAAAACCATGCCTGGCTTTAGTTTATTTACTTCTACTTCCCTGCTAAAAACATTCGAAATTAATTTTGAAATAGAGAAATTCAA
Source organism: Parcubacteria group bacterium (assembly GCA_002724975.1). Classification (GTDB taxonomy): domain Bacteria; phylum Patescibacteriota; class Minisyncoccia; order Phycocordibacterales. Next base: position 11,950 of record PBQF01000054.1, read on the forward strand.
AAAACTGTCAATAATTTCCCATAATATTATCAAAATTAAGAATATAACCAAAAAATTTGTAGAATAAACTGACTTATCTATAACAAGCCTTAACAATGAAATTGCTATTGCGAAAAAAATAAAGCCTTTTTTTGTCTTTTTTTTAATGTAATTGTAAGCCAAAATAGTTGTTAAAATAACCAAAAAATAGTTGCTTATCTTAAATAATGAGAGTAAAATCTCGATAAACCAGTAAATTGTAAAAAGGTAAACGATTGTTGTAAATAACTTTTTTATATTGAAAAAATCTTTAAAAAATCCAAAAGATGCTTCTTTGATATCTTTTAGTTTGGATTTGTAAAGTAGATAAAAAAGCATAATTGCCAATGCAAAGATAAATATGTTCATCAGCAACGTGAATGAAGGGGTCCATTCAATATATCCAAATTCATATATTGTTAACGGCACTAAAGCAGAAAATGCAATAAACAGTTTCCCATCTCCTGCTGTCCATAGCTTAAAATACCACGCTCCAAAGCCAAATATTACACTAAACAATAAGTTTGTGAATAATTCAACAGTATAATGGGTGTTTATCCCAATATTAAAAGAAGGGTAAAAAATAATAAAAACATTGACAATGATTGTATAAACTAAAGCTAATATTATCCATTTATTCCTGATTTTCCCGTATTTAATGTCCTCATAGCTTGTTATTAATCCTAGTGCGATTATTGCCGGTAAGAAATATTCAATCATATTGCTCTTAATTTTTGTTGTTTTAAATATTTTTGCTCTAGTAGAAGTAAATTAATTAGTGCTTTATTGTTTATTTTACCCTAAACTTTAAATATTCATAAATAAAGTTGGAAATATGCTGAAAAAAAGGGGTCAGTTTGCAGTTTTTACAATAATGATTATAATAATTGTTTCTGGTTTTCTTGTTTATTTGTCTTTAGGGAAAGAAAATATCAGGAGCCAGGCAATTCCTGAAAAGGAAAAGGTTTTGTTGACAGATGACAATAATATAAGAAATTTTGCAGAGAGCTGTGTTGAACAGACATCAAAGCACGCATTATTTTATCTTGGTTTTATTGGAGGTAATATTATCCCTGACCCTTTTGATGATTATTTCTCTTATGATAATTATTTCAAGGTTCCATATTTTTACAGTGAAGGAAAAAACCAAATTCCTGTTCCTTATGATGAGGGTTATTGGGAAGGATTGTTGGAGAAATATGTTGACTTAAATCTTAAAAAATGCATAAATAATTTTGATCCATTTAAGGGAATTCAAATCACTCATGAGGAAACGAAATCAAATGTTCAGTTTACTGATGAAGAGGTTATTTTCAATGTTGAGTTTCCGATTACTGTAACAAGAAACACCCAGGAAAACAGTATTGCGCCAAAGTACATCAAAAGAATAAATCTAAGATTAAGGGGTATTTTAGGAATAGTATCAACAATAGTAGAACAGGAAGTAGAAAATGACCTTTACATACACTGGGATTATTTGACAGATATGACTCAAAAGAACTACAATATAACTGCATTTACAGAAACTGATAATACAATAATCTACAGGATAGTTGATTTGCAGGATAAGATAGATGATGAGTTTTATGTATTTCAGTTTGCTAATAAGATAAGAACAGTAAAATCAAAAAATAGATAATAAGATGAAAAAAATAAAAGTTTTGGTTATTTTGTGTTTAGTTATTTTTACTTTTAATATAAGTAAAGTTAATGCTGACGCATGTGGATTTGTTCCTTCTGATTGTAAGGGTGGAAGTACTTGTGGTAATGAGGAATGTGAAAAAAAGTATGGGGCTTGTGAAGGTCTTGAAGTTTCAACATGTGTAGCTTGTTTAGCAATATGTAGTGGTTGGAGTGCGGCAGCTATTGCTTGTAAAGCCAAGTGTTTTGCTGTAAAGATTGCTGCTACTGAAGTATGTAAAAAAGTATCTAGGTCAATTCAAGATGATATGGTTCAGACTGGAAAATTCGAAAGAGCAAAATGTAGTGAGGGGGATGATTGTGTACAATCTACTTCTACAGTAAACGACCCAGAATTTGTAGGAAAATGTGAAAACCAATTATCTGCTGAAAGTAAAAAGAAAGTAATCAAAGATTATATTGGAAGGGAAAATGAGATACTTGCAACTATATCAGCTAACAAAGAATGGGGAACAGCTATTAGTGAAGTATCTAAAGGGGGCACTGTGTTTAAGTTTCCAACTACTGGCCCAGGCCCATTAAAATTTTCTGAATTTGTAAAAAATGGTTATTTGAGTAATGAAGTTTACCAGGCGCAGGATTCTGTGCTTCTAAGAATAGAGAGTATAAGGGAATCTGCAGCAATTGCCAACAATAAGGAGCCTGGAAAGTATACACTTAAAGAAGATCTTTTAAAGAATGTTATTGGGCCGCTTATTGTGCAAGCTTTAACACAAGACAACCAAATATTAGATAGTGAAGATGGGTCTTCTTTAATTACTGGGAAAAACACTGAAAATGATATAGTGACACCACAAGGAGAAGAGGAATTAAATAATTTGGAAGATAATAAGGAAGATGTAAA
>PBQF01000055.1 GCA_002724975.1 Parcubacteria group bacterium
AGAATCACCAACACGACCATTTTGCAAACAATTAATTCGTTTTGGGTAAATAAGGATAATGTCGTTATTCAATATATTGATGAGAATGATGAAATCCAGATATTCTCCGCAGAAATCGTTCCAGATGAAGAAGATGTGGCTCAACCAAGCACTCTGGTGGGCTCTTTTTGGGAAAAAAATATAGAACAAATTGATGTTTTTGGGGAAAGAATTTTCGGCATTTTGGAAAATAGTGCTGGATCTATTGGAATAATTTCAAGTCCAGATTTAGAAAACCAAGAAACAGTGCTAGATACTCCACTTAAGGAAATTTTAACATCTTGGGTAAATAGAAATACTATATCTATAAACACAAAACCTTCCTCAAAATCATTTGGCTATCTTTATCTTTTAGATACAAATAATAAAACTTTAGATGAGGCTCTGTCTAGAATAATAGGTTTAAATTCTATTGTTTCTAGAGACAAAAATAAAATTTTATATAGTACCTCGGTAAATAAAAGTGCTTCACTACGATTTTTGGACAGAGAAACGGGTATAACCAAAGAAGTTGGGATCAAAACTTTTGTCGATAAGTGTGTCTGGGATGAATCAGAGGAAGATACTACCTACTGCGCAGTCCCTAGAGACTTAAATTTTAGAAATCTCCCAGACAATTGGTATAAAGGAATTGTTTCTTTTTCAGACGATATTTGGAAAATAAACTTAGAAACTGAGGAAATGGAACTGGTTATGGAACTTACGGAAAATATTGATGTGGTAAATCTGAAAATAAATGAAACAGGAGATTACCTTGCCTTTTTGAACAAAAAAGATATGACTTTATGGGGAATAGATCTGAGTCTAGATTAAATTTCCTGCTCTCCTTTGTACTTTATAACAACTCTTCTCTCATAACCCCGGCCCGAAGACTCTGTTTCTATATCTGAATAGTTGGTAAACGTTGAATGAACAATCATTCTCTCGTAAGCACTCATTGGAGGCATTTCTACATCTTTTTTAAAAAACCTTGCTCTTTCTCCAAGAATAACAGCTTTGTTTTTTATATCTTGAACTCTTTTGTTTTGATATTCACCTATGTCTATAAAAAATTTTTCTTCCGGGTCTTGTTCGAGATTTTTTTCTATAACCTTCCTTAAAATATGGTTTAGAGCATTTAAGGTTTCTCCTTTATTACCAATTAAAAGAGCTGCCTCTGGAGTATTGATAACATATCGAAAACAGCCCTCTAAATCACTGTCTTTCTTCTCAACCAGCTCCACATCAATACCTAATTTAGCTAAAAAATCTTCAATTATTTCTTCTTTTCTCATTTTTCTCTGTTTCTACGTCTTTTTTAACATAAAGCTCCTGGCCTATCATGAAAATATTACTGGTGGCCAAATATAAAGCAATAGCAGCAGAAATATTCCAGGCAATAAAGAAAATGATGACAGGGAAGACGTATCTCATCTGAAGACTCATACTTTTAGCAAAATCGCTTGCTAAACTGCGTTCGTTTTTATCATTTTGTTGTTGGGGAAGATTAGGACTAGAAAGCCTAGCTTGAAAAAACTGGGTTATCCCAGCCACCAAAGCTAGAAGGAAACTTTTCTGGGAAATGTCTATAAAACCTAGAAAAACGGTGTTTATCTGTTCTGGTATTTTAACAAAAGAGTATAGTATCTCTGTGTTTACTTCGGGGAAACCAGCCCGAAGGAATATAAAATAAAGTGCAAAAATTATTGGGATTTGTAACAAAATTAAAAAAAGTCCGGAAAATGGATTAATTTTTTCTGTTTTATACAATTCCATTGTTTTTGTCGCTTGTTCTCTTTTGTCTTTGTATTTTTCTTTTATTGCTTTTATCTGAGGTTCTATACTTTTTATTCTAGCTTGGGTCCTGATCGATTTTTGGGACAATGGAAACAGAATAAGTTTTACAATAAGAGTAAAAAGTATAATAGCCAAGCCCAAATCTATCCAAGGTAAAAGATTAAGAAGTAAAATTATACCGTTGTAAAGAGGGTTATAAAAAGTTGTATTAAATAAAGACGAAATCACTAGGACATTCTACAACAGCTATACATGAGGAGCAAATTATTTAAATTTTAGCTCTTTTAAGTAGTGCTGAGATGTCTTTTTTAATATCACTATATTTTTTATTTAAAATAGTTTTTTTAGGATAAATAAAAATGGTTTTGTCTTTAATTGGTTTTTTAATTAATTCTCCAATAGAAGCTTTTAATCTTCTTTTTAAAAGATTTCTCGAAACAGCGGTGGGGGATATTTTTTTAGAAACCACGATATGGACTTTGGGAGACTGGGTTTGTTTTATTTTAAGAGACAGTAAGTCTGTTTGATATAGCACAGCTTTAGAATAAAATATGGCTAAACAGAGAGCTTTTTTCTTCCTTTTCTTCTTTTATTAGCCAAAATTCTCCTGCCTGTGCTTGTTTTGGTTCTGGTTAGAAAACCGTGGGTTTTGGCTCTTTTTCTTTTTCTGGGATTATATGTTTTAGACATGGATTCAAGTAAGGATATATATTTATTTTCTTGTGTCAATGGTGGTTTTTGGGCGTGCTTATCTTTTGTCAACACATTATAAACACCTTATTAACACAAGGCAAGATTTTTGACAAGTTTTTATGGTTTTCAAAAGTTATATAATGGTTGTTAATCTTTAGGTAAAATTTAAGCAAAAATGGACAGTCAACAACTTTGGGATAGTGCACTTATAGAAATAGAACTTAGTATATCAAGGGCCAATTTTAAAACCTGGTTTAAAGACACCTTTGTGTCTAAACAAGAAGACGGGGTTGTTTACGTCAGTGTGCCTAGTGAGTTTGTAAAAGGATGGTTACAAGACAAATTTCATAAGTTAATTTTAAAAACATTAAGACTAACCTCGGACAAAGTTCGGTCTGTTGAGTATATTGTTTCAAAAGAAAGGCCGGTGAGTCAGAAAATTGGTGGTACTTTGGGTGCTTTAGGAAAAATAGAGTTGCCTCTTGATAACTTTTATGTAAACAAAAAAGATAATCTGAATCTAAGATATGATTTTGATTCTTTTGTTGTTGGTCCGTTTAATGAACTGGCTCACGCCGCGGCCCAAGCTGTTTTAAAAAATCCTGGTAGTTCTTATAATCCTTTGTTTGTGTATGGACAGACTGGAGTAGGAAAGACCCATTTAATTCAAGCAATAGGAAATAAAATAAAGGATTTATATCCAAATAAAAATGTATACTATCTAACTTCCGAAAAATTTGCAGTTGAGTACACAAACTCTATCCAGGCAAACACAACAAACTCTTTTAAAGAGAAGTATAGAAAATATGACGTTTTAATAATGGATGATATCCAGTTTTTTTCTAGTAAAGAGAAGACCCAGGAAGAGTTGTTTCATCTTTTTAATTCAATTTATGAAAAAAGGGGGCAAATTCTGTTTTCGTCAGACAGGCATCCAAATTTCATTCCAGGCCTAGAGGAGCGCTTAAAATCAAGGTTTGCGCAAGGAATGATTGTTGATATTTCGCCCCCAGACCATGAATCTAAGGCGGTTATTATAAAAAAGAAGTCTGGTCAAAGTAATTTTATAATTCCGGATGATATTGTTGAATATTTGGCCGTTTCTGTCGAAGGAAGCGTTAGAGAGCTAGAGGGCATTCTTAATTCAATAATTTGTCAGGCTCAGTTAAAAAACAAAACCCCTAGTTTAAATGATGTAAGGGGTTTAATTAAAAATAATATTAAACCAAAAAAAATGGTTCCAATAGAGAGTATTGTTAAAACGGTTGCAAACTACTACAACATAGAACCAGAAAATGTTTATAAAAAAACCAGAAAAAAAGAAATTGTTAAACCAAGACAGATGGTGATGTATATACTAAGAGAAGATTATAATATGCCATACCCTACAATTGGACAAAAACTTGGAGGAAGAGACCACACAACCGTGATTCACTCTTACGAAAAAATTAAAAGAGAGTTAAAAGAAGGAAGTATTTTAATACAAGAGGTAGATCAGCTTAGGTCGATGTTGTGAGGATAATTATGTTTAAAAGTTTGTATAAACTATTAAAAATTAAGCCTTTAATAATTTTATAAAATAAAAAATAGTTTTATAAAATTACTTTCCACAGCTTATTAAAAAATAATTTATTAAAAACCTTTTGTTTAACCATTTTAAATAAGTTATCAACTTATCCAGTGCCCTAATAATAATAATAAAATTTATATATAAAACTAATTAAAACTTATTAAATATGAAAATAACTTGTTTAAAAGAAGATTTAGAGAAAGCTGTGTCCAACACAGAAAGAATTACTGGAAAAAATTTAAATTTACCAGTTTTAAAGGGTATTTTAATTAATGTTAATAAATCTATTGTCTTAAGCTCAACAAACCTTGATTTAGGTATAGAAATTGAAATTTCCGGGAAGGTCGAAAAAGAGGGCAGGGTTGTGATTGAAGGAGGAATTTTAAACAGTCTTTTGTCTAATATTCAAACCAACAAAAACCTTACCCTAGAACTTAAAAGTAATAATTTATTTATTACAGGGGAAAATATTAAAATTACCTTATCAACCCTGCCCAGCAACGAATTCCCATTAATACCAAAACCAAAAAAGGGTAAATCTATAAAAATTAAAGCAAACTTGTTTACAAACGGCTTAAAATCGGTTTGGTCTAGTGCCTCAAACTCAACCATAAAACCAGAGTTATCAAGTGTTTATATCTACCCCAACGGAGAACAGGTTATTTTTGTAGCCACAGATTCTTTTCGGTTGTCTGAAAAGAAAATTCTATTCAATAATATAGTAAATTTTGAACCAATTTTAATTCCAGTTAAAAACGTTGTTGAAATAATAAGAAACCTTGAAGACACAACGGGGGACGTTGAAATTATTTTTGAGGAAAACCAAATATCTTTCATATACAAAAAACAATTTTTAACTTCAAGAATAATTAATGGGGCATTCCCGGACTATAAACAAATTATTCCTAAAGAGTTTAATACTGAAATTATTTCTCTTAAAGAAGATGTTATTAATTCACTAAAACAATCAAATGTTCTCTCGGATAAATTTAACCAGATTATATTTTCAGTTTTTCCATCAAAAAAAACCCTTACTATCAAATCACAAAACGAAAAAGGAGAAAATATAAGTCGGGTTGAGGCCTCTTTAAACGGCGATGATATAGAAATAGGGTTTAATTATAGATATATAATAGACGCCTTTCAGCCAATATCATCCGACAGCGTCTCCTTCTCTCTAACGGGGCCCGGCAGACCAATGGTTATAAAAGGTGTTTCAGACGGTAGTTTTATCTATGTTGTTATGCCAATGAATAAATAACGGTCTTAAAAAGACGGTTATTTTTTTAAAAAAGGTGGATTTAATTAACACCCTAGATAGTCTACTTGGTAAAAATATTATTGAAGACGCCAAGTAATTAATATAAGGAAATGTTTTTTAAACTAGTTCCTTTATTTAAAACATTGTCGTACCCAACAGCTTTAATTGTTGTTTCTCCAGCCACAATACCAATATCCGCTGGTATAAAAGAGAAGGTGAAGGGGAATTTTCTTAATGTTGTAATCAGATTATTGTTTACAAATAAATCAACTTTTGATAAAGAGGATCCTCTGGTTTGTTGAATTTGGATTGTTATCTTCTCTTTAACACTAGTGGGCGAATTGCCCAAACCGACGATGTTGATTTTAGGAAATAGTTCAGGAAGGTGAATGTCATCCAACTCTTCGGGTATTACTGTGTTCTCTACAATATTATTTTTCACAACCCATTCCCTAACTGGAACCTCCCATAAATTAAACTGTGGGCTGTTCTCCGGGTCATCCGTCTTTTTTGTTGGATTATTTTTATCTACCCAATAAAGAATGTTGTGAACACTCGAAACAACTCTTTCCTCTTTAAGTTCTTCTGGTGTGTGCTCTGTTGCAAGTTTCCCAGAGATTTTGTCTACAACAAAGTTCTCTCCACCCCGCCAAATTCCTCTTAAAACAGGGGGGCTATCCATATTATCCTCTTTAACCCTAACTCCTCGAAAAGGTTCATTATCCAAATTGTTTAAAACCTCGCTCATAAAAGCATTCCAAAGAGGTGCAATAATAAACCCAGCCACCCTCTTTTCCATAGGGCTATTATCATTATTTCCTGCCCAAGCCCCCACTGATATTTGAGGTGTGTACCCTATTATCCAAGCGTCCCTATAGTCGTTTGTTGTACCTGTCTTAGCCGCAACATCCCTTCCAGGAAAGTATAGATATGAATTTTGTCCAAAGGCGGGCGCCCTTGCGTCGTTGTCTGACAAGATATCCGATATGGTTAAGGCAATATCTTGTGGTATAACAGTTACCCCGCTCGACTGGAATTCCTCCAAAGTGTTTCCGTTTGCGTCTTTGATACGGAGGATTGCGGTCGCGGGATTTCTAACCCCCTCATTTGCAAAAGCAGAATACGCACTTGTTATGTCCAAAAGAGAAACCTCTCCACCACCCAAAACCAAAGTTAAGCCATACTGATCTATGTTAGTTAAACTTTTGATCCCCATGTCTTTTGCCGTTCTAAGAGAATCTTTAAGTCCAGACAAATAAAGGGTTTTTATAGCCGGGATGTTTATTGATTGAGCTAAAGCAATCCTCAAACTGACCGGGCCGCGGAAAACATCATCATAATTTCCCGGAGTATAACAATCTTCTGTCGTGGCATCCCCCAAAGGGACTCCTTCGGGGTCGCAGAAGGTTGAAAATTGAGTTTCAAGGTCAAAAACGACTGTTTCTGGGGTATATCCTTTCTCAAAGGCCGTGGCATAAACAAATGGCTTAAAAGCTGATCCTGGCTGACGGTGAGCAATGGTGATATTAAAGTTTCCATCTATTTCATCATCAAAATAATTTCTTGAACCAACCATCACCAGGATTTCTCCAGTTTTTGGATTTACCGCAACAAGTCCAGCGTTCTCTGCATTAAATTTTTCAGTGTTTTCTAAAGCAAATCTATTTACAATTTCTTCAGCCTTTTCTTGTAATTCGTAATCCAAACTTGTTACAACCTTAAAACCACCTTCTTCCAAAGCCCTTTTACCATATTTGCTTTCAAGTTGTTCTATTACATAAAAGACAAAATGAGGAGCTTTTATTCCAAAGTCTGCCCTTGGCTGAAAAGTTATTTCTTCATTAAGCGCTTCCCTGTACTCATCTTGAGTTATAAAGTTCTCTTCTAACATTCGAGAAAGGACTAGATTTTTTCTTTCGTCTAGCTTATTTTTATTGTTGCCATAAGGAGAATAAAACGTTGGTGCCTGGGGCAGGGCAGCCAAATAAGCGGCTTCGGATAAAGTTAAGTCGTTGGATCTTTTGTCAAAAAATGTTTGACTTGCCTCTTCTATACCATAAACACTTCCTCCATAAGGAACTTCGTTTAAATAAAGTCCTAAAATTTCATCTTTTGTCATTTGCTCTTCCAACTTTACTGCCAAAACCCACTCTTTAAGTTTTCTAGAAATCTTTTTTTCCGAAGTTAGAATTGAATTTTTTACAACTTGTTGAGTAATTGTTGAACCCCCTTGGCTGAACTCTAAATTCTTTAAATTAGCTATCACCGCCCTTAGGAAGGCCATAGGCCTGATTCCGTTGTGTTGATAGAATTCCGTATCTTCTATAGCAACCGTAGCATTTTTAACATTTCTTGATATCTCTTCATAAGGAATTACACTTCTTTTTATGTCGTCGTTAAGGTCATAAAGGAGTATCTCTCCGGTCCTGTCGTAGATTTTTGTAGATTGTCTAACCTTCCTTTCCTCAAAAGTCTGGAGATCGGGGACCTTAAAAGTTGAAATCCAAACCAGACCTGTTCCTGCTAAAAGAAAACTTGTCGCTATCCCGAAAAGAAAAAGTCTTCTTAAAATCCCTCTTTTTGCCTTATTTCTAGCCATACTGTCAGCTAATTATACAAATTAGAGCTTTTTAGGCAAAAATTTAATCTATATGACCAAGCATTTTTTCACTTGCCAAAAAAGTAAGCCCAACCGCAATTGCATCATACTCATCATCAGTTTTGATATTTTTTTTAATTTCCATAAGATTTTTGACCATAGAAATCACCTGTTTTTTATCTGACCTACCATATCCAGTTACGGCAATTTTAATTTGAAGGGGAGTAAATTCTCGAACTTTAAGTTTTTTTGATAGAGCTATACTTATTATAGCTCCTCTGACTTCAGAAACCCGCATCACCGTTTTTTGGTTTTTATTAAAAAACAAATTTTCTATTGACAAAGCCTCTGGCTTAAATTTTTTTATAACTTCTTCGATTTTTTTTGATATCAATTCCAACCTTTCTGTAAAATCCAGTTCTTTTGGTGTTTTAAAACAAGTAGAATAGAACAATATTTCTTTTTGGTTATCTTCTTTTCCCAAAACAGAGATTCCAACTCTTTCGTAACCAGGGTCTATACCAAGAACCTTCATTTTGTATTTGTATAGATATCTTGTACATCATCTTGGTCTTCCAAGGCCTCCGTCAACTTTTTAATTTTTTCTTTATCTTCTTCGTTCACATCAACAAAGATTTTTGGATCCCATCTGCCGTCTCTTCTCTCGTATGCCCAAAGAGCTGACCCTGGAGTAGATAAAACTAGATTATTTTTAGTAAGAATATTTTTTACCTCAGCACCAGTTCTATTTTTGTTGTCAGTTAAAGTCTCTATGATTACAGCTACTCCCCCAGGCCCGTAGCTTTCATAAGTTACATTTTCCAAGTTAACACTTCCTCCGCTAGTCCCCTTTTTCACAGCTCTTTCAATATTCTCCTTAGGCATATTTTCTTTTTTTGCTTTCTCTATAGCCAGCTTCAATCCTGTGGAGTTAATATCACCGCCGGCTTTTTTTGATTCAACTTGAATGAGTTGTACCAATTTACTAAAAACCTTGCTTTTTCGGGCATCTCCTGCAGCCTTCTTGTGCTTGATTTTTGACCATTTGTTGTGTCCCGACATATTACTTTAGTAATTTTTTCTGCTTGTCTTCGTTGAATTTTAACCCCAAGAGTTCGTAAGCTTTTTTTGTCGCCACTCTTCCCCTGGGTGTTCTTTCTAAAAATCCCATTTGGATCAAATATGGCTCATGAACTTCTTCTATTGTTTGTTTCTCTTCCGAAACAGCGGCTGCCAAGGTGTTTAAACCAACTGGTCCCCCATTGAACTTGTTAATTAATATTTTTAAAACCCTTCTGTCATAAGCAGAAAGTCCGTGTTCGTCTATTTCTAAAAGATTAAGAGCCTCTTTTACAACACTCTTGTTTAAATTTTTCTTATTTATCTGAGCAAAATCTCTACATCTTTTTAAAAAGTAATTAGCCGTTCTTGGTGTAAACCTGCTTCTTTTAGATATTTCTTCTAAGGCATCTTTGTCTATTTTTACTCCCAAAATTTTCGCCGATCTTTTCAAAATCTTCTCTATCTCTTCTTGGTTGTAGAACTCTAACCGATGAACTCCCCCAGAAAACCTAGACCTAAGTGGTGAGGAGAGGGAAGCGACCCGTGTTGTGGCGGCGACCATTGTAAATGGCGGTAATTCCAGCTGTATGGTTCTGGCCGAGGGCCCTTTACCGATAATGATATCCAAAACGCCGGACTCCATAGCGGGATAGAGAATCTCTTCTATTGTTTTATTAAGCCGATGAATCTCGTCTATAAAAAGAATATCTCCTGAGGACAAATTGGTTAGAATTGACGCCAAATCACCAACTTTCTCTATAGCAGGCCCTGAAGTTATTTTTATTCCAACCCCAACCTCTTTCGCTACTAGAATAGCCAAGGTCGTCTTTCCTAATCCTGGTGGACCATAAAAAAGGAGATGTTCAGGCGGCTGACTTCTTTCTTTGGCCGCTTTAATAAGGATGGCAACATTTTTCTTTATTCCATCCTGACCTATATATTCTGACCACTTATTGGGTCTTAAAGTTTTGTCTAAGGACTTAACTCCCAAATCCTCATTTTCTTCCTCCTTGGCTTTGTTGTTTGACATAAATCAATATATATGTTAGGATTCTGAAGTAACAGATTTTTGAATCGAGGACATAAATCTCTAAGCATTTGGGTGTTTGCATCAGGACGTCTCTTGTAATGTCTTTTTAAGATATTACTCGGACTATCCTTATTACTCACGTTCAACTTTGGATCCTCCGAAGCCTTGCTTAGAGATTTATGTCCTCGATTTTGTTTAACTACACCAATATAGAATATTTTTTATAAAAAAAACATTTACAAATACTCTAACCTGATGTCTTTTAAAGTTCTATAACCCGTCTTACTTCTTCAAGAGAGGTGATGCCTTTTAGAGCTTTTATGACAGCATCTTCTTTCATGGTAAGAATTCCTTGTTTTTTTGCTAATTCTTCTACTTCTGTCTCTCTGGGTTTTTTACTTATTAATTGTTCCATTTCGTCATCAATAAGTATTGCTTCAAATATACCGGTTCTTCCACTATAACCGGTATCACTACTATTCTCTGGTACATCAGGCACCCAAAGATGATTTGTTTGTGGAATCTTACTTTTGTCTACGACCCCGGCCAGAATTCTTTCAATGTCTTCTTTGTCCTTGCCTTTAATTGGTATTTCTTTTCTTTTTTCTCCAAGTTTTCTAACAAGCCTTTGGGCCATAGAAACATTTACAGCTGGCCCTATAACTTTTTCATCTACACCTAAGTCGATTAACCTTGGAAATGTTCCGGCCGCAGAGTTTGTGTGGAGAGTTGAGAGAACAAGATGTCCAGTTAGCGCCGCATGAATAGCAATTTTTGCCGTTTCATTATCTCTAATTTCACCAACCATTATAATATCTGGATCTTGTCTTAAAGACGAACGTAATCCCGTTGAGAAGGTATATTTCTTCTTTCTGTCTACTTGCGTCTGAACAACACCAGGTAAATGATATTCAATCGGGTCTTCAATGGTTATGATTTTTATTTCTGGCTGATGAATCTTGCTTAGAAAAGCATAAAGAGTAGTTGTTTTACCAGAGCCAGTTGGACCAGTATTCAAAATTATCCCATTTGGTTTCTGGAGCTCTCCCATGATAGCTTTTAATAAATCTTCATCCATCCCAAGGGCTTCCATAGAGACTTTTATAGTCTCTGGATTTAAGATTCTAAGAACTATTGCTTCGCCGTAAGCACCAGGCATTGATGACGCCCTAATTTCTACATCTGTTTCTCCAAGATTTATACTAAATCTTCCGTCTTGTGCTTCCTTTTTAACATTAAGTTTCAGTCCAGCTAAGATCTTGATTCTTGAAAGCAAAAGGTTGTATGTTTTTGTGTCGAAATATAAAATTTCAGTTAACATTCCGTTTAATCTGAACCGAAGTCTAGCATTTGATTCCTCTGGCTCAATATGAACATCGGAAGTCTCCATTGCCAAAGCTCCCGCGAGAACCGTCTCTATAATTCTTGAAGTTTTGTGACCCTTTTTCATAACCAAGGTCTCTTTGATTATCTTTATTACTTCATCAAGAGTTTTTATTTTTTTAACCAAGTTTTCAATTTGCTCGCTTGAAATTTCTAAGACCCCTGCCTTGGTTTTTTCCGAGAAGGATATATCCTTATACATTGTCCAAGCCTTTTCCAAACTTTTATTAGAAACCATAAAGAGTTTAGGAGCAAACCCCTTTTTCTTTAATTCTTCTAAAACATTAGTTACGCCATCATCTTTAGGGGAATGAGCGGCAACATTTACATTTTTTTCTAACTTTGAAAAGACAGCAACTTTGTTTTCCTTGGCGACACCCTCTGGTATTAGTTTTAAGGCATCAGTGTCAATTGAAACCCGTGAAAGGTCTCCATATTCAACCCCATATTTCTTTGAGAGAAGTTTAGCCAAGTCCTCTTTTTCTCTCTCGCGCAGGAGCTTAATTTTTCTCTCTGTCTTTTTGTCGGCAAATAAAGCCATTATATAGAAATAATAACTTTTTTAAGGTATCCTAACAATTTAGACAGGGGGGAGAGTCCTATTGACAAACAGGAATTTATTGTGATATAATTGAGACAGAAAGGAGGAGGACGCAATGGAGAAAACCAGAAAAAGGGTGGTCCTCTTTTTTGTAGGACTTCTCCTGGTGGCCGGTTGTGGTTGTGGGGCGGCTCGTCACGGGCCGGCCTACGGAGGGCTGCGGACCATTTTGGTCCGCTCGTTGATTGATCAGCATTTCATTGTTGTGATCAACGAAAACACGATCGCAATCGATCTGCTGGTCAACGGGACACAGTATGCTGCTATTCGGCCGGGGGGAACCTACACTCACGTGGTGGAGACGAGCAGACTCTCTGGGCGAAATGTTCGCTCAGAGCTGGTGATTACCGCCATCGGAACGTATCCCGATGGGACCATTGGGACCTACACCAGAGAGGTCTCGGTGTACTCAAACCGGTATTCTGCCGAGACTCGATCTCGGCAGGTGCGGGTTCGCCTTAGGCGGGTCCGCTGAATGGGGTACGGGGCCGTAGTGTGTTTGTTGCACTACGGCCCCTTTTAATTTAAGTGGTAAAATAAGGAAATGAGGGCTATTTCAAAATCAGTTGAGGAGACAAACAAGCTGGCAGGAGAGATTTTAAATACTATCAAAAAATCAGACAAAGCAATTATTTTTGGCTTAAGAGGAGACCTTGGTTCTGGTAAGACAACTTTTGTTAAAGCAATTGCCGAACACCTGGGGTTAAAACAAACTCTAACTAGTCCAACTTTTGTTATTGAAAAAATTTATAAATTAGAAAATAAAAATTTTAACCACCTAATTCATATTGATGCTTATCGTTTGGAAAAAGGGGAAGAACTAAAAACGCTTGGTTGGGAAGAAATTTCTTCTGACCCCAACAATCTTATTTTTATAGAATGGCCGGAAAACGTCAGTGATATTTTACCAGAAAACACAAAATATATAAATTTTGAATTTATTGATGATAAAATTAGAGAAATAAGTTATGAGTAAAAACTCACCCAAAAAACTAATTCTCCTTGATTCGCACGCTATTCTTCACAGGGCTTATCACGCCCTACCCGATTTTACTTCGGGAGATGAGCCAACCGGCGCTCTCTATGGCCTTTCTTTAATGCTTTTGAAAATTATTAACGACCTTAAGCCCGATTATATTATTGCCGCCTATGATTTACCAAAACCGACATATAGGCACGAGGCATATGAGGATTATAAGGCTGGTAGAAAAGAGGCAGACGATGAGTTGATTGCACAAATAAAGCGCTCTCGTGATATTTTCAATGCTTTCAGTATCCCAATGTATGACAAAGAAGGATTTGAAGCGGATGACATTTTGGGAACTATAGTTGAGGAAACGAAAAATAATAAAGATCTTGAAATTGTTATCGCCTCGGGGGATATGGACACCCTTCAACTTGTTGATGGTGACAGGGTTAAGGTTTATACATTAAGAAAGGGTCTTAAGGATACTGTTATTTACAACGAAGAGGCTGTTAAGAAAAGATTTGGTTTTGGTCCAGAGCTTCTTCCAGATTTTAAAGGATTAAGAGGGGATCCGTCGGATAATATTCCGGGCATAAAGGGGATTGGAGAGAAAACAGCTACAGAAATAATTACTAAGTTTGGCGACATTGAATCAATTTACAAGTCTTTGAAAAAAGACGAGACCAAATTTGAAAAAGCTGGAATCAAATCGAGGATTATTAATCTTTTGAAGGAGGGCAGGGAGGAAGCCTTGTTTTCAAGAGAACTTGGAGAAATTAGAAGGGATGTTCCAATAGATTTTTTAATACCAAAGCTATCTTGGAAAGAATCCGTTGAAACAAAAAATATTCTCAATCTCTTTTCTGAATTAAGTTTTAGAACTTTGTCTGACAGGGTTAAAAAACTTTTTGATATAAAAGAAGAAATAAAAGTTAGAGAGGAAAATAATTCACCGGATGAAATTAAAAAAACTGCTATAGCTTTATGGCTTTTGAATTCTGATATTACAAATCCAGGACTTGACGAGATACTCCAATTTGCTAAAACCAATTCATTTCTAAAAGCTAAAAAATATATTTTTGACGAACTTCAAAAACAGGGATTTAAAAGCCTTTTCACAAAAGTTGAAGAACCTTTAATAAGAGTAATTGAAAAAATAAAAGAGAGAGGAGTTAAAATCAATACGGATTATTTAAAGAAGCTTTCGGATGAATACCACAAGGAATTGGTTAAGATTCAGAGTAAAATCTATAAGCATGCGGGAGTTGAGTTTAATATAAATTCCCCCAAACAGCTTGGTGAGGTCCTTTATGACAAATTAAATCTGGCTGGCAAGAATATGAAGAAAACCTCAACTGGCGCCAAGTCCACAAGAGAATCAGAACTCATTAAGCTTAAAGGGGGACACCCTATTATTGACGAGATTTTAGGGTATAGAGAACTTCAAAAATTACTTTCAACTTATATTGACAATATCCCCGAAATGGTAGAAGAAGATAACAGGTTACACGCTGATTTTAACCAAGCTGGAACTACAACGGGCAGGATGTCTTCACAGAACCCAAATCTTCAAAATATCCCTATAAAAAGTGAGCTAGGAAGAAGAATCAGAAACGCTTTTATCACAGAGAAGGGGTATAAGCTTGTTTCTTTTGACTATTCCCAAATTGAGCTTCGAATTGCCGCTTTTCTTTCAAATGACAAAAAATTAATTGATGTTTTTAAAGAAGGTAGAGACATTCATAATGCCGTCGCTTCGGAGGTTTTTGGTGTTAAACCCGAAGATGTGACAAAAAGAATGAGAACTCACGCCAAGACCATAAACTTTGGTATTCTTTACGGCATGGGCGTTAATGCTTTAAGGGTTGCTTTGGGGACAGACAGAAAAACAGCCCAAGAATTTTATAATGATTACTTCGAAAAATTTACGGGTATTACTGAATATTTAGAAAAAACTAAAAAGGAGGCAACTAAAAATGGATATACAGAAACTTTTTTTGGCCGAAGACGATACTTCCCTGGGCTTAAATCAAAATTACCATTTCTTCGCGCCCAAGCCGAAAGAATGGCTGTCAACGCTCCAGTTCAGGGGACTAGTGCCGATGTTATTAGGATAGCTATGGTTAATATTGATAAAATGTTAGGAAGTAAGGACGCACACCTAATTCTTCAGGTTCATGACGAACTCATTTATGAAATGAAGAAAGATTTAATTGATGAACTTACGCCACTTATAAAAATGGAAATGGAAAATGTTATTAAACCAAAAGACGCAAAAGGTCTTACTATGGTGGCCGATGTTTCTGTTGGCGATAATTGGGGAGAGATGAAGGAGATAAAATTATGATTTATTTGCTCCATGGTGAAAATTTCAAAGAATCAAGGAAAAAGCTTCATTCTTTAGTTGGTTCCCTTTTTAAAAAGGAGCCAGATGTCTCTAAGTTTTTAATTGATAATGAGAGCTTCTCAAAAGAATTACTAGAGGAAATGATTTCAGGCCAGACACTTTTTGCTGGTAGGTATATAGTCATAGTAGATAAGGTTTTTGAAAATAAGGAAGCGGGAGAAGTTGTTTTAGAAAAGCTTAAATTGATTTCAAAATCAGAAAACATTTTTCTTTTTATTGAAGAAAAAATAAATAAAGCTATCCTTTCTCGATTTAAAAAATGGGCGGAAAAAATCCAAGAATTTCCTTTAAAAAGTGAAAAAAAGGACAACAAGTTTAATATCTTTGGTATAACCGACGCACTTGGCAGAAGAGACAGAAAAGGAACCTGGGTTTTATACCAAAAAGCTTTATCGGAAGGGATTCAGCCGGAAGAAGTGCATGGGATTTTAGTTTGGCAGATTAAGAATCTTTTAATGGTTAAGGATGAAAAAGAGACTGGAAGTTTGGGGTTAAACCCATTTGTTTTAAGAAAATCTTTGGGATTTGCATCTAAATATAAAAAGAAAGAGTTGGTAAAACTTTCAGAAGAATTAATTAGAATTCCACACGAATCTCGAAGAGGCATGGAAGATTTTAATATTTCTTTGGAGAAATTTATTCTGTCTTTTTAAAGTTTTTTATAGATTATTTTATTTCCAATTCGCTCCAAGTATTTTTTAAAGTCTTCCGATGATATTTCCATTGTGGCCGAGTTTCTGTCTGGGTGAAAATGAATTTTTTCGTTTTTTAACAAATCTGTATCTACAATTACGACAACTTCTTTTTCCTTATCGTTTATTAAGCCAAACGGGCTGACCGAGCCAGGTTTCAGTCCTAAATACTTCATTAAATCTTCAGAGTTACAAAACCTAACCCTTTCACTGAATTCCTTTTTGAAAGACTTGTTGTCGAGTTTTTTATCACCTCTAATAGATATTAAATAATATTTTCCAGTCCTCTCGCCTTTAGCAAAAAGATTTTTATTTCTCTCTCCGGGGATCTCGTCTTTAAATTTTAAAGATTCCTCAACTGTAAAAACCGGTCGGTGTTCATAGACCTTGTGTTTAATTCCCAAGGAATCAAGGGTTTGGTAGATATTCATAATTATTATGTCGTCACAAGTTACTAAGCACGATTATTTGCTTCGCTCCGATTTTACTGAGTACTTGTGACCCCAGCTCGACTGTTTTTGCTTTACAAAAACATGTCTTCGCCCCAGACAAAGACATAAAAACAGCAAGTAGACACTATTTTTATTTAATGTCCGCCCAGTAGGATTCGAACCTACGACCATCTCCTTAAAAGGGAGCTGCTCTACCAGGCTGAGCTATGGGCGGTATTTTTAAAACCGCCAGTGGCGGTTTTATAGGGGAAATATAATGGAATTCAGGTGCAATGTCTAGTCTAAAGAGGCAAATCTATTGCAAGAAATCCTGCCCCGCTCAGAAGAAGTGAAAGAGAAATTGCGAAAAGAAGCAGGTAAAAAACAAAATTTCTGCTTAACAAAATCGGTTCTCTAACTTCGACATAAAGTTCAATCAAAGTTGTGACGGAAAAAATCAGTGCTGCAATTTGAGTATAGAATCCTGCAATAAGCATCAAACCGCCGACAATTTGAATTAGACCCAAAAAACTTACCCAAAAATTGGCTGGCTTGAGTAAAGTAATACTAAAAAAATTTATCCACGACCGCCTTTCCTTTCCAAATTTAAGGTATCCTAAATTAATAAAGATAAATCCAAGCACAGCCCTTAGTATTAGGGGTGCGAATAGTCCATAAGCCAACAATTCTGGAAAAGGATTTAACATTACTTTGTTATTCTAACATTTCCTGATAAGCTCTCAAACAAAATGGAAACTTTTATAATATTACATAACATCAGAAGCGCATATAACGTTGGCTCTGTTTTTAGAACCGCCGACGGTGCCGGTGTCTCAAAAGTATATTTAACTGGCTATACCCCAACACCAAAGGACAGATTTGGTAGATATAGAAAGGATATTTCGAAGGTTGCTTTGGGTGCAGAAAAAATAATACCTTGGGAATATAGCAAGAATATAGACATTGTTTTAAATAAACTTAAAAAAGAAAAAGTCCGAGTTGTAGCTGTGGAGCAAGATAAAAAATCAAAAGATTATAAAAAACTAAAAATAAAATCAAAAACAACTTTTATTTTTGGAAATGAAGTAAATGGTCTCTCGAAAAGTGTTTTAAAGAAAACTGATTCTATTGTGGAAGTTAAAATGAAGGGAGAAAAAGAGTCTCTAAATGTCTCTGTCGTTGTTGGAATAATACTTTTTAATAGCTAATGGCATCAACAACTCTACCTTGCTGATCTAAAAGCTTTATTATCTCTCTCTTTTTTCTCCAAAGCTCATCATTTCTTTCTAGATAAATTCTCCATTCTCTTTTATAAAAATCGGGATCGTTTTTATGAACTTCGACACAGTAATTATAATTAACATCAGCCGTTACATATTGATGACATGTTCCTCCTATATCAAGAGGAACTGATTCTAGATAAAGTTCACATCTCGAAAGTCGCTCAACAAAACTAATACATTTATCTGCCTCAGCGCCAACCCCAACATTGGGTAAATCATCAATTGGTTTTGGGCAAGTCCTTGGTATAGACGGTTTAAAATCTTGAAATTGCTCAAAATAGCCGGAACATTTATTTAATCTGAAAGAACTACCAATAGGTGAGCGGCCCGTTGTAATAATTGCCTTGTCTGTGGCTTGAAGAAAGATTTCAACCTTGCTATTTACTTGTCCAGAATACGGAAGATAAGAACCTTTTCCTATACTATCTCCGACTCCACTAATATCACTCTCCAGTCTCCAGCCAGTAATATTAATTCCCCCTTCTACATTTCTATTAACCTTTATCTCAATCCTTTCTTTATCTGGAGAAGTTTGCCTTGCGCCACTACTACTAGAAATTGTAATCTTGTCTTTGTAAGGACTCCCAGCAAGATTTTTTATATTTTGCAGAGTTTTCTTTAAATCTCTTAAATCTTGACCGCCTCCAATGGTTGACGAGGTAGAAAACGAGGAGTCTTGGCCTGTTCCTTGAGTTATTGAGCCCCCATATGTTCCTCCTGGGCCAACTGGCGCTGGTGGGTTTACAAACAGTTCTCCTACTCCTCCCTTCGAACCAACAAAAATCCAAACTAAAAAAAGGGCCAAAAGGGCCATTATTAACCATTTTAAATCATCCATAGCGTTCATACCAAGAATTTTACTCTATTTTCTTTTTTTAGTCTTTATTAATTTCTGATGTCTGTTGCAGAAATGTGCGCTTCTGCCGCCAATAACTTTTCTTTTAATTTTTCCAGGACAATTTTTCTTTAGGCATCTTTCTCCGGTCTTTCGGTAAACTTTATGTTTGTTTTGAAATTTACCCTTTTCACCTTTAATATTTCTATAGTCTGACATTGAGTCCCCACCTAAATTAATTCCTCTCTCTAAAATTTTTCTAGAAACTCTCCAAATTTCTTCCAATTTTTTGTTATCTACTGCATCGATATCGGTTTCTGGATGAATATTTGTTTCAAAGAGAATTTCATCCGAGTAAATATTTCCAATTCCTGAAACAAGTGCCTGATCCATTAAAATACTTTTAATCTTTCCCGATTTTTTGTTTCTTAATCTCTTAACAAATTCGTTCTGACTTAATTTGAATGAGTCAGGTGCAACGGACAACAAGTCACTGTGTCTTTCTAGATCTTTTGTTTTTATATACATCACTTTCGCAAACTTTCTCATATCTGAAAGCACAACATGTTTTCCATTATTTAATTCGAAAACTAAACGTATATGTTTATTAAATGGATCTTGAAGCGGGCCCTTTTCGGAAGCTTCCCATTCTTCTTTTCTTTTTTCGTACTTTCCATACAAAAGGTGTCCAGTCATTTTCATATGAATTAAAACAGTCACTCCATTTTTTAAATGGATTAGAATGTTTTTTCCAACTCTGTCAGTCCCTAGAACGGGGGAGTTTAAGGTATTTTTCCTGAACCTTAAAAAGTATTTTTTGTCCTTTATATTTTCTTTTCCTTTGTAATGTGGGCTGTTATAAGCGCTCCAAATAGCAGTAATTTTCTTACCCTTTAGAACCTTATTTAGACCGTTAACCGTTGTTTGAACCTCTGGAAGCTCTGGCATTACTTTCTCTTTTTTAGCTCCTCTCTGGCCACGTCAGCATCGCTCCAGGGCTGTTTTGTGCCATTTGGGCCCATGATATAGGGATCTGTGCCTTTTCCAGTGATAAGGACCACATCGCCTGTTTTGGCATGATTATAGGCCTCCCTGATAGCCTCTCGTCTGTCCATAACGACCTCAAAAATTGGCCTTTCTATATGAACTGCCATGTCTTCGACTATTCTCTTGGGGTCTTCGTTATAAGGATCTTCATCAGTCAGAATGATATGCGAGCAATGTCTTTCAGCGATTTTTGCCATATCTTTTCTTTTCCACTTGTCTCTACCTCCTCCGGTATTTCCTAAAACACAAATCTTTTTTGAGGTTTGAAAAACATCATAGAGTTTCTCGAGTGAATCGGGCGTGTGAGCATAATCGACGACAACTTTGAAATCTTGACCCTCTTCAACAAACTCAACTCTGCCTTTGATGCCTTTAAATTTTTCCAAGGCATTTTTAATTGTTCCTATTCCAACATTTTGTGTTCTGGCAAAATTAATTGCGCAGGAAATATTATATAGATTAAATTCTCCAGAAAGATAAGATATAATTTTCTCTCCATCAAATGTAAACTCTAATCCTTCCCTTTTTATTTCATACGGTTCCAGTTCTGTTAAACCAAATTGGTATTTTTCTGCGATGTTTAGATTCAAAAACTTTACCGATTCCTTCTCATCTTTATTTACAACCAAAATTTTTCTTTTTTTGGATGATTTCTCTAAAGCTTTACCAATTTTTAATTTTGCCTCGACATATTTTTCATAAGAACCGTGACGATCAATATGTTCTGGAGAAAGATTTGTAAAAATTAAGGCATCGTAGCTTATAAACTTATGTCGAAATTGAATAACTGCCTCCGATGTGATTTCTAAAATTGCATACTGACATTTTTCATTAACTGCTCTTCTTAAAAATCTCTGCATAGCAAACCTGCCAGGAGTTGTCATTTTGTACATATTTCTTCTCGATTCAGATCCAATTTTAAACCTTAAAGTGCTACCCAGAGCCGTTTTATAGCCCTTTTCTTCCAAAAAAGTATTTAATATTTCGATGGTACTAGTCTTACCCTTTGTTCCTGTAACAGCCACAACAATAATTTTTTTCGATGGAAATCGGTAAATAATTGCTGCTAAAAAAGAAAGAGTGTAATGATAAAAAGGCTGTCCAAATTGGTACAACTTTTTTGGTGTGATTTTCTCGATTGATCGTAGAATTTTTTCAAGCATTTCCAAGTATCTTTAGTGCTTTCTTTATTCGCTCATTTGTACCGGTAATATCATCTCCAACTTTTTTAAGTGCTTCTCTCGAATCATTTAATGTATAACCGAGTGCGTGAAGGGCCTCTAATGCTTCGGCTTCTTCTTTCAATCCAATCCCGTCTTTCTCTGTTGCTGTTCCGGTTTTATCTTTCAACTCCAAGATTATTTTCTGAGCACTCTTTCTGCCAATTCCAGAAACTTTTGTTAAATAAGATGCGTCTTCCGAAGAAATTGCTTTTCTTAAAACTGCGACTGGTGCCAAAGATAAAATTGCCAAAGCACTTTTTGGGCCAATACCAGATATTCCAATAAGAAGCTCAAAGAAATCTTTCTCTTCTTTATCAATAAACCCGTAAAGGTCCATTATATTTTCTCTGACAACCAGATGAGTCCATAAATTGGCATTGGAACCATTCTTTAGTTTCGAAAGGGTATCAGTTGAGACAAAGGCCCTATATCCGACTCCAGACATATCTATGATGGCGGAATTTTTGTCCTTATATACAACTTTCCCATTTAGTTTGGCTATCATGAGCTAATGATAACCCAAGAGGAGAAGAGGACAAAGAATATTGCTTTTTTAAGCTATATTCTATAATATTCTTCGCGTATGCCGATTATAAAAGCAGCAAAGAAAAGTCTCAGAAGCGATGCCAGAAAGCACCTTTTTAATCTACGTAGAAAAAGGACAATGCGGTCGGCTGAAAAAGAAATCAGAGAGCTTGTGTTACACAAAAAAGGAAAGGAAGCCAAGAAGGCTCTACCAAGGCTCTACAAAGCTATAGACAAGGCAGCCAAGGGAGGGGTCATAAAGAAAAATACTGCTGCCAGGAAGAAATCCAGACTCTCCAAGGCAATAAAAAAGATTTCGTAATCCTGCCTCTGGCGGGGTTTTAATTTGTGCTCCTGGTAGGAATCGAACCTACATCACATCCTCCGCAAGGATGCATTCTATCCATTGAACTACAGGAGCTCGGGGTTAAAAGCCTAAATATTTCA
>PBQF01000056.1 GCA_002724975.1 Parcubacteria group bacterium
CTAAGGTGTAGAATCCTAATTGTGTAATATTTATAAAATAGGTGATGAAAAGCTCATCTAATTTATAGGTAGATTGGTTTATAATAGCACCAAAATAATAGAAAAATCCAAATGATTTATTTTTCTCTTTTATTTTTTCAAAGTTATTCGTTATTTTACTAAAAGATGGTTTATAACCGATTAAAATTACAATAGTGGAAACAAGCCAAGCTAACAAATTTAGAATAATAATCAATTTCACATTTAGCAAATCTCCCTTGAAAAAAACGAGAAGGGATGCAATAAAAAGAAGTCGAGAAAACAAATGAAAAATTGCTAATTGTTTTAGTTTGTTAGTCCCAATTGAAATCTCAGAAATAAAAAATTGAAATGGAAGGATAAAACAAAATGGCGCTAAAAACATAAGCAAATTCCCTATTTCTGCATGAAGTAGATTATCCACAAAACAACTAATAGAAAAAAGTGTAGCAGAAAATAAAATTCCAAGAAATCCTGCGATTAGGATTCCTAAACCAACAAATTCTTTTTCCTTTTGTTTTTCTGTATTATTAGCTAAAATAACTTTTAAAGAGGAGAAAGAAGCATAATGAAAAAACAAAACGATTACTGAAGTAATTGTTCCAAAAAGAGCAAGTAGACCGTAATCTTCTGGATTAAGCGCTCTAACTTGAATTGTTTTAATTCCAAGTCCAACTATTAGTACTAAAATCTGGGAAGAAAATAAAATAGCTGTATTGCCTACTTCTTTTTTATGATAAAGCAAATCTTTGAGTCCTCTTGCAATTAAATCTCTCACCTTTTAAAATATTTTTTTGTATTTGAGACGAATGGAATTCCCAATTACAACAACATCAGAGAAAGCCATAAAAAGTGCTCCCCACATGGGATTTAGAAAACCAAGAGCCGCAATAGGAATTGCAACTATATTATAGGCGAAAGCCCAAAATAAATTTTGCTTTATTGTCAGTAAAGTATGTCTAGCTACATGCAATGCTTTTGGTAATTGGTGGAGCCGAGTTTTATCAAGTAAAATTACATCAGCTGATTGTATAGCAACTTGTGTAGCGTTACCAATTGAAATACCAATGGTAGCCCTTGCAAGTGCTGGAGCATCATTTATACCATCTCCAAACATTGCAGTGGGGATCTTTGCAACTAGCTCCTCTATTATTTCCAATTTTTGATGTGGCAACTGTTCAGCATAAATTTTTGAGAAATGCAATTCTTCATTCAAATCTTCACATTTCTTTCTTTTATCACCACTCAATAAAACGGAATTTATATTAAGATCTTTTATTTGCAATAATACTTTTTTAGTATCTGATTTTAACCCATCCTCAATTTCAATAGTTGCAATTAATTTATTATTTTTAAGCAAAAATAAATCATGTTCTTCTGTTTTTGGCAATAACCTTGAAGAGCCAATTTGAAAAATATCATTACCTAGTTTTGCTGAAATTCCTATCCCTTTTTCTTCCTTAACATCTTCTAATTCAAAAACTTCTACTTCAGATTCTAGGTTTTTTACAAGAGAAACTGCAATAGGATGTGAAGAGTGTTTTTCTAAATTAAAAATGATACTTTTAACATATTGCTCCTCTCCTTCCAGAATATTAATCTTTTTAACAGAAAAGTCACCTGTAGTAAGTGTACCCGTTTTATCAAAAACTATTCTCTTTATACTCGCTAATTTTTCAAGTGTTCCTACTCCTTTTAGTAAAATCCCTTTTTTTGCAGCTCTACCTATACCAACCATTACAGCAGTTGGAGTTGCTAATCCCATGGCACAAGGGCAGGAAATAACTAAAACCGCAATTGCCCTTAATAGAGCATCTTGCATGCTGATTGCAAAATAAACATGACTAATAAAAAAAGTGAGTACAGATATACCAAATACTATTGGAACAAAAATTGCACTAACCTTATCACCCATACTTTGAATATTAGGTTTGTTCTCCTCTGCATTTTTAACTAGTTCAATAATCTGAGAAAGAAGCATATCTTTTCCCACTGAATTTGCCTTTATTTTTACACTCCCGGAAGTTACAATAGTACCTCCAATTACATTGCTTTTCACCTCTTTATTTACAGGGATACTCTCTCCAGTAAGCATAGATTCATCAATCAAAGCTTCCCCCCAGACAAGTATACCATCAACAGGAATTTTATCCCCTTCATTTACAATAAGGATATCATTTACTCTAATCTGATCAAAAGGTATTTCTGAAATTTCTCCATTAATCTCTATTTTAGCAACACCTATTTGAATTGCTGATAATTCGGCAATTGCGGTAGTAGTTTGCTTTACCGATCTGTGCTCCAACACATTCCCTAAAAGAACTAATGTAATGATGGTTGCAGTGGTTTCGAAAAATAAGAAATTATGAACTTGAGACGTTCCGTAAAAAAGCAACCAGCCGTAGATACTGTAAAGAAAAGCTGCAGAACTTCCCATCATTATAAGCACATCCATATTGGGTAATCTGGATCTTAAACTACTCAAAGCGCTTTTTCCAAAATACATTAATCCAACAATAAATACAGGTAAGCATAATACAAATTGAACTAAAGCATCTTGCAAAAAAAGAACTTTTGGTAAAAACATATGTGAAAAAAGAGGAAGTGTAAAAAATAAAGTAAAAATGAATTTCTTCTCTAATGAAGAAAGGGTTTTTTCTTTTTTATTAAGACTTATAGTTTGTGCTTGATACCCAAGTTCGTTTATCAGTTGAATTATCTTATTTGAAGTATTTTTTGAATCCTGAGCAAAAGAAGCTTCAGAAGTTATGAAATTAACAGCAACCTCTTGCACTCCATTTTTTTCTAAATGTTTTCTAATTCCAAGTGCACAATTAGCACAAGTCATTCCATCTATTTTTAGAATTTCTGTATGTTTTTTCTTACTCATATTTCGAAACAAATATACTGCATTTTTACTTTATAAATAAGCGTAGTATATCTGTCAAATATTTATATTTGCACTCGCTAAAATGGTGGTTGTAGCTCAGTTGGTTAGAGCACCGGATTGTGGTTCCGGGGGTCGTGGGTTCGAATCCCATCATCCACCCAAAAAGAAAGGAGCTTTGACTCCTTTTTTTATTTCAAAAGTTGAAGTAAAATTCTTTTTAAAAGTACTGCAGGCTTAAACCCTGGTATATTTTTTACTTTTTTATGCTCTCCATCAATGATTACAATATAAGGATAGTAGTATTGCCCTTTAATAGATTCTGCTAGTTCATGATACAAATCGTGTCTGAAATTTGATCCTTGCTTAATAGGTTGCTGATTAAAATACTCTTTCCCATTATATATAATGGTATCTTTTGTTCGTCCATTTAGCATAACAGGAAAAAAGTTTTCATTAATCAATTTTATAATTTCAGGATTCTTGAGAGTTTCTTCTTTCATTCTATTGCAATCTGAACAACTATTACGAAAGAAAAAAATAAGCATATCGCTATCGTATTCTGCAGCTAATTCTTCTGCTTTTTCAAACTTTAACCATTGAATCTTGGTTTTCACCTCACCTTGTGAGAAAGCAGAAAAACTAAAAATAAGAAAACTAAGAAAAACTAGTTTCTTCATTTTCTTGGCTTGATGCATTTATCAGCTCCTGCAATCCAAGCTTTTGGACCGCCAGCTACATAACCTTGAGAACCAAGCTTCTGAAAATTAACTTTAGTATCTCTAATTTCAGGATTTACAAACCAAATAGTAGGGTAACCTCTTACGCCAAACATCTGTTGGAATTGTTTGTTTTGTTTTTGTAATTCGGCAGAAAGCTGAGTCCTTCTTGGAAAATCCAATTCTACTAGAACAACATTTTTATTTGCCCAGGTTATAAATTCAGGTTTAAAGAAAACTTCTTTTTGTAAGCGCTTACACCAACCACACCAATCACTTCCTGTAAAAAAAAAGAAAAGTGGTTTCCCAGATTTAACTGAGATATTAATGGCTTGATTCACATCTGTGTGCCACTCTAAAGGTTTCTGTTGCGTAAATCCATTTAACGATAATGCAACTAATAATACTACTATAAGATTCTTCATTTTATTGTTTTAATGTATGCCATGCATCAACTTTTTAATAAATGGGGAGATAATAATAACGAATAATGCAATAAATATTGTGACAAAACCAATTTGAGCATAAACACTATTGTATTGTAATAATGTAGCGACAGCCTCATTAGATGTGTCAGGGTTACCCATAAACCAATTCGATAAATCCGAAAGCCAGTTGCTTTCAATATTTTCATTGCCTGCTGTTGTTAGTTTTGCGATCATACCTGATATGTAGTGTGCAAAAGTTGAAGAAAGAAACCAAACTCCCATCATAAATGCTACTATTTTCTTTGGTGCTAATTCTGTAACTTTGGACAAACCTATAGGTGATAAAAACAATTCTCCAGTTGTAATTAAGAAATACCCTAAGAAAACAAACAAGAAAGGTACTTTACCGTTTTCACCTATAAAATGTGCAGTTGCTGCAAAGATTAAAAAGCCCAATCCAAGTTGAAAAATCCCTAAAGCAAACTTCATTGGGGTATTTGGATTTCTTTTAATCGATCCAAGTTTTGTCCACATCCAGCTAAAAGGGATCGCTAACAACACAATATATCCTGGATTTATTGCATTCGTTTGAGAAGCATTCATTCCAACTAAATTTACACATTTATCTGCCCAAACTGTAATAGAGCTTCCTGCTTGCTCAAAACAAGCCCAAAAGATTGTGCAAAATACAGCAAGTATCATGATTGCAGTCAAACGATCTCCACTTTGCTGATCTTTTTGTACAACTTTAAAATCATAAATCATATATCCTACATAGAGTAACACTATACCTCCTACAATTTGTAGTACATAGCCCAAAATCTCTGATTGAGTGTCAAGTATTATAAGATATGCAAAAACAGGAACTGCTAGAAAGCCAAGTGTATATATAAAATTAGACACAGAAAATCCAATAATTTTTTTGTTTATATATTCCGCAGGCTGAAGGCCTTTGTTTCCTAAAACATTTGCAGTAATTCCTTTCCAGAACACAACTATACCTGCAACCATTCCAATTCCAGCTGCTCCAAATCCATAATGCCAACCATACACTTCTCCTAAATAACCGCAAAATAGTGGAGCGATCATTGCTCCTAAGTTAATTCCCATATAAAAGATGGTAAATCCTGAATCTCTCATTGCACCATCTGCTTCTTCATAAAGAGAACCAACTAACGTTGAAATGTTGGGTTTAAAGAACCCATTACCCATAATTAATAATCCTAGGGCTCCATAAAAGAAAAAGTCCGTAGGAAAAGCCATAAAGAAGTGTCCCATTGCCATAAGGATTCCTCCAAATACAATAGATTTTCGATATCCTATGTATTTATCAGCTAAGTAACCTCCTATTAATGGAGTAAGATAGACTAAAGCGCCATAAGCAGCATAGATGCCATAGGCCACTTCCTCATTATTTTCTAGGTGTGAATAATAGTCTTTTATTAAGTAAAGTGTAAGCAATGCTCGCATCCCATAAAATGAAAAACGCTCCCACATCTCTGCAAAAAATAGATAAAAGAGTGCTTTTGGATGCCCTTTCTTATCCAAATAAGTTTTTGCAATAAATAAAATCAGTATTGTAAAAAGTACATAGCCAATAATTTGTGCCATTTGTTTGTGTTGTTAATTAAAAATAAGTGCCGAAAATAGTAAAATTTTCTGTTATAAATTCTCTAAAATAAAATCAGTAATTTTTTTGTATAAATGATAGCGTGTATTCCCTCCGTAGATTCCATGATTTTTATCAGGATAGATAAATAAATCAAACTGTTTATTTGCTTTAACCAGAGCGGTAATCATTTCCATTGTATTTTGCACATGCACATTATCATCTGCACTTCCATGCACCAATAAATAATGGCCTTTTAGTTTGTCTACATGATTAATTGGAGAATTCTCATCATATCCACTTGCATTTTCTTGTGGGGTTTGCATGAATCGTTCAGTATAAATATTATCATAATACCTCCAATTAGTAACTGGTGCAACTGCAATAGCTAAAGAGAAAACATCTGCTCCTTTTGTGATTGCCAATGATGACATATAACCTCCGTAACTCCATCCTTGTATCCCGATTCTGTTAGCATCAATATAGGGTAAATTACCGAAATATTTTGCGGCATTTATTTGGTCTATTGTTTCAAATTTTCCTAATTCCTTATATGTCATTTTTTTGAACTCTGCACCTTTACCTCCAGTGCCTCTGTTATCTACACAAGCAACAATATATCCTTGTTGTGCTAGCATTTGATACCAATAATATTTTGCCCAACCAAAAGAATTTTTTACTTGTTGTGAACCAGGACCTCCATACAAAAACATATATAGTGGATATTCTTTTTTCTTTTCAAAGCTTGGAGGCTTAATCATCCAAGCATTTAATTCTGCATCTTCTGTTTTTATGGTAAAGAACTCCTTTTCAGAAAGATTAAACCCTTCCATTTTAGTATTGAAATCTACATTGTCTTCTAACACTTCTAACTGAGTCCCGTCTGCTTTGTGAAGAGTAAATATAGGTGAAGTATTAGCTGTTGAAATAGAATTCATGTAATATTTTAGTCCTTTACTGAAAGAGGTAGAATTTACTCCAATCTTAGTACTGAGTTTTCTTTTCTCACCATTTTCTAGATTCTGCACATATAAAGAACGATTGATTGAACCATCCTCTGTAGAAGTGTAATATAACTCCATTTTATCCGAGTCTATCCCATGAAAGTCTGTTACCTCCCATTCTCCTTTTGTAAGTTGAATTTCTGACCCATCAAAATCTATTAAATAAATATGATTAAACCCATCCTTTTCAGATGTCCATATAAAATTCCTTTCTGGCAAAAACGTGAGGTTATCATGAATATCAATGTAGTATTTATCTTTTTCAGTAAACAATACTTTATTTGAGCCATCAGATGCATTTGCCAAAATAAAATCTAATTCATTTTGGTGGCGATTCATTCCAAAAATAACCATTTCATTAGGATTATTTGTCCATTTAATTCTAGGGAGATATTCGTAATCTTTCTCAGTATAAACAAAGGTATTTTTTGCTTCTTTAAGATTATAGAAATAAACTTTCACCACAGAATTATCTTCTCCAGCCTTTGGATATTTAAACACTTCCTGAGTAGGATAAAGCTCCCCTTTAAAAAGATCCATTGAGAATTC
>PBQF01000057.1 GCA_002724975.1 Parcubacteria group bacterium
GGGGTTAGGGGTGAAAGGACGGCAAACTCGTTTAAATTTATCTAATTAGTATTATATATTAGTTTTATAGAAAAGTCAAGCTGTGGACCCGACAGGATTCGAACCTGCGACCTCCTCAGTGCAAATGAGGCGCTCTACCAACTAAGCTACGGGCCCAAGCAGAATTATTTTAGAACATATGACCTTTAATGCAACTATTAACACCCTCTTGGCTTGATTTATCTTTTATGGTATTATCAGCTGTGAAAGGTATTTAAAAGTTTAATTATATAAGAATATAGTTATGGCTGAAGTAAAAGCTCTCTGCATGAAGTGTAGGGACGGAAATAATAAGCCCACAATGCAGACCATGAATAATCCTCAAGTTGAGGAAAAGGAAGGCAAAGGCGGAAGCAAGCGATATTCCGCAAAAGGCAAGTGTGCCAATTGTGAAGGAAATGTCTTCAAGTTTCTTTCAAAGGATGACGCGGACAAGCTTAGGTAATAGGATATTGAATAGTTTAAAAGGAAAGTCTTGGATGTTTTTGTCCGAGATTTTTCTTTTAAAAAGATTTCATCTAAATTTTCTGTGGCGTATTTCTTTAAGCGAAATCTAATTTGGTGGACCATGCCGGACTTGAACCGGCCACCTCACCCATGCCATGGGTGCGCTCTACCAGATGAGCTAATGGCCCGTTTATAATCTAGAAGCAACTTCTCTTTCTAGTTTTTCCACAAGTTGATTAAATGAAAGTTCGTTAGCTTTTCCATCTCTTCCTTCAATTTTCAATATTTCTGATTCCTCTTCCTTGTCGCCGATTACCATGTAGTAGGGAACTTTTTCTGATTTAACCCTACTTATCTTTTTACCCAAAGTATCATTATTTTCATCAACTTCAACCCTAAAACCTTTCTTTTTCAAATTCTCGCAAACTTTCCAAGAATACTTATTATGACTTTCTGAAATAGGCAGAATTCTGATTTGTTCTGGTGAAAGCCAAAGAGGGAAGTTGCCCGCAGAATGTTCTAAATAAACACTTAGAAATCTTTCTAAAGAGCCCATGATTGCCGCATGAAGCATTACTACTCTTTCTTTCTTTCCCTTTTCATTAATACATGTTAAATCAAAATTCTCTGGCATATTTCTATCAACCTGAAGGGTAGCCACTTGCCATTCTCTTCCTAACGAGTCCTTTGCATCAAAATCGATTTTAGGACCATAAAAAGCAGCAGCTCCAACATCAGTGGTGTAATCAGCATTTCTTTCTTTTAGCCACAACTTTAGATTCTCAATAGCACTATCCCAAGTTTTTACATCACCTAGAAATCCATCCATGTTTTCTGGGTCATGTGTTGAAAGTCGTAGTTTTAATTCAAAACCAAAAGCTTTATAAAAAGCTTCTATAATATCCCAGATTTTTAGAGCTTCTTCCTTAACCTGAGATTCCCTACAGAAGACATGGGCATCATCTTGTGCAAAAGCTCGAGTACGAGAAAGTCCATGAAGTTCACCTGTCTGCTCATCTCGATAACACATTGTTGTGTTAGCATACCTCTGTGGCATATCTCTATAACTCCAAGATTTTCTAGCAAAAATTTGAGTATGATGAGGACAATTCATTGGTTTAATGGCGAATTCGTGTCCTTCTCTCGTTTTTATCCTAAACAAATCATCTCCAAATTTTTCCCAATGCCCGCTTTTTATATACAAATCTTTTTTTGTAAGGTGGGGGATTTCGACTTTCTTATACTCTCTTTCCTTTCGAAGTTCCCAAACAAAATCATCAAGCAAATGTCGCAATGTTGTTCCCTTGGGAGTCCAGAGAGGAAGTCCGGAACCAACTAAATCTGAAATTGTAAAAAGGTCTAATTCTTTACCAAGCTTTCTGTGATCCCTTTCTTTAGCCTCTTCCATTCTTTTGAGGTGTTCATCAAGTTCTTTTTTTGTTTCGAAAGCAACCCCGTAAATTCTGGTAAGCATCTTATTATTTTCATCTCCTCGCCAATAGGCTCCAGCAATGTGAGTTAACTTGAATCCATCAGAGTTAATATCTTTGGTTGGACTCTCAACATGTCCGCCTCTACACAAATCCTCAAAATTTCCTGATTTATAAATGGTTATTTTCTCTCCCTTTCCATCAATTTCATCAATTAATTCCTGCTTATAGAGATTGTTTTTATAAAAATCTTTGGCCTCTTTTTTATTCAATTCTCTTGGCTCAAATTCTTTCCAAGAGGGAAGGAGCTTTTTCATTTTCTTTTCAATTTTTGGCAAATCCTCATCCGAAATTTTTACCTGACCAAAATCAAAGTCGTAATAGAAACCATTTTCAACAGCGGGCCCAATTGAGGGTTTGGCGTCAGGATATAGCTCCTTAATGGCAGCAGCCAAAAGATGTGCCAAAGAGTGTCTGAATTTCTCTTCGTTGTCTTCATTCATATTTTAAATTCTAACAAAATATAGCTAAAACAAAAAACTCCGCCGAAGCGAAGTTCTTTGTTGCCCTTTTTCACTAAGTCCTCTAAAAAAGAACTTAATGTGCTAAGAAGCATGGTTAGATAGTACTCCCAAATTTACGATTGTCAAAATTGACTTTACAAAAACCATGATTTACTATAATAAATAGGGCGGAGGGTAATCGTCGTCGGGTGCAGGGTCCCTCCAACCCTCTTTCTAGCCTTCTTTGGGGGTCTCTCACCGCTCTGCACCCGCCTCATGCCGTCCTTTTAAAGGGCGGCCTTTTCTTATAAAGCCTTAACAGCTTCGGTTATGATGCTTATTCCGCCATTTCTATCAGAAACTCTGCCTTTAATTGAAATACAACTATCTCCTTTTAAAAATTCTGCATATTTTCTATAAACTTCTGGGAAAGCCACAATCTCAATTGAATCATTAAAGTCAGAAAGTTTTATAAACGCCATTCTACCCCCTCTCTTAGTCAGTATTTCTTTAACATCATCGACAATACCAGAGACAACTGTAATCATTCCTTCTTTAAATCCTTCTTTTGTTCGATTAATAGTGTATTCAGTTTTTTCAAGTTTCTCTCTATATTTATCAAGAGGATGTCCGGAAATATAAAGTCCAAGAAGTTCTCTTTCCCACGCCAATCTCTCTTCTTTTGTAGCTGGTGGAGCCTCATCAAGCTTTAGTTCAGGTAGTGATACTTTTTCTTCCACTCCAGTAAAAAGAGAATCTTGTCCTTCTGGAGCACTATTGCTCTCCTTACTATATATCAAAAGTTTATCAAGATTGGCTAAAAGTTTTCCTCTTTCACCAAATTCATCCATAGCCCCACTTTTGATTAATGCTTCTAAGGATTTTTTATTTAAATTTTTATTTTTGATTCTGTTTAAAAAATCTTCAATCGATTTAAACTTTCCATTATTCATAACCTCATCTTTGATTGATTTTCCTATCCCTTCTCCGAAATTCTTTATTGAATAAAGTCCAAATCTGATAGCTTCAACCTCTTTAGCCTTTTCTGCAAGCTTTCCATCTTTATCTACAACCGTGAAATATCCCAAACTCTCATTTATATCGGGAGGTAAGACCGGGATTTTTAGTCTCTTTGCCTCGTTAATTGCCTCAGCTATTTTTTCAACATCTCCCGAATCTGCCGTCATGACAGCCGCCATGTATTCAACAGGATGATTAGCTTTCATATATGCTGTTTGGTATGCAGTTCGTCCATAGCTGACAGAATGTGCTTTATTGAATCCATAAGCCGCAAAGGGCTCAATCCAGTTCCATAATTCTTCTGCTTTAGACCTTTTCCATTGACATGTTTTAATAACACCGTCTATAAATTTATCTTTTTGTTCAGCCATTAATTTAGGGATTTTCTTTCCAACCGCTTTTCTAAATTTATCAACTTCAAGCCAAGAGTATCCCGCCAATTCATGAGCAATCATAAGAAGATCGTCTTGATAGACTAAAACACCGTAAGTTCTTTTAAGGATTGGTTCAAGAAGCGGATCAAAATATGTAATGAGTTTTGGATTATGTTTTCTTTTTATAAAAAGGGGAATAAATTGAAGCGGTCCAGGTCTGTATAAGGCAACCATGGCGTTAATGTCATCTATGGTTGTGGGCTTGAGTTCTTTTAGAAATCTAGTTACGCCTTGGCCACTCAATTGGAAAAGTCCCATAGTTTCTCCTTTAGATAAAATTTCAAAAGTTTTTTTATCATCAAGTGGAATATTATTTATATCCATGTCAATATTCCTGATTTTCTTAACACGTCTGATAGTATCTCTCAAAATTGACAAGTTTTTTATTCCAAGGAAGTCAAATTTCAGAAGCCCCGC
This sequence comes from Parcubacteria group bacterium, assembly GCA_002724975.1. Taxonomy (GTDB): domain Bacteria; phylum Patescibacteriota; class Minisyncoccia; order Phycocordibacterales. The sequence goes on from PBQF01000057.1 coordinate 4,291, forward strand.
TTCCTCAACAGAATGCATGTCATATTGAGTGATAACCCCTTTACCTTTCGGATCGATTTGAAGAGGGACATATTCCACTAAAGGTTTTGGAGAAATAACAACACCTGCTGCATGAACACTAATATGTCTGGCACACCCTTCTATTTTTTTGGCCATATCTATTATTTTTCTTACATCTTCTTCGCTCTTGTACATTTTTCTCAAGTCCGGCTCTTGTTCCAAAGCGGTATCAATTGTCATTGGAAACCCTTGTGAGCCAAAAGGAATTAATTTTGCAATTTTGTCTCCCATATTATATTCGTATCCCATAGCTCTAGCTGTGTCCCTAACTGCTCCTCTGGCCATCATTGTCCCAAATGTCCCAATTTGAGCTACGTTTTCTTCACCATATTTCTCTTTGGCGTATTGTATGACCTCGTCTCTTCTGTTGTCGGCAAAATCCATATCAATATCTGGTGGAGACGGTCTGTCCGGATTCAGAAATCTTTCAAAAGGAATATTGTAATCGAGAGGATTAATATCTGTGATTCCAGCAAGATAGGTAACAAGAGAGCCAGCAACAGAACCTCTGATATTTGTTAAAATTTTATTTTGATGGGCAAAACTCATTAAATCTCCCACCACTAGAAAATATGGAGAATACCCTTTTGTTTTAATAATTTCCAACTCGTATTCAATACGCTCCTTTAATTCTGGTGTTTTTTTAAGCTCTCTTTTTTTTATGCCATCATAAACGAGTTTTCGAAGTTCTTTGTTTGCATTGGAATCCTTAGGAAGGTCTATGCTTGGAAAAACCCATTTTCCAAGCTCAAGTTCCAAATTGCATTTTTTAGCAATCTTAGAAGTGTTTTCTATGGCTTCCGGTGTATCTTCGAACTGCTTTTCGATAGTATCTTTGTCTACAAAAGAGAAGTCCTCATTATTATTGGTTAATCTATTATTATCTCCAAAATCAGCATGTGTCTGGATTGAGACTAGAGTGTTTCTAGCATCCCTGTCCTCAGGGTCTAGGTAGAAGAATTCTTGGCATGCGACCAATGGGGTGTCTGTATTTACTGCTATCTTTTTTATTTCTTTTTGCAAATTCTGATGCCCGTCGATTTCTGGATGAGATGAAATTTCCAAATAGTAGTCATCCTTAAATATTTTCTTGTGTTCCTCTATTACCTTTTTAGCATTTTTAAAATCATGGGTCTTTAAATTGAAAGTCACTTCACCACTAAAGGAGGGATTTATAGCAATCAATCCTTCGGAGTATTTTTCCAAAAGCTCCCTGTCAATTCTTGGTTTGTAATAAAATCCTTCCAAATGCCCCTTGGTGACAAGCTTTATTAAGTTTTTGTAACCTTTTTCATTCTTGGCCAAAAGAACTAGTCTATATCTTCTATTATCAATTCCAGCATCCTTATCAGTTCTTTTTCGTAAAGCAACATGAAAATCGACTCCAACAATTGGTTTAATTTCCGCTGCTCTGCATTTTTTATAGAATTCAATTGCCCCATACATATTTCCGTCATCGGTCAAGGCAATACTTGTCATTCCTGCCTTTTTGGTGGCCTCTATAATATCGTCTATTTTGGGTAGAGCATTGAGCAGAGAATAATGACTATGTGTATGTAGATGGACAAAATCTCGACTCATGATGATGCTATTATATCAGACATGGCTATTCGATTTACAGCTGGTATAGATGAAGCGGGCAGAGGGCCAATTGCCGGTCCTGTCTGTGTTGGAATGGTTGTTATGAGAAAAGGCAATGAGAAGTTTTTAAAAGGAATTAAGGATTCAAAAAAACTTTCAGAAAAGAAAAGAGAGGAGTGGTTTGAGAAAATTAAGCAGTTAAAAAAAGAAGGGAAGCTGGATTTTTGTTACAAAATGGTTAGCAACAAAATTATAGATAAAAAAGGAATTGTTTTTTCAGTCCAATTAGGGATTGAAAAAAATTTGGATGGAGTCAAATCAAGTACAAAAATTTTATTGGACGGAAGCTTAAAAGCACCAGCAAAATTTAAGAGTCAAAAGACGATTATAGGAGGGGATAATAAGGTGAAAGTAATTTCTGCTGCTTCAGTTGTGGCTAAGGTAATGAGAGATAAAAGAATGAAGCTCTTAGCGAAAAAATATCCAAGATACGGTCTCGAGAAACACAAAGGATATGGGACAAAAGAGCATTATAAAAAAATCAAGAAATTTGGTTTGAGCAGGGTCCATCGTAAATCTTATATAAAAGCTTGACATTAAACTATTACCATGCTAATCTACAAAAACTTAAAGTGGCGGTCGCTTTGGGATGAACAGTTCTTTGAAAGGACGAAAGGACAAATATGCAATGACCAAAGAAAGAGAAGAGGTGTTCCGAGGCTATTTGATAGAATGCCTTGAACACTACCGAGACGCTCTCGCCCAAAAGATGGTGCCGGGGTCGAAAGGGTCATCCGTACTGAAGAAACCCATGGCTCAGTTTTGTGGAGTTGGGGTTGCCTCCGTCGCAAGGTGGTTCAGTAAGCCGGAGAAGCTTCCGGTCGGGGAACCACTGATCAAGCTGATGTTTTTCCTAGACTCGATTGGGTACAGTGTCATCGAGCTGGGGAAAATGGGCGAGACTCAAAGAAATTTTGCCGGGCTCATCGGGTTCGGCATTCTTTCCAGCAAGAGGGCCACTAAACTTTTAGACTATAAAGAGACATCAACTCTTTATCAAGTCTTGCATGGCCACCAAGGTTCCAGTCCTGCGAGAGATCGTAAGATGTGGGATTTCTGGAAAGAAAAGAGAAAGGAGCTTGAAGAGAGGAAAGCGAGCTTTCGAGCACTGCATGGAGAGCAGACCCAACCGACAGTGCAACCCGACAGGGCTTCCGCAAGAAGGGGGTCACGTCCAACAACAAGTCAGGCTTCTGCGCCTCGAGAATCAGGATACGAGGTGGCGATGAGCGTGGTAACAGTTCACCTCATGCAAGCTCTACTTATCGCTTTAACGGAGGAGTCTCCATTCAGTAGACTTTCTCCTTCTGAGCTAGTGGCCTTGCGGCAGTCGGAAAACGGCAGGACGATTATCAATCTCTCTGCCAAGTTGAGCGCTTTGAGCGCGAGACTGATGACTACCAGCGAAAGCAATGGAGGCAACTGATGGCTGAGAGGGATGATGTCTACGAAGCCATCGTGGAAAAGGTGGTGGTGGAAGGAAGACATGGTCCTTACGCAGTGGCTAGGTCTGGAGAATTGGTTTTCACCTTTTCTCTAAAAACTCCGACTTGGAGTGAAGAGGATCTGCCAGAGGAAGGGACCTTTGTCGTTCTCTCACGAGTCACGAAGAAGCGTGCCGGTTGGCGCGCAAACAGGGCGCGGTTTCTGAAACCGTCGGACAGACAGTAAACAGACAGTAATCAACAACTAGCGTAAAGGAATAAAGAGCAATGAGTAGCCGAAGCAGAAGTCGAAGCAGGGGCAGGGTTGTCACGAGGAAGATCGAAGATCTGAAGATCAAGTGCTACGTCCGAAAGGAGCTGGACCAGGATCACGTGTTACACCTAGCCGAGCTTCTTGAGGATGGCGTCAACCTCGACCCGATTCAGATTACCAAGGGAAACATTGTGGTGGCTGGTCGGCATCGGATCGAGGCGCACCTACTGGTCGACAGGGAGACCATCCGGTGTGAACTCGTTCAGGTCTCTGACGAGGTCGAGATGATCTCTATGGCATTCAAGGAGAATGCTGGCGGCCCACTTCCACCAAAGCGGCAAGACATCGAACACACCGTTGCCATGCTTTTGGACCGGAATGTGGCCATGAAGAACATCGGCGACATTCTTGGTCTGCCCGCCGGCTTGACCCGGCGGTACTGTCAGGAAGTGAAGTCACGCGTTTCGCGAGCCAAGATGCAGCATGCCCGTGGCGCCGTGGCTGGTGGTATGAGTCCAACGAAGGCCGCCGAGAAGTTCGGCGTTAAACTCGATACGCTCAGGGCGCATGTGTCTGGTCGTAAGCGGCGGAGGCAGAATGCCGTCGCAGAGATCAAGGCGACCTTGACCAAGACCTACCGCGGTCTCGGTCAGAAGAATGCCAACGCTTGTCGGAAGGTTATCGACCAGTTTCAGGACGGTGATCTCACCGAGAAGCAGGCTCGGGAGGTCATCGGGAAGGTCAAGCTGTTGCTGGCGAAGTCGACTCGGTCAGTCGAGGATTGGGAGGGCCGTTTCGAAGCTCTGGTCAGCACGACGGACCTGGAGACTGAAAGCTAGCGTGTTCGTCGTTCGTTCGTTTCGTGGCCCGAAGTGTGCATCTCGCGCACTTCGGGCCTTCTTTATTTTAATGCTTGATACCTAATACATAGTGCAGTATACTTTTTTTCTATGTCAGTACGAATGAGACACACAAAGGGGCATACTGGGAACAGGCGTTCTCATCATGCCCTAGAAGAACCACGGTTGGCAAAATGTACCGACTGCGGAGAAATGCATCTAAAACACAGAGTTTGTGAGAACTGCGGGAAATACCGAGGCAGGGTTGTTATAGATGTAGAAAAGGAAATCCAAAAGAAAGAAGAAAAGGCCAAAAAGAAGCAAAGAGAAATGGAACAGACTGGTTTGAAGAAAGATACAAAAAAAGGAACCGATAGAACCGAAGAAGCTCCTAAAAAAATTGGAGAAGCAATAGAAAA
>PBQF01000058.1 GCA_002724975.1 Parcubacteria group bacterium
AATAAAGCAGATAAATAATATAAACTGTTATACAATTACATCTCACTAGTGGAAACAGTATATATTTATTGTACTTTTTCATTAAACTTGCGACACGATGTTACTTTTTATAATTAAGTCATCAATTTCTTTTCCATAAATACTATAAAGGTGCATTGCCTCAGAGTGCTGCTCTTTTTGTAATTCTATTGAATGCAAGTCATCACTACACAATTTCTCTTTCCCTATTTGTTTATAACAATAAGCCCGACAAGCCAAACCCACAATATGAAATGGGTATCTGGAAATTATATCACTAAAAGTTAATATAGCTTTTGTAAAACGTCCGTGTCTCATATTACTATTACTAAAAAAGTTAACATTAACATTAGCATTATATACAAACTGCCCAAGGTCCTCGGCAGAAATCTCGGGTGTATCAAATAATCGCTTCCTAAAATCTGCATTATTCATAACATCTTCCATCTTTTTAGAATCCAAAATCTTTTTATCATAAAACTGCTGAAGCATTGTAGATCCTACCAGTGGGACAGCTATAATCATTTCAGCCCAGTCAAATTCAAGAGACTTTGCTACTTCCACTGTTTCCTTCATCATGTCAATTGTTTCACCTGGAAAACCGTAAATAAAATAACCTGTCAGCAGAATATCAGCTTTTTTTAAATATTTAGCAAGCCTATGTGCTTTTTTAATATTAACATTTTTGTTTATTATGTGTTTTTGTACGTATGGGGACCCGGATTCTATTGAAATATAGGCTACTTCCATACCCATTTCAATGAGACAATCAATCATTTTCTCATTTAGAATTGCTATGGAAAGTGAATTGGAAATACTAAATCTTAATTTAAGGCCAGAAGATTTTAATAATTCCACCAATAAATAAAATTTCTGCTTATCCACTCCAAACAAATCATCCTCGATTACAATAGTATTCATTTTATATTTTTCCACTAACTCTTTAATTTCGTCAATAACGAGTGCTGGATCCCTGGTCCTAATAGTCCTGGAATGTACAGTAAATGATGTACAAAATGTACATTTAAATACACAACCACGGGAAAATTGCATGGAAACTGAGCGAGTATCATCCTTACGAACAGTTCTTCCTGTGTATAGCATATACGCTTCCATGTCCAACAGGTCATAAGCCAATCTTGGCAACGTGTTAATATCATGTATTGGTTCTGAAACGGAATGTTTGTTTTCTATTGACGATACTACACCCGGAATACCAATGGGGCTTTTCCCTGATAAAACACTGCCTAATAATTGAGTAAAACTTATTTCACCTGATCCTCTGATAACATAGTCCACATCAGGACATCTAATAATGTTCTCGGCGTAATTTGTTACGTGATGTCCGCCTAGAACAGTTAATGTTTTAGGCCATAGCCTTTTTATCACTTCGGCCAGTTTCAATGATGAAGTATGACCCGTTGAAAACAATTGTGAAACACCCACAATCATAGGCGGATTCTTAACCAATGCGGTTAAAGCACTTTCTATAAATTGTTCTATTGTTAAAGGTGTTTTATCAGGATTTTTATAATGAAAACATAGTTCTTTATTAATATTTAATATTTGATAACTGATATCCGGATACTGCTCTCTTGCAACAGCAGCTATGGTTAAAAGCCCTAATGGATATGTAAAACCCGGCACATGCATATCACTTTCCAGTAACAGACACTTTTCTAAATCTTCAAATGGCATGGAAAAGCCACCAACTAACAATACACTCGGTTGAATCTTTGTGTGACTGCTTAATGACATGTTCATAATGTACTGCCCCCGTAATGTATGGTTAAGATTTAGTAGTAAACACTAATGGCGCTTCTCATACACAGACGAAATTAATCAGTTTAAAGAAGAATACGGCCAATCATTGTTATGCCGTCGTCCGATTATTGGTCTTATTTCCCTTTGACAGGCAGATAATATATACATACTGTTTGCTTAGTTCTTAGCCAAACAAGCCTTGATGTAAGATTTTAAGGATAACATCTTACGCAATTCTAATTCAGAATCACCTGAATACAGCAACCCCTTAAAACCTTTTGCACTCTTCAACAGTTTCTTAAATTATCAATCTATCAGTACTTATTTCAATTGCAATTTAAGATCTTCCAAAATGTCTTCTATATTGCTTACCATACCATGCACTGGGAAGGCTAAACATCCTTTATAATCTGGATTAAAAGGATTTCCTGACCAATTGAAATTATAAATGCATGTCTCAATTTTGTACGAATCCATCAAGAATTTTTTGGTCCTATTCAAGATATCATTGGAGTAATCTCTCAATAAGGGGACGATGCCTGGCCCGGCACCGTTTTCAACAGCTCCCCTCATCCATATAGGCCATTTATCAGCAAGTGGACTTTTTAAAATCTTCTTTAAATTTTCTTGTCTTGCAATTCGTTCAACCTCTATTGCATTCGAAAGGTCATTCTGGTCTAACCAGTTTTCAAGTTCCCGACTTATCGCTGCTATATCGCTTTTCATAATATTACAGACCAAATTATCATCGACCGAATGATTTAGATCATTTTCTTCCACAATATCTAATAATTTCATGGACTCATCATTCGGATTAAAAGCAAGAAGACCACTATTAAAAACAGCAAGCCCTCCACTTTTTAAGCCAAGCACTTTAGATAGACTTATTATTCTGATATATGCTTTGAAATCGTTAACATCAAAATTTTCGTTGATCTCATAATGTGCAGAATCAACCATATCCCGCAAAAATATCTTTCCATTAAAATATTCACATAATCTATCTCTAACTTCAGCAGCTAAAGGCCAGCCCCATTGTTCATAAATCAAGACAGCATTTACATTAATATTATACTTGATAACTTCATTAATAGGTATAGGAGTTGAGACTCTTCCTACCGCACTAATTACACAATGAGAACTCCATTCCGGAATAGCAACTCTATCTTCCCTTGTGAGCCCTGCTTTTTGTAATGAACTGCTGATGGCCTGCCTTCCACTTGGGAAAAGAAAGTCTGTGGAAAATCTTATACCATCAATGCCTATAGGGCATATTACAGGCACATCTCTCCACAATCCGATGGTCGTAGCTCTTTTCTTCATGATAATGTTATGCAGGTTTGTCAACTATGATGTCTTCACGTGTATACCCAAACGGAAGATGTGGAGATTGAGCTAAAACATATGAATGATAGCCAATAGATCGAGTTTGCTTTAGTATTTCAAGCACCAGCTCATCATCAAATTTAACGACGTCATTATCTTTTTCTATTTCTATTTTTGTGCCCCCTATTTTATTTTTCTGCGCCGACCTATTCCATTCCTCAGAAAATTTACTACCACTTCTACTATCAAGGAAGCGTTTCTTTGTCGAAGTATTTGGTATATCTCCAAACAGCGCCTTACCACCAGGCACTAGTAAATTAAGGGCTTTTTTTACAAACAAAAGAACCTCCCTTGCATCTGCAAGATATTGCAAAACACTGTAACATAAAACCTTATCAAATTTATTGCCTATAGACATATCAAGGAAATTACCTGGCACGAGTATGGTATTATTTAAGTTAGTATAACGACTACGTAATTTCCCCAAACATGCTTCATGATCAATACCGGTAATCTGCTTACATACAAACGAAAGAGGTATATATAAATTACCAGAACCACAACCGATGTCGAGCAGTTTATCCTGCGCATTTACCTCCAGTTTACTAATTACCTCAATGAAAATATTCCGCTCAGCACTTTCCTGTGAAGGGTATCTACCCGCTATTTCAGTGTAACTATACAGTGTTTTGGCTTTTTTGCCGTAGTTTTCGAAGGAAATCCTGCTCATCGTTTCTTTAGAAATTCATATACTATTGATACAAAGTTTTCTTACATGATCATCTATATCTTTTTTCATATACTCTCTATCATAATATTTTATTCCCCTGAAAAGAGGATAAGTCTTGCCACCAAATCCTCTTTTAAATAATGAAACATCAATCTCTTTTTTGCTTGGATGATCAAATATTTGAGTACTGTAATGTTGCCACCCAATCTCCAACAAATCAAATTCACGATTATTGTAATATTCAATAGCCGTCCATATCATTAAGTGCCCCAAAGGAACAGATATATCAAGCTCTTCTGGATTTTGTACTGAAGAACTATAAATTGCCTTTTTATTCAAATGGACAAAACAACCAAAGGCAATCCATTTGTTGTCACAAAACAAGCCTATAAGTATCGCCTCATCATTTTTCAGACAATCGTATTGAAGTTCAAATGTCCTTAATGAACGAGTAATCCTCCCGGATACCTTATGATGCATTAAACGGTATAATTCATGTTTTTCGTAGTCAGGATTACTATAATCCCATACTGCAACTTTACAATACTTCCTACCTTGCTTAATATTGTGCTTATGACCCTTTCTTATATGAGACCATAACATCTCCTTCGTTTCTTTTAAGTTAATTATATTAGTATTAATGCTTGCATCGATATAACCATATCGCATTAACCAATTATATTGTTCACTATCCAACTTCTGAGTTAATGGGTCTATCATTACTTTATACTTCAAAACTTTATTTCGTAAAGCCAGTTCATCAATATTTTTTATTATAAACTTAGAAATTATTTTTCTCATATTTGCTTGTAGCGAACAGTCAATTAAAGGCGATCTCAAATAATCATTTGCAGAGGAGAATTGATTAATATTATTAACGTTTTCAATAAAAAGAGGACATAATGCTAAATATTGTTTTCCGTCAATTACAACAAATGAAATATTTTCCTTAAATCTCTTGCCTGAATAATGAATCGCATATTCCATTATTAGAGGAGAATAACCAATCGCAATATTGGAAAACACAGATATCGCAGCTTCCCAATACTTTTGGAAATTTTTATTTCCATTAAATATTATTTCCATTAAATATTATTTCCATTACTCCATGAGATATCAAAACAATGAAGCCGTCTCGTAAATCAAAATATCTTAAGCTGTTTACTATGTTCTGATCCTGATAGTTTTAAGCAAATCTAAACCATAATATGCAAGCACTTAACCTGAACCAAATTTACAAACCTGCTACATGTCACTATAATCACATTCCCTTTTTGAAAAACTTATACCGAAGTCCTTCTAATCTTGAACGGTGCTCTCGCAATTCTTCTATCGTCATATTATAAGGTTTTATGACAAATTCATTTTGTGCATAACTCATGGGTGTTTTCCATAAATTGTCAATATCCACATCGTTAACGAAAAGCTTATCTCTAATTACTTGTTTAAAAATCTCCGTGCCAGGAAATGGAATTAAAATCATTGTCCCCATTCGATCTAATTGTAGTTCAGACATCATTTTGTATTGATCTTCCATTGTCTCCGGAGTTTCCTCAGGAAAGCCAATAATAAAGAAACCACCAGTTAGCACTTTGTACTTTTTGAAAAGAGCCACAACCTCGTAAATTTTCTTACGGGGTAATTTTTTCTTAATTACAGTATTTCGAATATAATCGTTTCCATGTTCTATTGCCAATGTCGCAGAAATCAATCCAGCCTCAACCATTGCTGCCACGACCTCTTCTGTTAATGAACTTACATTCAACCCAGTTGGAGTATCGAACTGTATATTTAACTTTCTCTTTAGTATTTCATCACATATCTCAAGAACATGGCTTTTTTGAAAAGTGAAATTGTCATCGCAAAAAGAAAAACAATTCATTCCTCTTTCGCCATTAAGATACTCCATCTCATCAACAACACTTTTCGGACTTCGGCAACGAAGTTTCTTGCCCATCACAACGTGCATGTCACAAAAAGTACAAGCATAGGGACATGCGCGGCTAGTAAAAAGAGGAACATGATTCTTCATCTCAAGGCCCTTTGGATTGTAATAATCCGACAAATCAATCTCATAATCTTTGAAATCAATGAGGTCCCAGGCAGGCATAGGCAACATATCCATGTCCTTAAATCCAGAACGATCATTTAGGATAACCTCACCACTCTTATTTCGATATGCAAAAGAATGAATCTCAGACAGTTTAGATTCACCATTACCTTCAATTAAATTAGCTAGAGCGACAATTTGATCTTCACCCTCACCATTAACAATAAAGTCTATTTCTTTAATATTGCTCAATATTTCTTTTGGATAAGTCGTCGGATGGATTCCTCCAATGGCAATAGGAACTTCAGGAAACTTTGCTTTAATAGACTGAGAAATATCAAGGACTGTTTCGAACAAACCAGAAAACAGGCAGTTTATGCCAACCAAACCTGGTGCCTCATCACTGATGGTTTCTACAATCCTGTTTTTGCAGTATTCACGAGAATCCGCTTGACTGTGAGTTTTTGAACTATTAAAATCGAGAAGAATTGGTTCATGGCCACTATTCTTGAGAGCTGCTGCCAAATAAATCAGAGCTGTAGAAGGCAAAAAGTCTTCTCTCTTTCTTTTGTAACGTTCGTCAGCTTCCTGTAAATGCAAATATGGTGCAATCAATAATACTTTCACATTTAATATCCCCTAAATAAACTACCCAATTAAGTCCCAGGTTACGGGATCTCCTTTTTTAGCAGATTTATTTATTCTTTTATTTAACAAAATTTCATAATATTTTGGATAAAGACCATAACCAGGACGAATGACTCTTAAGTTTTTAGATGTAAATAAGTCCCCATTATTCATATCTTCCGCTAGATACAAAGAACGTCTAAATCTTAAGGATTCTTTTTCATTCTCAGTGGGACCATACTGAATATGCCCCAATGCTTTTCGTACACGGCTTGACTCCTCGACCAGTATTCTCATTTCTTCCGGCTCCATGGAAAACACAGAGTCTACTCCTCCATCTGAACGACAGAGTGTAAAATGTTTTTCAATAACTGTTGCTCCGAGAGCAATGGAAGCTAAAGCAACCCCGACTCCCAATGTATGATCAGAAAGGCCTACTTCGGTCCCAAATAATTCACGCATATGAGGAATTGTGAATAGGTTTATATCATCAGGGGAAGCAGGATAAGTACTTGTGCATTTGAGTAAAAGAACATCCGTTCCTCCGGCATATTTGAAAGTGCGTATAGCTTCATCAATTTCTGCAACGGTAGCCATACCGGTTGACATAATAACAGGCTTTCCTGTAGAAGCCACTTTCTTGATTAATGGCAGATCTGTGCTTTCAAATGAAGCAATTTTATAGCATGGGACATTTAATGATTCCAGGAAATCAACGGCTTTTTCTTCAAAAGGTGTACTAAAAGCAATCAGTCCCAATTCCTCACATTTCTTAAAAATTGGCTCATGCCAATCCCATGGAGTATGTGCTTTCTGGTACAACTCATATAGCCTTTGACCGTTCCAAAGGCTTTTCGGGTCATTAATTACAAAATCCTCAGAATCTATATCCAGTGTTAATCCATCAGGAGTTGAGGTTTGCAACTTAACAGCTTGAACACCTGCCTGTGCAGCTGCATCAACAATCTGCAATGCCCGCTCTAAAGACTGATTATGGTTAGCAGACATCTCGGCAATAATAAAAGGAGGTGAATTGAGGTTGATTTTATTTTCGCCAATATAAAAAGTCTGCATGGATTTACCTAGAAAAATCTAGAGTTTTAAGGTTTTGGTTTTCAGAAACAAAATAATAATTCGACAATTATGTGTCTGTTTAAAACAGAACATTCAAAACTATTATTTCTCGGTTTAGTCAAGAGGAGTATAAACAAAGGCATCTGAGTCTCCCATTTGAATAAACCAATTATTTGGATTTGCAAGAAATTCTTCATGCTCCAAATTAAATATTTTTATACTAAAGGGTTGTGTAAATTCCTTTTTCCGCTCTAAAAAGTATGCATCCGGATGCCAATACTGTAAAGCAGCTACTCCAAAACGATTGGCGTATGTCAATCCCACATCATCATTGGCATACAAAACCTGGTAAGACCAGCTACCTTCTCGAAAATACTTACTGATATAAACATCTTGAACTTTTCCAAATCTCCAAAGCAGCATATCTTCTGAATAGTTGATAAACAGTTCTCTATTGTGGTATTCAGAAAAACTAAAGCACTCCTTTGTCATAAATCCAAGATTAAATATTTCCTTCCAACCAAAAAACTTGGATTTAACAAGAGAAAAGTCAGGATTTGGAACAGCGCAGATAAAATCAATTTGATGGTCCTTACACCAATTATCAAGTGACTGAAACAGACCACGAATTACTTTTAAATTTCTATACTTTTGATTTATGAAAGCGTGGACTCCAAAAAGAGCATTATAATTACCGATTACAACAGGCAGGATACCATAATGTCCGATAATGATGTCTTTGAATTCTGCCACAAAAGAAACTACACCCTCTAAAGGATAATCCTGATAGAAATGTTTATATCTTTCTTCAGACCAATTATAAGCATTTCCTTCCTGAGAAAAGAGGCTTACAATTCCATGAATATCTTTCTCTGTTGCTATTCGGAAGATAATCACACTTTATCTAGCTAATAGTTGCGACAAGATACAACTTCTTACAAAGTAGTTTCTAGCTGCTTATTTATGGTCCACCTAAGGTTGACCATCTAACAAATCTGTCCATTACAAACATTCCATCCCAAGGAGTATCAAATTCAGTCATTGAACCAACATCAGGTAAACGCTCTACCCCTTTTTGTGTCACTTTTTCTGCAAATTCAAGCCGATGATGCCCGGTCAATGATAATCCTACTGTTTGAATATCTTTGGATGCTAAAGAAGTGACATCCATAATATTATCAACAGCACGCACAGTAATGGTTCTAGAATATGTTGGTTTCGCTAATTTTAATTCTTCATCATACAAAACAGTCCAGCCAAAACCTTTCGATTGCCAAACATCACCAGAAAATTCATATAAGATCCTTTGTGAAGCAATTTTTAGTACAGTTTCTTCATCAGGAGGTTCTTTAGGTATTCTCTGAAGAGCTTTATCCATTTCAGAAGCTAATCGCTCGGCAAATTCTATAGGAGAAATAAACCCTCCCTTTTCTACAAATATTGTATGAGGTGAAGCGCATGCGGTCTGATCAAAGACGCTACAGTCTGTAGCAGCCCTTCGAATAAGTTTCTTTATTTTTCTTTCACTTTCAATAGTTTCTCTACCAATTGCCATGAAAGACAACTTTGGTCCAAATACAATATCTTCCGTAGAGTACTTCTTAGGCAACGATGTGATTTCCGTTACCGCTTCTCTTCCACCCCATACCAATCTTACATCTGAATTTGACGAAATGTAGGAAGCTGCAAGTTTATTATCTTTATCAAAGTATATAACCGCCACTGTTTTTAACAAATCATCTCCGTAAATAACATGACCACTGCAAATACGATACTTTGTTCCTTCAAAAGCTTTTAGTAACTCCGGAATAGCCTCCGAGTAACTTGAGGAAACCTTTAAGATATTAGCGTTCTTTGTAATCATAGCTTGAATTACCGTAAGCATCCCTAATACAGGGACGTTGCCTGAAAGCCAATGAGCTATAATCCCTTTTGGATTCGCCTTCATTAGTTTTCTAACACTGCCCCCCACAGGACGAAAAGAATCGATATATCCCCTTTCATTACGAAGAGAAAAGTCTGTTAAGCTACTCAAGTTTGAAGCTTCGCACCAGTTGGTAAGAAAATTTAATCCACGCTTTCGATAATGCTCCAATGGAAAAGAAGAATCAATCCAACGTTCCCTGGCTTGTTGAATAATGCCTATAACTCCTTCAATAGGCTGCTTACACAACCAATTTTGTGCATTTCGCAAACCTTGAAAGATTTCCTTTAATTTTTGATTTTCACGATCCACAAGCGTTTTAGAAGAAACTATTTCTATTTGAGGAGAATAAAGCACCGTCAAAACATCATTACTCAATGCAGTTGTCTTTTTTTCGTTATAGAGCACTTTCTCAGCCATAATATCACCACATCCGCGAATTTCAGCCTGCTTAGCCCTTCCTAAAACCTTAAAACGAACTCCTTTTCTTCCGCACTGACAATCATCACGACCAAGTATAACACCAAAATCATCGGTTAAAATGGAATTACCGGGATAAGAATGCGGAATGGGTGTAATAAACTGTAAAAGACCCGGATTTCTATCTTTAAGTAAATTATGGTTTTCAGGATCACGTATCAAAACCTCTGAGTAGATAGATGAATGCTTGAATCCATATTCACAGTCTGGATAAACAAGTCCCATTTGTTCTGTAAAACCGTAAATATCTATGACATTCTGAGGAGAAACCCCAAAAATCTCCGCAGTATTTTGATTGAAAATCTCCTTGCTTACTTTTTGTGACTCAAGTTTTTTCCATCCGCCAATATGAATAACTTTAGAGTTGTCTGGTAATTGAAATCGAATATTGCTTTTTTGAAACTCATTAATAACAGAGAAATATAACACATAAGTAAAGCCGAAAATAATAAGTCCTTCTGGACCTTTACAATTTTGAATAGCTTCTTCCAAAAGTGTTTTCTGAAGAAAAAGTCCTCCTGTAGCGTTTATATCCATAAAGTACTTTGCTTCACTGGAAAAGTTCAAAAAACCTCTAATAGCAGCTTCCCGAGCGCCTAAAACATCTTTCTTACTTGAGTTGGGAGCAATATCCATAATTAAAAAGGGACGTCGATTCATTCCTATAAAATCTCCCAAAACTTTAGTCATGACCTTAACCTGCCTTCTGGAAGTATCGTTATCTATCAATACGGTGCTCGGCTCTCCGCTTGTTGCAGAAGATTGTAAGCAAGTTTTAATTTGCTTTTCACTAACAGAAAGCAATTGGGGGCCTAATATCTTAAAAGATTGGGCAGGAATATAAGGGACATTTTGCCAGTTCGATTCGATTGCACTTTCTACTTTAAAACCTTTCTTATAAGAAAAGCGTCTAAATAACTCATTATTTTCAAAATGGAAATTTAATTCTTCTTTTACACATTTTTGCAAAATAGGAGTTTTTTGTGACAGATCCAAATCAAAGGGCTTATGCATTAAGAGTTCTTTAACTGGCATAATTGATGATGATTTATCCTTTTATAAAGCATTTTCTAAAAGATTAGTTAATTTTTCATGATCCAACGAAACAGGATTGAACCTCGCACCAGGATCGTCTAAGGCATTTTGCAATAAAAGTAAATCTTTTGTATACTCCTCCGTGAATCCGTAATCGGAAAGTTTCAACGAAAAACTACCAAATTGAGAAATCCTTATAATCAACTGCTCCAAATCATAAAAAGAATCACCAACCCCTGAATTTTTAGCCAATAGTGCATATCTTTGCTTTGTATCATTATCCTGACTATTAAAACGAATAGATAACGGTAAAAAGATTGCGTTTGCAACTCCATGGGGAACTTTAAAAGAGCCCATCTGATGTGCAAGAGCATGGCTCACTCCCACCACACAGTGATTCTGAACCCAGCCAGCTAACATTGCAGCATATTGAAGCTCTGCAAGAATCTCTTCATTTCTGAAATCGATCGCTTTTAAAATATGATTAGATATACTAGAAATAGCCAACTCACTGAAACGATCCATTAAAGGATTATTAAGTTTAGATACGTAACCTTCAATTGCATGTGAAAGCGCATCAATTACTGTTGAGAGTAAAATGTTTCTAGGAATCCCGACTAGCAGATTCGGATCTAATATAACTAAGTCCGGTAAAAAATCATGAGTTACGACGGGAACTTTTTTTCTCTTTTCTGGATCAAAAAAAACTGCAGAGGAAGATACTTCTGAACCTGTGCCTGCAGTTGTCGGAATAGCGCAAAAACGGGCCTTACCTCGCAATTTAGGTAAAGCAAAAGCCCTGCTTAAAACAGAATCAGACAAGCCGGGATGTTCATAAAAAGCCCATACAAGTTTTACCCCGTCTATAACAGAGCCCCCTCCGATAGCAATAATACAATCAGGTTGAAACGGAATTAGTTCATCTAGCACTGGTTGCAAACTGGAAAGCGTAGGTTCGTCCTCCCAAGAGCGGATGATGACATGAAGCTGATGACAGTTAATTGAACTTGTAATTTTTTTTAATAATTCTTCTTTTTTTGATAAACTTAGACCGATAATCAAAGCAACTTTAACAGCTTGTAAGCCACTCAAGGCTTTTATTGAGTTAACACCATGTATTATTTCTTTTGCATTCACAAATCTAGGGTAAGGTGTCCTGAGTTTCAGCATAACTCTTTCTCTAACCGCTTAGCAATATCTTTCAACTCTCCCGTTTTTACTTTTCCGGTATCGCTCTTAGGAATACTTTCTATAAAGTAGAAAGAAGAGGGAACTTTATAGAAATCAAGGTATTTTCTGCCAAATCCGATAAGCTCTTCAATAGAAAGCTCAACATTGACTTTCTTGATTACAAAGGCTATGATTTTTTCGCCACTATGAATGCCTTCACAAATACCGATTGCATAAAACTCTTCAACCTTCCAAAATTTTTCATATACCTCATTAATCTCGGTTGAAGAAGTTTTCATCCCTCCTATATTAATCATGTCCTTCAGTCTTCCTTGAAGGAAAAGGTATCCATTCTTATCAATATATCCCAAGTCACCGGTTTTAAACCAGCCATTCAACATTTTATCTTCTGTCGCTTTGGCATTATTCCAATATCGGTGCATTACAGTTTCTGCTTTTACCAAAACTTCACCTTTAGCCTCTCGATTCAAAACATTTCCTGATTCATCCAGAACAGCAATTCCAACGTTAGGGCTTGCTCTTCCAACCGATTGTAGCAGAGTTTTATTTTCTATAGAATGCTCAATAAACGAGCTTCTAGACGCTTCAGTTAAACCATAATAAACCATAAGACGAATGTGAGGCAACAGCTTCAT
>PBQF01000059.1 GCA_002724975.1 Parcubacteria group bacterium
TAATGAAATCAATATCTTTGTGTTTTAAAGCGAGCTTAGCTATACTTACATGAACATGCTCAAAAAGATTTACAAGGCCTAAATCTCGATTTACAAAACCGGGATTTCTTACCATCTGTAGACCAACTCCGTAATGAAAGCTAAAAAGTAGTACTTTCTTCCTTGCTTTTGGCAGCTTATTTAAATTCTTTAATTGAGCAATAAAGTTATCCATTCTTATGCAGCCCATTACACTCACTTTATCCGGACTAACATAACCAGATTGAATTAGCAACTCTTTCATTACGAGGCTGTGTACTATTATATGATTACCTCTGAATTTATATATTCTTTTAAATCGATTTAAATAATGTTCTCTGTGTTTAGGGGCTGTAACTAAATTCTCACGATGCAAAACTATGTAGGGTACCCCAATTTCCTTTGACATCCATCCCCAATCATAGTCTTGAATGTACCAAACACCTGCCCCAATAACACCATTTATCGACAACTTCTTATAAAGCGCCTTTAGGAAGATCTTTAAAAAAGACCTGAATTTTGTTTGTAATTCGATTATCTCCCTGTCTCCCTCCGGGTTAAAATATCTCTCCTTGAAATATTTTTTATTTGTATTTTTAGGCCAAAATAAACTTAGTACTTTACATTGCCAGCCAAGAGGAACTTTTAGAACTCGGAAATCATTAGTGGCCGCTAATGCTTCCAATTCGCCACGAAACCTATTAGGATTTAAAGCTAGTAACGTTTTAGCTTTCTTAAAATCCTTTCTGTTTACAGGCATAACTTCTTTTATCATCCTTGCATATATTAAAACAAGTGGCCAGGTCACACCCAATTTAACCATTAATTTTATGGAACACTTGATTATATTGTTTATAATCTTTTTCATCTGCATAGTTTATTTAAATTTATACGGTTCTAAAGTAATTTCAGAAAGCGCTACATCACCTTTTCTTAACCTCAATTTAACATAATCAAAGTCCTCCGGATAGTCTATTGAAAATCCTTCATCTTCATCAGTAAAAAAAGGTGCTATCACGTCTCCCTCTTGAGAATCGGTTTCAGAAACAACTTTTGTCCATGCCGTCTCCAAACTGCTGTTTTGAACATAGATTTTTGGAATGTTGCATTACACCGTAAGAGACTATAAGTCAAAGCTGTTTTCCTCAAAAGACAGATTTTTAGCGCCCCCTAAAACAATCTTGATATTGTCAGCATTTGGGAACAATTCCCTGCATAACTCATGGAGATATATACTCAAATCCCTGTATAAATTGCTCCCGCATTTATAAACTCCCTTGCCAACCCACACAACGACCAATTTCGAGCACTCTTTTCTCCATAAGACAATCGAAATCTATTATATTTAAGGATAAAATCGCCTTCCCTTCCTCCTGACCAAACCATACCTTTTTCCTGATGACAGCTTCCGCGTGATTGCAAACATCTTCATGGATTTCAAACTTATCCTTTCCGTATGCCATGGGATCATATGACCAAGAGTTTTTCAATTCTTATATCTCTTAATTATCTACCATAAAAACTAGAGTTGTTAGTTTTGGTTGTATCAAAACAATCTATTTTTTGACAGGAGAACAGGATGTACAGGTTAAAAATAAATAACCCAGTTTATCCTGTACATCCTGTCTAATAAATTGAATAGCTGAACTATTACAGCTTTATTATCTGTTATACCTTTATATTTAAGATTATCTGCGCAAATCAGCGGCAAAGTAAAGATAGCGCAAATAAGTACATTGCCCGCCTATGTCACATCATTAAGTTCTCTGCATCGCTCGACTGTTATTGAATCTACATACTTCCCTTTGAAGAACAGGTGTTTTTGTAATCTTGCGACTTCCTTATAATCGGCTTTTAGAAATGCCTTATAGCAGGCTACATTTTCTGAGTTTACACCAGCATATAATTTATTTAAATTGAGGTTCTCGAATGCGCATCTTGTTGCAATCCTAATCGCTTCTGAACCATAACCTTTCCCCCAATGTTTTTTATTGCCGAGAATCAAGCCAATGTTACCATGTCGATGTATTTGGCTAATGCCTCCGATTTTAAGATTTCCAATATATTCGTGACTATCTTTTAATAATATACCGAATAAGAAATCATTTTGACTCTCATTCATATTCTTTGCATACTCTTTTAAGCTATCTAATGTATATACTGTCAATTTAGTTTTTAAATATTTCACAGTCTTCTCATCTTTCATCCATTCAACATATTCGTTCACTACATTATCAGGAGATAATATTTCTAAATAGATACGCTCGTCTGAAATTGTCATAGTGTACTGCTCCCCTTTAAGCAAGGTTAAAATTTGTTAGTAATCAGTAAGTGTTCTTTCTTAGATTTTCTTACAGAGTCAAAAGCTTTTGAGATTTTGACTGGAATTCTTTAAGCCAGTTACAGTACTGATTTCGTGATATCTGATAAGTTGTTGCATAGTTCTGGGAGTGGTTGATTGTTCTGGAGTCCCTCCAGAACAATCTTTGCTTAAGCACTTACACAGTAAGCGTGATCTTTTCCAAGCATAATTTGGAAAGACTTAGTTCTTTAGATCCCATTTACGATATTTCATAATGCCCCCTTTCTGCTGTGTATTTTAGGAAATTTAATACTAATTTACACGGTGCTTCTTAACGGGGAGCAGTATAATAGTAAAAAGGTTATTAAACTACAGATGATATTAATTGTTAAAGCTAAAACACCTATAACGCATAATTTTTAAAGCGATGGCAAGTTTAACAAGAAGGATTCTATGTCAATATTAAAATGGTCGAAATAAGATTTATTAACAGGGGTTAAATATTTCTCAATATTAATTAATTCAGTATTTGCTTTTTCAAGGTCTCTATTTTTTTTGTGTGCTACATACAGGCAGTATCGTGCAATTGCATGGTCGGGTACAAGTTCTAGCACCCATTCAAAATCTCTAATAGCCTGTTTATAATTGCCCATTTGAAGATTTCTATTATTCAAAAAGTTGCTTTCTATATTTAAAAGATATACTTCTTTCTCTATTAATTCTTCATTTAAGTAATTCGTTTTCAGATAAAGCTTCTGATAGCTGAAATTACCAAAGTTTTCTTCTAAATCCGCGGGAATAAGGCCTTTCTCTAAGGCATCATTATAGAGTTCTGTTCCAGGGAAAGGCTGAACGCATGAAAGCATCCTCCAGTCTAGATCAAGCCTTCTGGCAAAGGATATTGTTTCTCTAAAGTCTTCTTCTGTTTCATCAGGGAATCCAAACAGAAAGTATCCTTCTATATATACAGGATAACAATTTTCAAACCTTCTTATAATGTCTATCTTTTCTTCTACTGAATCAAGCTGCAAGGGTTTTCTAATTTTCTTCAGTGTCTTTTTAGAGCCAGATTCTATAGCAAGATTAAACAATGTACAGCCACTTTCCAGCATAATCTCGGTTAGATCGGTATCTATTGTGTTTAATTGAAGCCCACCAGCAGACATCCATTTAACCTTTATCCCCCTCTTAATCATGCCTGAAAACAGCTCTTTTGTAAATCTTAAGTTTATTGTCAAATTATCATCGTTAAAAGCAAGATGGGTAACATTATATCGTTTTACAAGATATTCTATTTCGTCTAAAATAGAATCAGCACTTCTGTGGCGGTATTGTCTATTCCAGAATATCTTACTTATACAAAAGTCACATTGATGAGGACAACCTCTTGATGCCGTTATACTTGTAATCAGGTAGCTTCCCGTATCACTATATATAAATTTTTTTAATGCATGACGTGCGTATTTAGAATAACTCTCAATTGGCAAATCCTCTCTATCAGGCATCATTAGCTGCTCTATATCATTTATATACCTGTCGCTCTCTTTGATGATAATTTTATTATTATCTTTGTAGCCAATCCCTGAAATATTATCCAGCGAACCGTTTTTGTTTAGATAATTAATTATATCCGAAAGCGTTTTCTCTCCTTCACCCTTTACAATAAAATCGACATTTGGATCCTTTAGAACCAATTCAGACGAAGCAGTAGGATAACTGCCCCCCATAATAACAGTAATATCTTTATCTAAATCTTTTACAAGCAAAGCCATCCTATGAGCTGAACGGGAGGTAGAATGAAATAAACAACTAATACCTACAACATCAGGACCATACTTTTTAATCTCATCAACTATACCATTTTCTATACTATCAATATCTGTTACATTTCCAATTGTGATCTTTTCTATCGCATATATATTAGCATCTAAAATCTTAACATCTATGTTGTTATAGTGTTTACAATAAGATGAAAGATATCCTAAGCCAATAGGAGGCTCAGCATATTGCCCCCCCCTTTTTGTAACCTCTAAGTTAAAACCTTGAGAATTAATTAGGAATGGATTTATAAGCAAGAGTTTCATTTTGGTACTTATGTATTCTAATTAAACAACTTCATAAACTCTTTCAGTTTGGCTTTAAATCCGGAGCTATACCGAATCTTCTTTCTGATTTCAGGCAATTGCCATATGTGAGCAAAAATTTTATTAGGAGGTAGTTTTGAAAGGAGCAAGAATATTGGATTGAGAAAAGGATACATAACCATATAATGAAAAAATTTATGTATATTTTCCAGTCGTCTTATGTTGTCTTGTTTAATTATACTATATGAGGAATTTACATTGTGTGAATGTGCTATATTAGTTCTTCCCAGACTATCTATACTGTAATCTGAAGCCAAACACCCCTTTTTTATGGCATAATTTGCAATCTCTGTTTTAGGATAGGGTTGTAAGATATCACAACTCGCAAATTCAGGTTTAAAATAACTATTTAATCTTATTGTTTCCATAGCCATCCCAATAGTTTCTCCAGGAAAACCTATAATATTAGCTGTAAATATTCTTATCCCTTTCTTTTTCATATATTTACCCAAATTAATGATATGTTCATTTGCCATATCTCTTTTCAATACTTCTCGTCTGAATTGTTCATTTCCGTGTTCAACTCCAAAATTTATTCTATCTACCCCGGCTTCACTAAGCTTATCTATCATCTTTTCGTCTGCAAAGTCTATCCTTAGGTTACATATAAAACCGAGCCTAACTTCCTCTTTGTATCTATTAAGCAACTCATAAAACCACTTCCTATTTACATTAAGAGTATCATCATTGAAATGAAACCATTCAGTTGTGGAATTTTCAACAATATACTTCAATTCGCTAATACATTTCTCCACACTCCTAGCTCTAACATACGCCCCCTTGCCTTTATACATATCCTTCATTGCTTTATTAAAACAGTATGTACAATTAAAAGGACAACCTCTTATAAAATAAACAGCCTTTGTAGGACTATTTCTTAGAACTTCGTACCGCCTGTAGTACAATTCTCTGTCAGGCATAGGAAGTGTATCAAGGTCAGCAATCAACGAACGTTCTTCATTCTTTATTATCTTTCCGTCCTTTTTCATCCAAATATTCTTTATTTTAGTACAATCCGTACCATCTTTAAGAGCACCAAGCAACTCAAGCAAAGCATATTCACCTTCTCCACGGCAAATAAAATCAATGTTTGGATGTTCAATAATCTCAGGATAAAAAGTAGGATGCGGCCCCCCCATGATTATTGGAAGATTAGTTTCGGCTTTCAATTTCTCAATCAACTTCAGGGCAAACTGATGTTCCGTAGTTGACGCCGAAAAGGCAAGAATATCAGGTTCAACCTCAAGCACTGCCCCTACAAGATCTTTTTCCAGTTGATGAATAAATACATCTACCTCATAACCATGTTTCTTTACAAAAGAAGACAATGCCATTGTGCCCATTCTATCTCTAGCTTCATCTTGTACAAATGCGACTTTTATTTGTTTGCCTCCTTAGTCTTCCAATACCTATAGCAGAATTTATCTTCACAGACCTTTCTATCAATTCTGATTTTATTATCAATTACATAACTCATCATTAGATTGAGCATATCAATACCACCCAATGTATAAAAAACAATTGGGGCACCTACCCTCGGGTTTATTTCATATACATATAGTTTGCCGTCATCACCAAAAGCAGCCTCAATATTAATACAGTAGTCAAAAGTTAAAACTTTGGCTATATCATTAACCACATCTATAACCTGCTGATTCGATTCTAATTTTCCTATGTTAACAGGACCGGCTTTCGGTTTTAGCCTTTGATTGGATAAGATCAGTTCAGGAACTCCCTTAAGGAACAGCACATCGATGTTATAATCTTTTCCGGGTAAATACTCCATCAACAAATACTCCTGAATATTCTTTTCTTCTTTAAAAGCATTCATTATTTCAGTATAGTCTACCAAGAAATGATCGCATCTCCCGCCAATCCGATCTGAAATCCTAAAATTATCACTAATCACGTTGAACCCTCTTCCGCCTCTTGATGTACGTTGCTTAAAAACAACCTTTTTTTTTGGGTACCCAAGCTCCTTTATTCCCTGTAGCAATTGCTCGTAATCATCTGGAAGAAAAAAACGAGGCGTTTGTATGCCTTTTAGTTTTAAATGTTCAAGTAAATTTCCTTTATCACATGCAATGCTTACTGCCTCATAATCAGAAACAATAGGCACAGCCGCCTCGGCCAGGAACAATTCCTTATTAAACGATAGCGCAAGGCTTTCCTCATCAGAAAGGGGCAAGATATAGTTAATATCTTCCTTTTTGCATATTCTTAATATTTCACCAGGATAGCCGCTCTCATTGCCTTTAGGGACTGTATAATAAGCATCACTAAAAGAATACCCTACGGCAAGTTCTGAAGTATCACACCCTACTATCCTAAAATCATAATCTTTATGGTTTCTGATATTTTCAATTATCTCCGGATAAACATGTCCACCCGCACAGGTCACGAGAATATTCCTTCTCTTTTTCATAGCAACATATCCCAGGTAATGATGCTGTCGCCTTCAATGTCCTTTTTGGCCTTCTTACCAACAAGAAGATCAATATACTTTGGAGGAACACCGGTTCCCGGTCTTTTTGTAGTAAGATAATTACGTTCAATAGCCTTTCCCTTTTTAATCGATTTTGCTGCTACAATGCTCCTTCGACCCTTTGCTGCAATCTGTTTTTCTCGCTCCAAAACCAGCTTATTCCTTTTGCCTAGTACCTTTTCAACAGTTCTAATAACTTCTACCATACGATTTAATTCACCTGGTTCTATAGCAAAAGGATGGTCAGGCCCTTTCATCTTTTTATTTAACGTAATATGCTTCTCAATTATGCAGGCTCCCTTGGCAACAGCAGCAATGGGAACAACACACGGATCTACAGTATGATCTGAATAACCTATTGGGCAGTCAAACAGAGAATGATAAAGATCAAGTACATTCAAATTAATTTCATCAAAATTTGAAGGATAGCAAGAAGTGCAATGTAGTAATATGATATCTTTATCTGTAAGCACATCATAGACCTCCATTACCTCAACAAGAGATGAAGCTCCAGTTGAAATCATAACAGGTTTCCCCGTTTGCGCAGCTTCATAAATTGTCGGAAAATCTGTAATCTGGACAGAACCGAACTTATAAGCAGGAACATCTATCTCTTCAAGTTGCCTGATATCCTCTATATGTGATGGTGTTGAAAAACAGGTTACTCCTTTTTCTCTGCAATAGTGATAAATCTCTTTAAACATCTCATGATCAAGTTCACATTCTTTCAAGCAAGCCCTTAATTCTTCTCCGTTCACATCCATTGTAGGAAAATCCAAAAAATCCTTTGAAAGCCAATTGTCTATGGTAAAAGATTGAAATTTAACTGCATCAACTCCCGCACTGACAGAAACATCAACCAATTTCTTGGCAATTTTCATGTCCCTATTATGATTACTCCCAATCTCAGCTATGATATAACATTTTTCGCCTCTGCCTATAGTTCGACCATCTATTTTCACTTTCTTAAACATTTGATCACCTTATATATTAATAGTATTTATATGATTTTTTGGTTATCAAGAGAACACTATGAATTATTTTTGCTTTGTACTCTTATGTAGTCTTTTTAAGAATGCCCTATAAGAGATAATCATAATATTTTCCATCACGATAACACGATAAACAGCCTCGTGGATTGTCGCTTCTATCTTACAGCCAGCCCGGCTTCGCCGCACTATGTTCTTATCCTGATAGTCTTAAACGCCTCGGCAGCCTCAAATCCCATCTTTACTCCCCACTGCTTAGCATTAAGCTCTACTGCCTTTAAAGAGCGAGGATGTGGAAAATCTCTCAATTCCGTTTTATATTCTTTTAACGCATTGATTTTTGCTTCTAAACTTTTATTGATGTTAACAA
>PBQF01000060.1 GCA_002724975.1 Parcubacteria group bacterium
ATTGATATAGGCAATCACTGTGACACTCCATATCCTTGTGATTTTAAAGATCACTGCTGGTCTCACGTTCCTGAGTATTCAATTTTTGATATAAGAGGATTATATACATCGAAAAAGTTTGAACTTTATTCCAAAGGAATTTTAGCACTTAGTGATATTCCAGATGATTATGATTTGGCTTCCAGTCAAAGATTACAGATAGCATCAGAATTAACGAATAAAGTAACCATTAATAAAAAAGGCATCAAAGAGTTTTTAGACACTCTCTATTATCCTCTCTATTTTTTAGATTTTGAGACTTTTATGCCTGCTGTACCTATCTTTGACGGCACTCGTCCTTATCAGCAAGTTCCTTTTCAATATTCTCTGCATGTATTAGAAGATGAAAGTGCTAAATTAAAACATTATGAATTCTTAGCAAAAGAAGGTATTGACCAGAGGGAAGAACTTATTAAAAGCCTTACATCTAAAATACCAGATGAAGCCTGTATCATGGTTTACAATATGACATTTGAGAAAAGAATATTAAGAGAACTGTCAGAGCAATTTCCATCCTACAAAAATAAACTTATGGATATTCATGAAAATATATTAGACCTCATGGCTCCTTTTCAAAAAAAAGATTATTACACAAAAGAGATGAAAGGAAGCTATTCCCTCAAGCTCGTTTTGCCTGCTCTCTTACCAAGACTTAGCTATAAAGGAATGGCTATAAGCGATGGAGGTGAAGCCATGAATACTTATGCTACCCTTCATTTACTGGAAGACAAGAAAGAGGTGGAGCAGATAAGAAATGATTTGCTGGAATATTGTAAACTCGATACTTTTGCGATGGCTAAGCTGTTAGAGAAGTTAAATGAGGAGGGAAAATAAAATGTAACAATAGGAGCTTGAATTTTTTAATGAAAAACATTGTTTCATTTTTATCTTCTTTTGCTTACGCCCTTGATACTCTAACAGCCAACATCAATTTTTCCTCATCGAGTTTGTTTTAAAATCTATTCAGCAGCCTTTAAAAAAATGATGACCTTTTTTGGCACATTTACGAACAAGTCAATACCAGCATTTTATTGTAAAATCAATGCCAATGGATGTAGAATTATGTCCATCACCTTAATGTCGGTTAATAATTGCAGGTAATGAATTAGACTTCGGATACTGACAAACCTTGAGGCATTGAGTTTAAAATCCTTGTAAAAAAATTTTCATAATTTATAGAATTATCGCCTATATTCGGTCCGTCGGCAAAAAAACAGGTGTCATTATCAGTCCCATATAGAGCACAGGGGAGTTTGTTAGCATTACCATCATGCTCCTTTGTTACGGGATAAATAAGTCCTCCCATAATCATATTCCCTTTGCTCTTAAGATATGACATATAAGTATGTATCTGAAAGAAATCATTTCGGTCAACATCTCCAGCATAGCTCCCAATACTAGTACGATATTTCATATGCTTGTATTTTGCATCAAATACACAGTAATTATCCCCCTTTTTCATGACTATATCTGGGATTATTCTTCTACGAAAAAACATTTCTTTATACACTTCATATTGTGAATCAATAATCTTCCAGCCTGAAGAAATATGTTTTTTCAAAATACTTCTGACATAGCATTCCCAAATTTCGGCCATATCCAGAAAAAAACCGGAAACCGTGGCTTGACTATCCTGACTATTATACCCTGGCTGTGACTGAATAATCTGCCAAGAGAGGTTTACTACCTCTTTATATCGCTGATATATTGGATGATATTTTATGGCGTTAAAATCATGAGGCTTTATAAATGAGCTGTCTATAAATTGTGTTTCCATTTGATGAATAGCATCCTGTGCATTATCAGATATATTTAGGTTACCAAGGCAATAATCCTTTCTAAGTATGCAGTATGCTTCGTACAATATTTTAAGGACTGTCTGGTCATAATACTGTTCTTTTCTGGCAGATATTAACTTTCCAGTTTTATGGATTGATTTTATTGATGGCATTATTAAGAGACGGCCCTTTATTGAATAACCTTCATGCTTTTTTAAACCTTTCTTCCTAGGTAGGCCGTGTCGATTAGCTTTAGCCATTTCTTGCAGCCAAATATATGAAATTAATATTTTCAAGTAATAAGATTTTTTTTGTGATTTGAATGACGACATACCTTTAGAAAATTTGATATTAAACAATTCCTCAAACATTTCATACAAAACCATATCACCAAAACGTGGGTTAATCGTTATAGAAACGTCTTCCTTTTTGTAAGTGAAATTAATACCTCCAATATATCTACCGGCGTACCATTTTTTATCTTTATAGTTGAATGTTATTAAAGGTTCAGATTGTTTTATGTTGGCAGCAAGATTGAAAACAGATACTGAGTGTTCATTGTTGGCGAAATGCCAAAGCTGTTCATTCCATTTAGAATCAAATGGCAGGCAATCTGAGGTTTCAATATTGACACTACTTTTTATCATTGAGCAACATTCCCTTAATTTCTTTAATCTTTTCCTTTTTTTGTGTTTCATCAAGATTACCCAGAAATGCATCAAGCATCGGACCTATTGAAATATTCCACAATACCTCAGCGGGTCCGCCAGACTTAAACAATGGAATTCTGTTTATATAACCTTGTTTTCCTGAAAACTGTTTTGCAATATCTACAATTTCAGCAAAAAAGGTATGTCCTATCTCGTACTGCTTACCCAATTCATTTAAATCTTCCATTTGCTTATTTACTTTTGTTGCTTTTACTATAAACGTATCAATTTCCTCAGCACTAATTTTATTAAATCCATTTATTTTTTTATTTATAATATCTTTTAGAGTGTTTGAATTAAAACCATAACGAAACCACACAAACCGTCTGCGTAATGCAAAATCAAGCCGCTCAAGTGAGAAGTCTATTTCATTCATAGTTCCGATTAAATACAGGTTGTCAGGTATCATTAATTTAAAGTCGCCAACTGGCAAATCAATTTCTTCATTTCTGTTTTCTATCGCGGAAAATGCCTCCCCAAACATACGGGAAAGATCAATACGATTTATTTCATCCAGTATTAATATATAGGGGGACTTGTCTGTATCTTGTGAGATTTCCTCACATAAGTGGTAAAAATATCCTTTAACTGGAACAGTCTTACCGTCTTTAAGCTGGATTCCGGCAATAAAATCTTCATAGGAATAGTTGGAATGGAGTTGAAGTCTTCTTATACGGTTATCAGTATTAATTTTCCCTTCAATGTAATCTTTTACCCTCGACCTGTCGTTCTCAATTACCTTCTGTGCAACAAAAGAGTTTGCCAACGCTTTTGCGGTGTATGTTTTTCCTGTTCCCGGGGGTCCATAGAGAATAATATTATTTTTAAATGACAGACCCTGTATTTCATTGTATTCTGAGTCAGAAATCCAAGGGTTCCATAAATTGGCAATGCTTTCATCGTAAAAGTCAAAATCTTTTTTATGCGCGGTTATTTTCCCTCTTATTTTTAAGATTTTCTCATCTATGTTTTCGTTGCCTATTTCACCTTTTATTAGTGAAATAAAACTATTTACTATTTGATTTTTATGATTATCTGAGGCAATTCTTTCGTACTTCTCTGGCTTGCAAAGATAAAGCAAAATATTGTACATTGCGCACGATTTTTCAATTTTGCGGAAATCCTGTTGCCACGGTTCTATCGGGTTTTCTGATTCATTGTATTTGGCAAAAAGACTAACTTCTTCAATATAAGTTTTAATTTCTAGAATAGATTTTGAAGAACCATTGTCAATCCCTTTAAATAATTTCAAAATAGAAACGATCTCCCAGTATTTATTTTGCTTGTGATAGGTTCCGGCACTACCAAAACCCTTTTCGGGAAACAACCCAAGTTCATCACAAGTAGCATTAATTTTTAATTTCTCAGGCAAACACTTTTTTACTGCTGTTTCTTTGCCTTTGGCAGTCATGTCGTTCACAGAGAAAGCCCAAAGCCAGTTAGCGTGGGCAAAGACCAGTTTCACATCGTCAGAAGTGTCCTTGAATTGTTCTTCGATTTTTTCCTTAAAATTTCTTTTATCGTCTTTGTAATCATCAACAAACTTTTCAAAGCAGGTATTGATATTATTAGTTGTGAATATGTCTGTTGTTTCATCAAAAATGCTATCCTTGCCAATCAGGCATTTTTCAATGAATTTGTTTAAAAGGTTATAAAGTGATTCGTCTTCTTTTCTTTTAGCCATCTATTCCTCCATATAAGAAGCAAGGTTAAGGAAACAGGGTTGTGGAAGTAAAAACTTTGTCATACATTTTTTTATTTCTTCATCAGATTTGCTTAGATCAAACATAGTCATCTTCATGCCAATTATTCTTTAACTGTTCCAATTTATTTTCTATTTTATCCAATATTGATATTATGATATTAAATGGTTTTTTAACTACAGGCCAGTATATACACCATAAGAGCCATAAAATGAAACACCCTAAGATAGCCCACGCCTCACTCAGCACTAATACATCAAATACGATAACTCCTGTTAAATACATTAGACCTACTCCACTAAGACACAAAAATAAAAGTAAGGATAAAGTAAGGGATCCAAGTAATATTTGATAGTAGATTATTTTTAATATTTTTGCCATCGGGTCAAAACTCTTTACAAGTATGATACAAGCAGTAAATGTATTATACTTCTTTCTACTGGTCGTATATCAAGCACTATTTGTATCCGATAACCCTTCCCCCATCTGCCCTCGATATGCTATCATTACGCATTAATCCTCATAGGAGCAGAAACCATGAAACTGTTCTAACATCAATCTTATGACAAATTTGAAGTTTTTTAAAAATAATGATGACCCTATAGATGAGAGTAAAAAGCTTAAACACCTCTCAGGGACGAATGCATTTGTTGCAGATGTTGCCAGATATTTTATGGACTTTCTGGAAACAGATTTCCATAAAAGAAGATTACCGAAAAGAAGTGTACAATTCAGGAACAGTAAAAATCTTGAAATTGGAATAAAGCTAAAGAAGTACCCTAAATTTAATGCCCTAGTATGGAAGGCAATAAACAACACGTTCGATAATGATATTATTAAAACAATTAAGAAGAAGACCTTTGTAACTAAAATTCCTGATAGCCTTTTAGACCTGATAACAAAGCAAATCGAAAACATTAAGCAAGAGGAGGTTGATAAAGTTGTAGGAGCAATATCAGAAGATATAAAATTTTCTGTCAAGAAGTTTAGTAAAGAAGCAGATATAGCACTAGACAGTACACTCGACAATACAGGCAAATTATTCAAAGAATTTTTTATTACTCCGCTTGTGCAAAAGATAGAGAAGCCTCTGGAAACTTTAGCTTCTGCAAATGTAGACAGTATTTTTCTAATAGAAGAAGATTTAACGGGAATTCTTGTAGATTTGATTGATAACAAAATTTCTGAAATCGTTAATCTGCTTCTGGCAGATAAAGAGGTTAAAGATATTCCCAAGGAATTGGCTACTGTCCTAACCCTTCAAGCTACTAAAGACCATATCTCCAGATTTTTTAAACACTTTGCAGTGAAGGATCTATTTGCTGAGTTATATAGCCTGTTCAACAATAAGAACTTATTAGATAAGCAGCAATTCTACCTGTACTTTTGCGATATAACTGTAGAAAATGCAACATTTCCAATTTTCTACATCCCTTTGGAACTGGAGCGTGTCCCATCAGGTTTTGGAGTTACGTTTGACTCGGTTCTCTACGTTAACAAGAAAGCACTGGATTATGTGGCTCAGGAATATAATAAAGCAAATGAGAAAATAGGGTCACTAAAAACAATTCAAGACCGTGTTATATACCTTTCAGAAGAAGTGGAAGGTCACCTTCTTGGTACTATGGATGGTGTTATGAAGGAAATTGCCGACTTCTTTGAACTTAAGGAATATATTGACCTAAATAGGCCAGAAGACCAGACCGTAAAAGGAATGTTTGTAAGCATTTCTAACTCTTGTTACCTGAGCCTATTTGACCAATCCGATGAAGCACTTGTAAATGATTATGAAACAATTTTAGAATTGTTAGAATCTGGTAATAGCAAATTAGCTGATACCTTTAATAAGTTAATTGACTCATTCATACATGACGAACCTGAGTCATTTGTTAGAGAAGTAGAAGAAGAGTGGGATGGGACAGAAACTCAAGAGAGACTAGTATGTTCAACTCCAATTCCTCTGAATGCAGAACAAAGACAGATTATTTTGGCACTAAAGAAGCCTACCTGCAAGTATGTTACCGTTGAAGGGCCACCTGGAACAGGTAAATCTCATACTATTACAGCCGTACTTTTCAATGCAATACTAGATGGACAGTCAGTTTTGGTTCTTTCAGATAAGAAAGAGGCACTTGATGTTGTTGAAAATAAGATTACCGAAACAATGAACAAGGTCAGGGTGAATGCTAATTTCCAAAACCCCATTCTACGGCTGGGAAAAGCAGGCAATACATACAACCAGATACTTTCTACTACATCTATCAAAGAAATTAAGACATATCACAGGGCATATAAGAAAGAAGCAAAGGTATCTAAAAAGCAGAGAGAAGATACGAGCAATAACTTAAAAATTCTGCTTAAAAAAACAATCGAGAATTATGAGGAGATTAAGTTAGAAGACATTGAAAAATTCCATATGTTAGAAGCCGAAGTGGTTTATAGCGGAACTTACTCTATAGACTTTGATGAAATCTTTGAAAAAGAAGACCCATCACTTGATTTGGTTGAAGCAAGAGAGAAAATGCAGGAATTTCATGAAGATTTAGATGGAGGTAGTTCAATTATATGCAAGGTATTCTCAAACCTCCATAAAGACAATCAAAGTCTGGATAGCTTTAATAACTTTGTCACACTCTTGGAAATTATCAATGATCTTAAATCTCAATATCCTAATATTTCAAAGTTTTTAACCAATTTCTCCAGCTTCTCAGAAGATGATTTTCAGAACCTAAAACCTTTGATTGAAAGTTACTCTGAGATCAAACATGATTGGTTTGGCTTCCTGTTTGTAGGAAGAAAGGTTAAAGAACTCAATAGTAAGTTTAGAGAAAAGTTTTCTGCTAAAAATGTTGATCATGCCCATAAATCATTTAATAAACTCAAACTTGTAGTAGATTTTTATGATGATGCGATACGTCATAAGGAAAAAAGAGAATTATCTGATGGTTTTGATGCAGGAGAGAGCTACTTCAAAACCTTACATAATCTAACAGCCAATGACCTGATTAATGCATCCAAAGATGACCTTAAAAAGCTATTAGAGTTAATTGAAAGAACTCAAAACTTTGTTGATCAATATCCTAAGACCTCCAAACTCTCAAAAGTGGACTTATCATTAATAAATGGTGTGTTCAAAAATAAGCTGTTTGAACATTCTGACAAGGAATTCGCAAATATTATTCATTACATAAAACTGAAACAACGGTTAGAGTCTCAATTTGCAGCAATCCCAAATTTCAGTTATTCAGCCATTAAGTCAGCATTAGAAGAGCTAACAACCGCACAAATGACTCATATAATGGACGGGCGTGTAATAGATTTTTATGAAGAAAAAAGAAACACAGTTAAATCATTAAAAGAAGTCATTAAGGGCAAGAAGAAATTCCCTAAAGATGATTTCTTAAAGTTAAAATCTGCCTTCCCTTGCATACTTGCAGGCATTAGAGACTTTGCTGAATATATTCCAATGGAACAAGACCTATTTGATCTGGTTATAATTGATGAGGCATCACAAGTCAGTATAGCTCAGGCTTTTCCAGCACTATTAAGGACGAAGAAGGTTCTGGTACTGGGTGACAGAAAGCAGTTTAGTAACGTTAAATCCGCACACGCACGTACTGATACAAACAAAGAATATCTAAACAAGCTGGAGAAGACCTTTAGAAAACATGTGTCAGAAGATGTTACAAAGCTAACAAGGTTGAACAAGTTCAATATAAAAACATCAATCTTAGAATTCTGTGAACACATTACTAACTACAACATAATGCTACTAAAGCATTTCAGAGGATACAAAGAACTTATCTCGTATTCTAACCATTACTTTTATGATGATAGCCTGCAAGCAATTAAGATTCGTGGGAAGAATATTGATGAGGTTATCAAATTCTCAATGTTGGAGCATGATAAAAAGATCGAATTACTCAACAATACCAATCAGCAAGAAACCGAAACCATCATTGCCGAACTTAAACGTATATTGAAAGAACAACCAGACTCCTCGGTAGGCATTATTACCCCACATACCAATCAACAAAAAATGCTAGTTGATGCTGTAGCAGAATTGTCCGCGCGTGAGGATCTTTATGAACGGTTAAAGCTAAAGATTATGACATTTGACACATGTCAGGGTGAAGAACGAGATATTATAATTTACTCAATGGTAGCATCACCTGTTGAGGATCAGTTACGCTGGATATTCATTAAAGATTTGAATTCGGTTGATTTAGAAGCTGATGGCATGATCAGGGCACAACGTCTAAATGTTGGCCTAAGTCGTTCAAAGGAATGTTTGCATTTTGTGTGTAGTAAGCCATTAGAACATTATGGCGGCTCAATTGGTGAAGCACTAAGGTACTACAAGAAGGTTCTTGACGAAGCTCATAAATTGCCAGATCCAGATAGCGTTGATCCTAAATCTCCAATGGAAAAAAAAGTGCTAGATTGGATTCAGCAAACTGCTTTCTTCAAAGCTCATAAGGAAGACATCCGACTAGACACACAGTTTCCATTAGGAGAATATCTAAAACAGTTAGACAAATTTTATAACCATCCGAACTATGTTGTAGACTTCCTATTGGTTTATCGTGAAGACGGTGGCAAGGAATACAAGATCATTATTGAGTATGATGGCTTTGAAGGACATTTTAAACGTGATGCTGATGTTGACAGGAGTAACTATGCCAACTACTACACAGACGAACACGTAGAGCGTGAGAAGATATTAGAAAGTTATGGATATAAATTCCTTCGGATTAATAGGTTTAACGTTGGCAAAGCCCCTATAACTACATTAAACGATAGATTAGAAATGCTGCTAAAAAAAAACTCTAATAACCTAAATAGCTTCCTTGAAAATATCCAATCAAACATAAAAGGTCTTAATGAAGGAGACATGAAAGAATGTCCCAACTGCTGCGAAGTAAAGACTATTCATGCATTTAAGGATCTTACACTTAAATCGGGTATTGGTACTGTATGTGTTCAATGCAAAATTTTAGGAAGGTCAAAGAAACGACCACATAGACTTAATACCGTTGAAAGGCTATGTCAGAAGTGTGGAGAGACACTGCCAATCAAAGAATTTAAAGACAATACTTTGAAGAGCGGTTATAGTGTTCACTGTAAAAAATGCAGAAGCAAACAAGTTAAAACAAATCTTGGTACTGCTCAGTCCGGCATTAGGTGTCCTAGCTGTGGCAGTGCTATGGTGTTGAGAGCTAGAAGGAGAGATGGAAACAAATTTTATGGCTGTTCGAGATTCCCAAGGTGTAAAGGAACAAAACATTATAGTGGCGATTAGCTATATAAAAAGGGGATAGATCGACGGATCGAAAAGCTAGGCATTACCTACCACCTAGTTTCCCCCTGACCTATCCTGAATCTTTGTACAATCCGCCCTTCCCCCATCAACCCTGAATATGCTATCATCACGCATTAATCCTCATAGGAGCAGAAACCCATGAATTGGCTGCCCCACTATTCTGGTAACTTTCATCTTAATATAGTCCTGAAAACTTCTACACGTCCAAGCATATCTTTAATTATATTCCTACTTGCCACAATACTGATTATCCCGTCCTTTGCTTCTGCTGAGGTAAAGAAAGAATATTATCCAAGTGGGAAGTTAAAGTCAGAGGTAAATTATATAGATGACAAAAAGGAAGGACTTAGAAAGATATATTATAAAAGTGGAAAGTTACAAGAGGAGGCAAACTATAAAAACGACAAGAAGGAAGGACTTACAAAGTTATACTCTGTAGGCGGTGAGTTGCAGTTCGAGGAGAACTATAAAAACGGCAAAAAGGAAGGACTTAAAAAGGAATACTATCCAAGTGGAGAACTAAACTTTGAGAGTAATTATGTAAACGGCAAA
The DNA here is from genome assembly GCA_002724975.1 of Parcubacteria group bacterium. Taxonomy (GTDB): domain Bacteria; phylum Patescibacteriota; class Minisyncoccia; order Phycocordibacterales. The sequence continues at coordinate 10,106 of PBQF01000060.1, forward strand.
GAGGAAGGGATTGTTAAGATGTATTATAAAAGTGGAAAGTTAAATGCTGATATAAACTTTAAAAACGGTAAGGAGGAAGGACTTAGAAAGGGATACTATGAAAATGGAAACTTGATGTTTGAACTAAACTATAAAAATGACAAGCTGGAAGGTGTGTCAAAAACATATTATAAAAATGGTGAATATATGTACATCGACACTTATAAGAATGATAAGAAAATTAACAGAAAAGCATACACAGAGGAAGGACAACTTAAATTTGAGCAAGATTATCCACAATGACTTTGTGATACAAGCAGAAAATAATAAGGAGGAGTAAATTATGGACAGAAATCAGTTTACGATTGTTTTGATTTTAGTAGTAGCTTCATCTTTTCTCAGTAGTGCTGTTATTCAATTTTTCAATGGTCATGCTAATGCAGAGACTTCAAATAATTCAGGA
>PBQF01000061.1 GCA_002724975.1 Parcubacteria group bacterium
TCATCTGGCAGCTTACGCTGCTGAAGGACTAAGCCACTTTATCAAACGTTTCAATTATGAGAATAATCTTATTGGAAGTGTCAATCTTATTAATGCTTCGGTTAACTATAATGTAAAATGTTTTGTTTTTACTTCGTCGATTGCCGTTTACGGTGCAGGGCAACTTCCTATGACTGAAGATATGATCCCAACTCCTGAGGATTCCTATGGAATTGCAAAATATGCTGTGGAACAGGAATTGAGGGTGAGTAATGAAATGTTTGGATTAAATTATATTATATTCAGGCCTCATAATGTTTATGGAGAAAGACAGAATATTGGCGATAAGTATCGAAATGTGGTTGGTATTTTCATGAACCAAATAATGAAAGGAGAACCATTATCAGTTTTTGGAGATGGTGAGCAGTCCAGGGCATTTACCTATATAAAAGATATATCGTCAGTGATAGCGAACTCCATATTTATAAATGATGCATACAATAAAATATTTAATGTAGGTACAGATATACCTGTTACCGTAAATGGTCTGGCCGAAGAAGTATGTAAGTTGTTTGATGTTGAGAAGAAGACAATTCATTTCGAAGAAAGAAAAGAAGTTAAACATGCTTTCTCCGATCATAGTAAGCTCGGAAGGTACTTCGATTATCAAGTCCGGTATTCCTTATCAGAAGGACTCGATAAAATGGCTAAATGGGTAAAAGAAGTAGGTGTCAGGCGAAGCAAAGATTTTAAGAATATTGAGATAGAAAAGAATTTACCTAAAAGCTGGCTTACTGAATAAGGGGGGGGTAGTCAATTGCGGAAAGAATATAAAAACCTGACAAGTGGCTTGTCGTACTTTGCAGGAAAACTATAATGAATTTCGCCAAAAAGACTTTATTCCTTTTATGGATTTCCACAGTATTTATTTATTACACTAAATTGTTTATCATCCCTCATTTCCTTGAATTCTTGAGGAGATAAAACGATGTGTGTTATGTTAAGAAAATAGGAGATAATCTGAAAGTCTCAACAGAGGGTTTTTTCATCCATTCATGCTGTAGAGGACTGAGAACGATATAATTTTCTGTTTTTGTGTTCTTCAACATTCCATTAGAAGTATGAACTTGGTAAATAAGAAAATCTTGGTAACAGGAGCTTGTGGCTTTATTGGTAGTCATCTGGTGGAGAGATTGCTTGATGAAAATTGCAGTGTGAAAGCCTTCATATGTTATAATTCATTCAATAGTCTGGGATGGCTAGACTCTGTTTCTGAAGAAAAATTAAAATGTATTGAGATATTTACTGGAGATATAAGGGATCCTAATGGTGTAAGGACTGCTGTTAAGAGTGTAGATACGGTTTTTCATCTTGCAGCTCTAATCGGGATCCCTTTTTCCTATCATTCTCCAGATTCGTATGTAGATACGAATGTAAAAGGTACACTAAATGTATTACAGGCTTGTAGAGACTATAGTGTTGAACGTCTCGTTGTTACATCAACATCTGAAGTATATGGTACTGCGCAATATGTTCCGATTGACGAGAGCCATCCTTTGCAAGGCCAATCTCCTTATTCTGCTTCAAAGATAGCGGCAGATAAAATAGCAGAATCTTTTTACCGTTCATTTTCAACGCCAGTAATTACTGCAAGACCTTTTAATACGTATGGACCAAGGCAATCAGCGAGAGCGGTAATTCCGACAATTATTACTCAGTTGTTAAATGGCAATCAAGAGATACGGCTTGGATCGCTACACCCAACGAGAGACCTAAATTATGTCCAAGATGTTTGCAGGGCTTTTATTGCGCTATCTAAGTGTGATGAGGCTATTGGCAATGAAGTCAATATTGGATCTGAGAATGAAATGTCGATGGCTGATCTCGCAAACATGTTAATAGAGATTGTCGGTGCAAACGCAAGGGTTATTTCTGAAGAGCAGAGGATAAGACCAAAAGAAAGTGAAGTAGAACGTTTGGTTTGCAATAATAACTTAATTAAGGAATTGACAGAGTGGGAGCCAGAAATATCTTTGGAGGAAGGGCTCTTGAGAACTGTGAAATGGTTTAGGAAAAAAGACAATTTATGTAAATACAAAAGTGACATATATAATATCTGATGTAGGTTACTTTTCATCTTGATTGGTGTAACAAGTGTTGTATTTTATTTAAAAAGGTTTTTTTGATTATATAAGAAAATTATGAAAGCTGTAATTTTAGCAGGAGGGAAAGGGACTAGATTGGCACCTCATACAATGGTGTTTCCTAAGCCTTTGGTTCCTATAGGACATAGACCTGTTTTAGATATAATTGTCAGGCAGCTTGCATATTACGGTTTTCGAGATATTGTACTTAATGTTGGCTATCTGTCTGAGCTGATACGTGCCTATTTCCAGGATGGTGTTAAAGAGCTTGATCATGTAAACCTTACTTTCTATAAGGAGCACAATCCTACCGGCACCGCAGGATCTCTCTGCTCTATTCCTGATTTAACTGAAACTTTTTTGGTAATGAATGGAGATATATTGACAACATTGGATTATACAAAATTGATATCATATCATCGAGAAAAGGGTGGCATCTTAACTATTGGAATGCACAAAAAGGTACACAAAATTGATTTGGGTGTTATCGAGACTGATAGTAATGGATTTTTGACTTATTATGAAGAGAAACCTGAAACGGAGTATAAAGTTAGTATGGGAGTATATGTATATGAACCGAAAGTTTTAGAATATATAGAGCCAGGCATTTATTTAGACTTTCCACATCTTGTAACACGATTATTAGAAAGCGGAGAAAAGGTAGTGGGTTATCCTTGTAGCGACTTTTGGCTGGACATAGGAAATCACGAGGATTATGTAAAGGCGCAAAAAGTTTTTGAAGAATCTAAATATGATTTTTTACCAAAAGATGTATTCTGATTTGAGAAGATAAACCATGTGGAAAATACCATTATTTGATATAGGGTTTAATGAAAAAGAGGCAGTAGCGGTGCAGAAGGTTCTTTCTTCAGGTTGGTTGACGATGGGTGACCAAACAGAAATGTTTGAGCGAAAATTTGCAGACTTCATAGATGTTAAACATGCAATTGCTGTTTCAAATTGCACAGCTGCTCTTCATTTGGCAAATTTATCACTTAACTTAGGAGAAAATGATGAGGTGATTTGCCCGTCATTATCGTTTGTCGCTGGATCAAATTCAATTATATACACCGGTGCAAAACCTGTGTTTGCAGATATTACAGATCTAAATGATTTTAATATTTCGCCTGAAGATATTGAGAGAAAGATTGGTGCAAGAACAAAAGCAATTCAGGTTGTTCATTATGCCGGTAACCCTTGCAATATGGATCATATCATGGAAATAGCTAATAAGCATGGTGTTTATGTAATTGAAGATTGTGCGCATGCTCCGGGAAGTAAATACAATGGCCAATATTGTGGAACAATTGGCGATATTGGGTGTTTCAGCTTTTTTTCAAATAAGAATATGGCAACGGCGGAAGGAGGGATGATCACAACTAATAATGATGATCTGGCTAAAAGAATTAAATTAATGAGGTCACATGGTATGACGTCCATGACTTTAGACAGACATAAGGGCCATGCATTTAGTTATGATGTAGTGGAGCTTGGTTATAACTATCGTATGGATGAGATACGATCATCAATTGGAATAGTCCAATTGGGAAAGTTAAAAGACGGTAACATCAGACGTTGCGAGATAGATCAAATATATAGAGAAAGGTTTGTTGATATTTATGGTATTAAAGTGCCATTTGACACCAAATATGGTGTCTCCTCTCATCATATTTTCCCAATTTTATTAGATAATGATGTTAATCGGCAGGAATTCATGGAGTATTTAAAAGACAATGGTATCCAAACCAGCATCCATTATCCACCTATACATCTATTTGATTACTATCGCCGCAATCTTGGCTATGATGAGGGAATGTTATCTATTACGGAGGAAGTGGCCAAAAGGGAGGTAACGCTTCCTTTGTACCAATCCATGGCAGATAAAGATGTTCATCGCGTTAGTGATGTTATAGTAGAATATTTAAAAGAAACGAAGTAAAACCCTGAATATTTTGGGAATAGGAGCATATTTTGATGATCTGGAGTTAGGTTGTGGTGGAACCTTAATCAAGCAGTGGAACAGGGTATAATGTAACCATGCTGGTTACAGATTCGTCATATAAAGATCCTGGTTGCAATGTAATAAGGGGTAAAGATGTTGCTTATAAGGAACGGCAATAGGTTTTAAAAGCGTTGATGATGTAAAAGTAAAAGTTTCTGTAGCTATAAGGATAAATATTTTCTTATGAATATAAACATCGAAAAACTTGGTTTACGCAGAGACAGTAAAGTTGCAATCTGTATTCATGATGAGAAGCATATTCTTGACATGTATAGTTTTATCCAGAAACTGAACCGCATTAATATAAGGCCAGTGGTGATAGCATTGGAATATTCTGTTGGATATAAATTGCGAGAGTTAAAAGAAAGTCCTGCCTTGTTTACATTGGAGTGCTTGGAAGATTATATTGGTAATGGTTTTTATGATGGCATAGATTCTAAGGCCATTTACTATGCTTCAGAGTGGTTTAAGGATGATGAACAAGATTATAGTGAGTTTAACGGATTTTCCATTGGCTCTCTTATGCAACGAGATATGTCATACTGCTTTTCAGAGATTATAGCTTGCACCAAGAATATAAGTAAGATTGTCGAGGTGAAAAGCCCTGATATCCTAGTATTTCTTAATAATAGGGTAGAACGTAAAGGACTTACTCTTCAAGTGGGAGAAGATTGGCACAGCGAGGTCGCAGCATCACTATTTGATGATAGTATAAGAACTTTTTGTATAACAGTTGAATCGCCTCGTAGAAGATCTAATAAAAAGGCTCTAAATAATATTATCAATCGCTGTGCCTTAATGTTAACATTGGCGATAGAAAGGATTAAGTATCTGGCTCAATCACTAATGCAATATAAGAGGAATATTGCAATAAGTTTTTTATCCCGTAACGAAGAAGATCTAATCAATTCATTTTTAGCAGACAAATCAAATAGAGTTGTTTTCTTAACTACAAAACCATCCAGGTACGATTATAAATATTTATTCAGGTTTAGTTTCAACTCATTAATCTTGCCTGTTAAATTCAAGGCAGATAAAGATGCCAGAAAATTCTTTGAGCAAATTTGGAATAAGTTTGAAGAAGAGAAAAAGAACTGCTTTATAATAGACGGGTTTAACTTATGGCCGGTGATAAAGAGTAGAATGCAATATATATTCTGGGATATGTTTCCATGTATTGTTAATGAATTAAAGAGTATAGAAAGAGGATATAAAGGTTTGTGTCTTACACATATTGTGGTTGCTACTGACACAACCTTCAGGGAGAAGAAATTGATTTCTATATCAAATCAAATGGGTATCCCTTCCACAGTCTTACAGCATGGAGATATAGGTCATGCAATTGGGTATCTTCCTTCAACCGCATCCAAGATTGCCGCATGGGGACGTGACTCAAGGGATTGGTTTTTAGAAAACAATGTAGAGCCGGAAAAGGTACAGTCCCTAGGTTCTCAGAAATTGGACAGGGTAGAGAAGATGGCTGCCAATAAGCAACAAATAAAGGATATGGTTTATGAATTATTGGATATAGGGAGAGATAAGAAACTTATAACCTTTACCTCTATAGGATTTGGAAAACAGATTAAATTTTCTAATGTGCATATATTGCTGAAAGAAAATCTGAAATACATAGAATCTTTGCGCAGCGCTGTCTCGAAAATTGATAGTGTCGCTCTTGTGATTAAGCTTCATCAAGCTGATCCCTATCTGGAATTTGTGAAATCCTATTTGGCAAAAAGGTCTAATGGGAAGAGTGAAGTAATTGTAAGTAAAGATATTGATGTCCATAAACTAATATGTGCTAGTGAGCTGGTAGTAACCAATTATTCGACAACAGGTATAGAAGCTATGGCAGCCGAAGTCCCTGTGCTATGCTTAAATTTTCGAGGTAAGCGTTTTAGTAGCGGTAGCGGTTATCTGGAAAAAGGTGCTTGTGTAGGGGCGCACAAAAGTGAAGAGGTGTTACCTGCTATAAAGAGGATAATGTATGATAAAGATTACAGGGAAGGTGTCTTGGCGCGTATTAGACGATATTTGGATTATTCAGTAACCAAATATGAAATTGAAAAGTTGTTAGAATTTATATACGAAAATAGAGAGTAAGAAGGTTTTATTGCCAGTCATTTAAAAGAAAAGCTATTTGAAGCCAATGCTCAAATTAAGGCCTTTGTCTATTATAATTCATTCAACTCTTGGGGCTGGCTTGATACTTTTTCGAAGGACAAGTAGAAGATAAGGAAAGGAAGTTATACCATGAATATTTTGGGAATAGGGGCTCATTTTGACGACCTTGAATTAGGGTGTAGTGGTACACTTATAAAACATATACAGCAAGGTGACAAGGTCTTTATGCTGGTTATCTGCAACTCCGCTTATAAAAATTCTGATGGCGACGTAGTTAGAGATTTGGAGACTGCTTGCACGGAAGGTAAAAAGGCGGCTGAAATTATAGGTGCAGAACTGATATGTCTAGATTACGATACGTTTATGGTGCCATTTAGTGAAGATCTGACCAGGACGATCAATGATTATATCGAAAAACTCAATATAAATATAGTTTATAGTCCATGGGTTCACGACTTACATCGAGACCATTATTATACGGCAAAGAACGCCTTAATGGCTGGTCGCCATGTGCCAAGATTTTTGATGTATAGGTGTAATTATTATGATACCGAACAACCTTTTCGCGGAAACTTTTATTCGGATATTTCGGATGTAATTGACAAGAAACTTGAGGTAATCAAAGCCCATGAGTCGGAACTGAAAAGAGTTAGGTATAGGTGGTTAGAATTTTTCAAAAAGCAAAATGAGAATGATGGACAAAAGATAGGCGTTGCATTTGCTGAATGCTTTGAGGTAGTTAGATATTTAATGTAATAGATTGTCCATGGTTATTAGATAATGATTGTAACAATTCACCAACCTGATTTCTTGCCTTGGCTGGGATTTTTTGATCGGTGGGGGAAAAGTGATTTATATGTTGTATTAGATGATGTTCAGTTTATACGACGTGGATGGCACCACAGGGATAAGATAAAGACTCAGAACAAAATTAAATGGTTAACGGTGCCTGTTCAGAAAAGGGGTCGTTACCACCAGGCCATTAAAGAGGTAAAGATTGACCATCAGGAAAATTGGAGCCAGAAGCATTTAAAAACTATCCAGATGGCTTATAAAAAAGCACCTAATTTTGATTTTGTCTTTGGTAAGTTAAGTGAAATATATAATAGGGAATATAATTTATTAATAGAATTTAATATGGATTTATTGAGGTTATGTTCAAAAATGCTTGATATAGATACACCTCTTGTTTTTGCTTCAGACTTCAACGTAAAAAGTACTGGTGGCCAGAAGTTAGTGGATTTGGTTCAGTCTGTAGGAGGGAAAGAGTACTTGACAGGCACTGGTTCCAGAGATTACCTGGATGAAGAATTATTTAAAAAGGTAGGTATTAGTGTTCGTTGGCAGGAATTTGAGCATCCTGTTTATAAACAACTTTACGGTAGTTTTGAACATAGGCTTTCTGTCCTTGATTTTTTGATGATGCGAGATGGTGATAATAGTGCAATTGCATAATGAAAACACTATTTTATGAACATTTAGAATGGGATTCAAGGCAGCTTGGTTTGCAATGTGGTCTAATTGGTTTTCGAGATATCTCTCCGGATATAAATCAATATGAACTGGCGGATAATGTTAGAAAGATCATAGATGAAAACAGGGATGCAGGCTTTATTGCAACAAAAATACCGGGAGATTTTCCAATAGTTTTGGATTGTTTGGTAAAGAATTCTGCCAGGTTTATTGATACTGAACTCATTTACAAATTTAATCACATTTCTGATGATACTGTTGAACATACTGTAGACTTCTTTAATTCCTTTGATCCTGATATTTTCATTCCCTTAGCCGATGAAATGATATTTAGCAGATTTTACATGGACGATAATATTCCACAGGAAAAAGCGCGAAAACTTTGGTCTGATTCTATCAGA
>PBQF01000062.1 GCA_002724975.1 Parcubacteria group bacterium
TATCTCTATCTTGAATTTTTCGGCAAAGGAAACGTTATTTTATGCAATAATGATGATGTTATAATTAATTGTGCGATTAAGCACAAATTCAAAGACCGCTCAATTCTGCCAAAGGAGAAGTATAAATACCCCAATATGGAATATAATCTATTTAGTATAAAAAAAGACCAGCTTACAGATTTATTAAAAAACTCAAAAAAAGATAAAATTATTACCAGCATTGCTACAGGATTGGGGCTGGGAGGCGTTTATTCAGAGGAAGTTTGCTTATCAAGCGGCATTAATAAAAATACAATACCTAAAAAAATCAATGACAACGAAATAAAAAAAATAATCAACTCAATAAAAAAAATAATCAAAGAAAAAATAAAGCCTCAAATAATATATGAAAATAGAGAAGCAAGGGATGCTGTTCCAGTTGATTTGGGGTTCTATAACGGCAATGAAAAAAAGAAATTTTCCAGTTATAGCGAAGCTTTAGAAGAATATTTTACTTATGAATTGAAATTATCGAAGAAAAAGGATTCCAGCCATGAAAAGAAAATTAATGAGGTTAAATGGATTATGGGAGAGCAGGAAGCTACGTTAAAAGGATTAAAAGTAAAAGAAACTGAAAACAGGAAAAAAGCTGAATTAATTTATAAGAATTATCAGCTAATCAAAGAGATTTTGGATGAAATAAACAAAGCAAGCAAAAAATACTCTTGGGAAGATATTAAAAAGAAGTTAAAGGGGCATAAGGTTGTTAAGGATGTGGATGTAAAGGATAAGCAAGTTGTTGTTGATATGGACTAGGTTCTAATTGTCCTTGATACAACTGTTCCTTATGTTGTGCGGGTTGTTTATTATGAGAAGGTGCTTCTGATTTAAGTTTAAAAAGAATTTCAACTCTGTGTTGCAAATCTATTGGAAGACCTGTTCCTTTTAATACAGTCTCTATAGATTTGTCATTTAGCCCTTCATCCTTTAATGTCTGCACAAGTTTCATGGCCAAGGGCAATGGTTCGGATGGCATTTATTAATTTATGATACTACTCATATAAAAACTTTTTCCATAAGCTTTTTAAATTAGTAAACATTACTTATTTTTGGACGGCCATAGGGGCTTGGTTCACCCGATCCCATTCCGAACTCGGAAGTTAAGCAAGCCTCCGTTTCTAGCTGTACTGTACTTTTGTATGGGAAACTAGGAAAGCTGTCCACCTTTTTGTATATTTCTTATTTAAGTTCAATTTTTAATTAGGGGAAGGTTTTTAAATGAATTTCTATTTTCAATAGTAATATGAAAATATCAGTAATAGGCACAGGATATGTTGGTTTAGCCACAGCAACAGTATTTGCAGAGCTTGGCAATGATGTAATAGGCGCAGATATAGATAAAGATAAAATAGATAAATTAAACAATGGAATAATGCCAATATTTGAGCCTGGACTTCAGGAGCTGGTGGAAAGGAATGTAAAAGAGAAGAGATTGAGATTCACACACAACAATAAAGAAGTGATAGGACACGGAGATGTTATATTTATCTGTGTTGGAACTCCACCAAAAGATAACTGGGAGGTTGAGCTGAAATATGTTGAAAACGTGGCTTTAGAAATAGCACAAAACATAAGATCATATAAGGTTATTGTGCACAAAAGTACAGTTCCTGTTGAAACGGGTGATAAAGTCAAAAAGATAATTAAAGATAATATAAAAGAAAATGTTGATTTTGATGTTGTAAGCAACCCAGAATTCTTAAGGGAAGGAACCGCAATTGAAGATACCCTTGAGCCAGACAGGATTGTTATTGGTGCAGACAGCAAAAAAGCGATAGAGATAATGAAAAAGCTCTACAGCCCCATCAAGGCCCCATTAATAATAACAGACATTAGAAGTGCAGAACTAATTAAACATGCATCTAATGCATTTCTAGCGACGAAAATATCTTTCATTAATTCAGTTGCAAGGATATGTGAGCTTTCTGGAGCTGATGTTGAGAAAGTAGCAGATGGAGTGGGGTATGACAAAAGAATTAACAGGTATTTTCTTAATGCAGGAATAGGCTATGGAGGTTCTTGTTTTCCAAAAGACTCGCAGGCATTTGTTAAAATAGCAGAAAAATACGGCTATGATTACAAATTATTAAAAGCAACTAACGAAATAAATGAAGATCAGAAAAAACATTTTGTTGGAATGGTCAAAAAAGCATTAAACAGTCTAAATGATAAAAAAATAGGGATTCTTGGTTTATCGTTTAAGCCAAATACTGATGATATGAGGTTTGCTCCAAGTATATACATAATACAAGAGCTCCAGAAAGAAGGCGGAAAAATAAAAGCTTACGACCCAGAGGCTATGGAAAAAGCAAAAACTATATTCAGTGATGTTGAATTCGGCAAAGATCCGTATGAGATTGCTAAAGACTCTGAAGTATTACTTATATTGACAGAATGGAATGAATTTAAGGAATTGGATTTAAAGAAGATAAAATCTTTGATGAAAACTCCTTTAATTATTGATGGAAGGAATATCTACAATCCGGAAGACATTAAAAAAGAAGGATTTACCTATATAAGCGTAGGAAGAGAGCATGTGGTTTAGATGAAATGTATTATACTTGCGGCCGGTTACGCTACAAGACTGTATCCGTTAACAAAGAATACTCCAAAACCTTTGCTTAAAGTTGCAGGGAAAGTGATAGTGGAACATATAATAAGCAAAGTTGAAGAACTGGAGCTTGTTGATAATATCTACATTGTTACAAATGATAAATTTTCACAAGATTTTGTAGACTGGCTTAATAATTTCGATGCAAAAAAAAACAATAAAAATAGTCAATGACAGAACTAAAAATAATGATGACAGATTGGGTGCTTTGGGTGACATCAATTATACAATAAACACAAAAAATATAGATGATGATGTAATTGTTATAGCTGGAGATAATCTTTTTGAGCTGTCATTAAAAGAATTTGTTACAATATTTGATGAGAAGAAACAAAATATGGTTGTACTCCACGATGTTAAGAGCATGGAACTGGCAAAATACTACGGAGTTGTCCAAATTGACGAAAATAGGACTGTTGTTAACTTTGAGGAAAAACCAGTCAGTCCAAAATCTACCCTTATATCTACTGGAATTTACTTATTCCCAAAAAAAACTTTACCATTAATCAAAAAATATATTGATCAAGGAAATAATACAGATAAAAGCGGAAGCTTCATTGAATGGCTGCATAAAAGGGCTGAGGTTTATGCTTATGTTACTGATGAAACATGGTACGACATAGGAAGCTTCAAGCAGCTGGAAGAGGCAAATAAGAATTTCAAAGGATAATATGGAAAAAACTGTATTGATAACTGGAGGCGCAGGCTTTATTGGAAGCCATTTGTGTGATTTTCTGTTAAACAAAAATTTCAAAATCATTTGTGTAGACAATTTAATAACCGGAAATAAAAAAAATATTGAACATTTAAGCAACAATCAGAATTTTAAATTCATTAACCAGGATATAAGCAAACATATTGCAATTAATGAAAATCTTGATTATATCCTTCATCTTGCGAGCCCTGCTAGTCCTGTAGACTACCAAAAAATTCCAATACAGACATTAAAGGTAGGAAGCCTTGGCACACACAATACCCTAGGATTAGCTTTGGTAAAAAAGGCAAAATATCTTCTTGCATCTACATCCGAAGTCTATGGGGATCCTTTAGTCAACCCACAGCCAGAAACTTATTGGGGCAATGTTAATCCTATAGGGGTCCGTGGATGCTATGATGAAAGCAAAAGGTTTGCAGAAGCGCTTGTTATGGCCTATCATAGAATACATAATGTTGATATAAGAATTGCTAGAATCTTTAACACTTATGGCCCTAGAATGAGTAAAGATGACGGCCGTGTAGTACCAAATTTCATAACTCAGGTAGTAAGCAACAAACCTCTTACAATATATGGAGATGGTAAACAAACAAGAAGCTTTTGTTATATTAACGATTTAATAGAAGGAATTTATAGGCTAATGATGTCGAATATCAATGAGCCAGTTAATCTTGGAAATCCAGAGGAACATACAATACTTGAATTTGCTGAAAAAATAAAGAAAATAACTAAAAGCAAAAGTAAAATTGTATTTAAGGATCTGCCAATAGACGACCCAAGGGTAAGATGCCCGGATATAAGCAAAGCTAAAAAAATTCTTAATTGGGAACCTAAATTTACCCTGGGTAACGGGTTAAAAGAAACTATAGAATTCTTTAAGCAGAATCAGAATGTTTTTTAAATTAAATAGACTTCCTGATGGCCAGAATAACCATGAAACGCAATATTTTAGTCACTGCTACAACTTTCCCTAGATGGAAGAACGATTCAGAACCTCCATTTGTATTAAATCTATGCAAAGAGTTAAAAAAATCCTTCAATGTAATTGTTTTGGCTCCGCACTATAAGAAAGCAAAAAAATATGAGATAATGGGTGGAATAAAGATTTACAGATTCAGGTATTTTTTTCCTGTAGCGCTTCAAAAAGTTTGCTACGAAGGCGGTATTCTGGAAAACCTGAAAAGAAGCTTTATTGCTAGGCTCCAAATACCTTTTCTAACAATTTTTGAACTTATTTCTGTTTTAAGGCTGCTTAAAAAAGAAGATATAGATATCATACATGCACATTGGATAATCCCGCAGGGATTTTTGGCTTATGTTGCAAATAAATTAACTAAAAAACAATATGTAGTTACAGCACACGCAGGAGATGTATTTCCTCTTAAAAATAATATTTTCAAAAAACTAGCCAAAGCAACATTAAAAAATTCTTCTTATTGCACTGTAAATAGCAGTTATACTAAAAAAGCTGTTAATAATATAGGTAAAACCATAAGAATTGGGGTTATCCCCATGGGAGTAAATCTCAAGTACTTCAACATAAAGAACAAATCTGATTTTCTAAAAAGAAATTTCAAAGCCAAACATATTATCCTTTTTGTAGGAAGACTTGCAGAAAAAAAAGGATTAGAATATCTAATTAAAGCCATGCCAGAGGTGATTAGAAAATTCAGAAACACAAAGCTGTTAGTGATAGGAAAAGGCCCTGCAGAGAACAAGCTTAAACAATTAACAAAAAAACTGGATCCTGACAGAAAAATAATTTTTCTTGGAAAAATGAGCAATGAGCAGCTTCCAAAATATTATGCATCTTCTGATATTTTTGTAGGTCCTTCAATAACAACCAAAAGCGGTGATACAGAAGGCCTGGGCATTGTTTTTTTGGAAGCCATATCATCCGGAATTCCAGTCATAGGAACTAATGTAGGAGGAATACCGGACATTATTAAAAACAATAAAACAGGGCTGTTAGTAGAGCAGAAAAACCCAAAAGAGTTGAGCAAAGCAATAATAAAGATGATTTCAGACAACAAATTAAGAAAAAAACTACAATATAACGCCTACCAACACATAAAAGAACTTTATAACTGGAAAAACATCGGAAAAAGATTCACAAAAGTTTTTAAGTCTATAGCTTAAGCCTGCTTTATTCTAAGCCTTTTCAAAAGAATCCAAAACTTTGTTGCAATACCCATTCCATATTTCCTGACAAAATGGTTTTTCCACATCTTAAGCCCAACCCCTCCAATAAATTTTCCAAAATGCCTTCTTAGGAATAGTTGCATTATCTTTTCTTGGCCTTGCCTGTAAGCTTTGACCCTCTCCTCTTTCGAGAATTCATCAGTTTCAAAGACAGGCTCTTCCCCCCAATAATCAAAATTGTTTAGGTAAATCTCATATGGGTAAAGAAATCTTCCATTTTGCTTTATCCATTCGTACATCTCAGTTCCAGGGTAAGGTATAAGATTATAGAATCTCAATTGTTGGACATTAAGTTCATCCGCACACTTCAAATCTTCCTGAAACATTTCATATGTCTGTCCAGGACCTCCGATGATGAAATTTACCTGAGTCTCAATTCCAAGATCTTTAGTGATTTTGACAGCATCTTTTAGAGTCCGAAGCTTTAGATCTTTCTTAAAATTTTCAAGTATCTGCTCATTAGAGCTTTCCAGGCCATAAGCAATCCATATAGTTCCAGCTTTTTTCAGCTTTTTCAGCAAATGTTCATTGACCCTGTCTGCCCTCAATCCATTACCAAAAATAATCTTCAGTTTCATTCCTTTCTCTATAATTCTATCACATACTTGCTCAGCCCTGGGAATATTGAATGAGAAATTATCATCGCTGAACTCAAAAGTGTCATAGCCCTTATTATACCAATACTCAATCTCCTTTACAACATTTTCAGGGCTCCTGCATCTAAATGGATGTCCCATTACCAACTGGATTGAGCAAAAAGTGCATCTGTTTGGGCAGCCCCTTGAAGATACCAAAGGAATCCTTTTTTCAAGCGCCTTATTTAACTCAAAGATATCGTATTTGGGGAAAGGCATGCTGTCCAGATCCTGAACTAATTTGTGAGGAGGATTCATAACTATTTCATTATTTTCATCTTTGTATATCAGACCATTCACAGATTTAGGATATTTTCCGTTAGCAATATCAACAAAAGTTTGCTCTCCTTCACCATAAACGACATAATCCACTTTAGTGTCATCAAGTATCTTTGAATGCACTGTTGATGCATAAGAGCCTCCTATTGCAATAGGTATGTTTGGAAATTTCTCTTTTATCCTGTCAATTATGTCATAAGCCATCTTATAGCCTATGCTGGCTGTTGTAATGCCTATAAGGCCTGGATTAAAATCTCTTATTTTTTGGAAGAGATTTTCATTATCAGAATAGAGCCTCATATCCACTAAATCAACTTTATGACCCTCTCTCTCAAGAAAAGCAGCCAAATAAGCAATTCCAGCATGGGGAATAGTAGCAACAATGAACCTTCCAATGTTTGGCGGAATAACTAACAATACTTTCATTTACTCACGTTATTTAAATAATTACCCTCTAGATATAAACGTTTTGAAAACCAAAGAAATCTTAATTATTTTCAATATAGAATAGAAACCACATCCCAAGCAAAAGTTATTTATAAAAAAGAAAAATTCTCTCAAGTTTATAAAATGTTACAGAACCTTAGTAAACGGGAATGGTTTAATAGCAAACTGAGAAAAAATTTTCTTGTATTTGATAAGAATCAATTTCCAAAATTTATGGATACAAGTTATGACCCCACTATATTCGCTGTTATAAATGCAGCATATATACTCAAAGATAAACTGGATGACTTTTTCAAGGTTGTTGAGCCTTTAATTGTTTTTGACAAAAATAAAAATACCTTTAAAATAGACAATTTGCAAAGTGAAAAAATTAAAGAGATGCTTTTTCATGATAAAATGCTTTCTGGATTGACATTATTTGAGTTTAATCCAAAAGGGACAGAACATTTGGATTTTTTAAGGCAACTGGGAGCTGAAATTTCAGATCAAACAGAACATATTCCTGCTGCAGGCAGCGATGTTATTAAGTTAAAAAACTGGAAAAGCTATTTTAATAAAAAATATGATATAACCTTCAGCAACGGACTCATGGATGAAAACAGCAGCATTAAGTATGAAAAACATACAGCAGTATTTTCAGGGCTTGAGTTATACACATTATTTGCAAATATTACCAAAAAAACAGGGTTTAGCATACATAGCAATGGCAGCATAATAAGCAGCCTGTACGAGACATTTTTTCAGTTCATAGGCTTTAACGTTATTGAGTATTTTAGGACTAATGACGAAAATTTTAAATTTACCATGATAATGCAGAAAATTAATAAAAAAGAAACCAATTTTGACGAATTCTTTTACATATATCATGAATTAAAGAAGAGATGGCCTACTAGATATGGAAACTAACAAGATGAAAAAAGAAAAATCTCATTACGAAACCGACAGGTATTTTAAAACTTTTGTTAAAATGCTGAAAAATGGAACCTTGTATTCTTACTTGAAATATTATATTAAATTTGTTAGAAAAAATGTAAAAAAAAACTCTAAAATATTAGATTTGGGGTGTGGTTTAGGCTTGTCATCGTATTTATTGAGTAAGAATTATGATGTAATTGGAGCCGATTCGTCTAGACCCTTTATAGGCTATGCAAAAAAACACTTTAAAAATGTTAAATATAAAAGAGAAGACGCGAGAAAACTTTCATTTAGAGATAAAACTTTTGATGTTGTTTCAGCATGCGGTGTTATAGAGCATATAAAAGAGGTCAATGAAGTTTTAAGTGAGATGTTAAGAGTAACAAAAAAAAATGGTCTGATAATATTAGTTTCTCCAAGCTGGTTTAGCCCATTAAGGGCAGTAAAAGGTCTTATAAATCCAAAGGGATTTGAGACAATTGGGAGAAATAGATTGCAGATTACTGGATGGCTGCTGAAAAGCATTTATTACTCTTTCCAGAAGTTAATATCTCCAGGGTATATTTTTAAGAATCCAGATATATTTGGGGAGAAATTAATAAGTCATGATATAGATATGGTATATATAGCAAACCCATACGATCTGAAAAAATTTTTTGAAAAAGAAGGATGCGAGGTGTTAAAATTAAGTGCAAATACCTTCCCTTATTCTTCTATACCCAGCCTAAGCCCCTGGCTTGGAGTAGTCGCTAAAAAATTAAGATAAAATGGGAGAATATAGAGATTATGCATTAAAAAAAATCGCAAAAGGCGCTGGCATAATATTTGTATCTACCATACTAATTTATGTTTTTGTCTTTGTTTATAGGATTATAGCTGCCAGGTATTTAGAGCCTTCAGGATACGGCCTGCTTTCTTTGTCTATAACTATTCTGAAATTATCTACAGTAATGGCCATGCTAGGACTTCAATTCGGTGTTGGTAAATTTGTAGGATTTTATATGGCCAGAAAAGACATTTCCAGAACCAAAGGAATTCTTGTTTCAAGCTTATTTTTTCCATTAATAGCCAGCATAGTTGTTGCAGTAATCATTTATCTCTACTCCGGGCAAATATCAGGGCAAATCTTCAATATGCCTGATTTGCAGCCTATGCTTAAAATTTTTTCAATTGCACTGCCTTTTTCTGTTCTGACCCAGATGCTGAGGTTTATTTTTATTTCTTTTAAAAAACCCCAATTTATTTTGTTTAGCGATGTTTTTGGAGAAAAATTTGTAAATTTAATTTTAACAATAATACTTATAATTTTTGGAGGCACTTTACTGGGTATTAGTTATGTATACTTGGCTTCTTTAATAATATCCTTTGTAGCAGGATTCCTAATTCTAGAAAAAAATGTATTCAGCATTCTCAGCAAAAAAGCAAAGGCAAAATTTGACCTTCCCAGGTTATTTAAGTTTTCATTCCCAATAGCTTTTACCGGAATTTTATCAATTTTGATGGGATGGACAGATACAATCTTCATAGGCATATTTAAAACTGAGGCTGATGTTGGAATCTATAATGTAGCGTATGTTCTTGCTAGCAGTCTCATGATATTCCTGCATTCTTTTGGAGATATATTTTACCCTATATCCTCGGAATTGCATTCAAAAAACAAGCACCGTCTTATAAGGGAAATGTTTGAGGTAGTCTCAAAATGGATCTTTATAACAACATTGCCTTTTTTCTTAATAGCAGTTGTTTTTCCAAAGCATCTTATCTCAGCATTTTTTGGCTATCAGTATGTAGTTGGTTTCAATGTAATAGTCATCCTGGCAATAGGATATTTTCTGTCCAGCATAATGGGACCTACAACTTTTGTTTTACATGTTTATAACAAGACAAAATTTGTTGGTTTTTACACAACAATGTTTGCTATTGTTAACATTATACTTAATATAATCTTAATTCCACTTTATGGTCTAATAGGAGCGGCTTTTGCAACTGTCATATCAATAACTTCTTTCCACCTCATAAAATTCAGAAAATTGAAGAAAATATTGAAATTCAGTTTTAATTATAAGACCTATACTAAATTTATAATTGCAGCCATAATACCCTTGTTTTTTACATATTTAGTTTCACTGTATTTTATAAAGATACCAATTATTATCAAAATATTCGTGTTTGCTAGCTATTTAATTATTTATGGGATACTACTAATAGTATTTAGGTGCTTTTCTGAGCATGATATTGTAGTTCTTAACGCTGTTGAAAGAAAGGTTGGAGTAAACTTAAGTCTAATAAAAAAGATAATTAAGAGATATTTCTATTAAGCTGATTTTTGTAACCAAAGGTTTTTAAATAAAATTTGATATCTCCTCTTTATGCAAGTAGTTGTTTTGTGTGGTGGTAAGGGTACAAGATTAAGTGAGCTAACCAAGGAAATACCAAAGCCTCTGATAGAGATAGGCAATAAACCAATTCTTTTTCATATAATGAATGCTTATTCTAACCATGGCTATAAAGATTTTATCCTTTGCCTGGGGTATAAAGGGACCATGATAAGGGATTATTTCAACAAAAATAAAAATAAAGATTGGAACATAACATTCCTTAATACAGGATTGGAAACCAACAAGGCTGATAGGCTAAAGCAAACAGAAAATTTCATAAAAGAGGAAAATTTCTTTCTTACCTATGGTGATGATTTATCAAACGTAGATATAAAAAATTTATCAGAGTATCACAAGAAGAACAAAAAGATAGTTACATTAACTGCTGTCCAGCTGCAATCGCCCTTCGGAATTTTGGATTTGAATGACAGCAATGAGGTTATAGATTTCAAAGAAAAACCGCAGCTTGAGTATTATATGAATGGAGGCTATTTTGTAATGAATAAAAAAATATTTAGTTATTTAAAGCAAGGTTATGACTTAGAGAAAGAAGCATTAAAAGAATTAGCCAAGGAAAACCAAATAATCGCATTTTTACACAAAGGATTTTGGAAATCTATGAACACACTAAAAGATGTAATTGAACTTAATGAAATGTGGAAGTCAAATCAATTAAAAAATATTTTAAAATGAAAAATAAAGATTTTTGGAATGGTAAAAATGTTTTGGTGACAGGAGCAGATGGTTTTATAGGCTCCTGGGTGGCAAAAACCTTAATAGAGAAAGATGCCAATGTAATTACAATTGTAAGGGACATCAAGAAAAAGAATAATATTGACATATTAAATATAAAAAATAATATTGATATAATCCTTGGAGACATTGTAAATTATGATAATTGCGGCAGGACAATTAATGAATACAACATAGATACTGTTTTTCATATTGCTGCACAGGCTATAGTAGGCCCAGCAAATAAAAGCCCATTATCAACCTTTGAATCAAATATTAAAGGCACATGGAATATACTGGAAGCATGCAGGCTAAACGGTAATGTTAAAAGGATTGTTGTAGCATCAAGCGATAAAGCCTATGGACAACAAAAAAATTTGCCATATACTGAAGAATCTCCTCTGCTTGGATATTATCCCTACGACGCTTCAAAGGCATGTGCCGATATCTTAGCAAGATGTTATTTCAAGACTTATAGCATTCCATTAGCTATAACAAGAAATGCGAACACCTATGGTCCTGCAGATATGAACTTCAGCAGAATCATACCAGACACCATAAAATCTGTAATTGAAGGAAAGCAGCCAGTAATAAGGAGTGATGGAAGCCTTGAAAGGGACTATATGTTTATTAAAGATGCAGTTAGCTCATATCTAACATTAGCAGAAAATCTGCATAGAAAAGAAATAATTGGGCAAGCTTTTAATTTTGGTAGTGAAGAAAAAATAAGCGTTCTGGATTTGTTCAAAAAAATATTAAAGATAATGGGAAAGGAAGATGTAAAGCCAAAAATACTTGGCCAGGCTAAAAATGAAATAGACAGACAATACCTTTCTATAGAGAAAGCAAAAAAACTTTTGAATTGGACCCCAAAACATAATATTGATGAAGGTTTAAGGGAGACCCTAGACTGGTATAGGGCTTATTTAAAAAACTAAGTTCTAAAATGAAAATCTTAGTTGTTATGAAGAGGTTTGGCGCAAACAAAGACATGGTTATACAGGACTTTGGCAGACAGATAAGATTATTTGAAAATTTAAAACAGCATAAAATTGATTTTCTTTGCCCAGATTACACAAAAAAAGAAAATAAAGATGTAAAATTGCATAATATGGATTTTTATATAAGGGCTATTAACATTACAAATCCTTTTAATTTTCTAAAAGATTTCAACCAAATATTAAAAAAAAGAAAATATGATGTTATTGTTGCAACCACCACACCAATAATAGGATTTATTTCTTATTTTTTTTCTAAAAAGTATAAAATAAAACTGTTGTATGACTTGCAAGATAATTATGAAATTTATGATGCCTATAAAACCCCATTTTTCAAATATATAGACAAATATGTAACAAAGAAAGCTGATGCAGTTATATGCGTAAGTAATATCCTTAAAAGTAAGGTTAAGAAATTCAGAAAAAAACCAATTTATATAATTGAGAACGGCGTGGAAATAAATCTGTTTAAAAGCATGCCTAAACTTAGGGCAAGAAAGATATTGAAACTTCCCACCAAATCTAAAATAATTGTATATATCGGGCATATATCCAATATAAAAGGTTTTGACATTCTGTATGAAGCATTTAAAATTGTAAAAGAAAAATACCCAAATACATATCTTCTTTTAAGTGGAAAAATAGATAAAAATATAGATATAAAAAAACCAAATATAATCTTTAAGACACTACCCAAAAGAAAAGATGTTGTTGCAGCCATTAATGCGGCAGACGTTGCTGTCTTGCCCAACACAGAAAATGTTTTTACAAAATACTCATGCCCATACAAAATTTTTGAATATATGGCATGCAAGGTTCCTACTGTAGCTACAAACATAGGGGACGTTTCTAAATTGCTGAAAAATTACGGAGATTCACTTTGTACCCCAAATTCTAGATCTCTTGCAGATAAGATAATAAAAAATTTTAATAAAAATAAAGTAAATTATAATATAATAAAAAAATATAATTGGAAAAATCTCTCTAGGAAACTTGATTCAATGTTAAAGGATATATAAAATGAGCAGAAATTCTTCTTATATCTCGTGGGGAGAAAGTAAGGTAATATCGGATAGGATAGAGCCAACACATTATGTAAGGAATTTTTTGTTAAAAAGACTGGTTAAAAGATACTCAAAAAAATTCAATATAAAGAATATATGTGAAATTGGATGCGGTGTCGGAATAAATTCTATAAATCTTGCTAAAAATGGCTTTAAGATAGACGCTTTTGACTTAGATAAAGAAGCTATTGATCTAGCAAAGAAATATAACAAACATAAAAACATAAATTATCGGTCTAAAGAAATTCTAAAATTAAAATCAAATAAAAAATATGATATGGTACTTGCAATAGAAGTTTTAGAGCATATAAGAGAAGATACAAAAGCGTTAAGCAAAATCAGTTCTATTTTAAACAAAAAGGGAACATTGTTACTTACAGTTCCTATACATGAGCATTATAGGGTGGGATTTGACGATAGAAGCGGCCATGTAAGAAGATACAAACCCTGTGATTTAATTAAAAAACTGAAAAATTCAGGTTTTGAAATTATTTACAAAAAATTTCTTAACTTCCCATTACTTTGGATGTGGTATTTTATAGTGTATCTGCCATATAGCAACAAAAAAGCAAAAGAGCCTGCTGATAAGAAGTTGCCTTTTTTTGCAAAGGCACTCGGAATAATAAATAAATTTTTTTTGATAGACTTACTTTTTAATTCTGAAAAAGCCACAAATATCGTAATTTTGGCTAGAAAGATTTAATTTATTTTGACTTTTCCATGTCAGCAAGAAAACCAAAAATAATTATTTGCAGACCAATACTTAAAATCAACACATCAAGCATTATTAATGCAAAATGCCCCACTATGCCAGATGTAAAATGCAGAAACATGAGAAAAATTCCTATTAAGAATCCAATTCCAAAGATAAACCCCCCCAATATACCAAAGAATCTTAATGGCTCGAAGTCTCGATAAACCCTTATTATATTTATCCACGCTTTTAATGCATACTCAAAAGGATTTCTTATCAACTTGCTTTTCCCCTTTCTTTTTGCAAAATAAACAGGA
>PBQF01000063.1 GCA_002724975.1 Parcubacteria group bacterium
CAACATCCCATCAACTAATTTCACCATTTTTGAATGTCTTCGTTCTTCACCCCCTCTTCCCTTCTTTTAGTCAATATCAATCTGGTTTCAGCGTCGAACCTAACTACCCACGCAGATTGACACCGATCAGCTTTGAGATATTTCTTATCACATCTACATTTAAAATCAGAGCTATTATGAAAGCATATCTCTCTAAATCTAAGTTCCTTAAAGGCCTTCAATGCCATAAGTCTCTGTGGCTGCATAAACATGAACCAGAATTGGTTTCTCCTCCCGAGGAATCACAGCAGGCAATATTTGACACAGGGACAGAGGTTGGCTTGCTTGCACGAAACCTATTTCCTGATGGGAAAGAAATCATATTTAAAGAAGGTTCTTTTACAAAGAAGATTAAACAAACGAGGGAACTCATTGAAAATGGAGCAGAAACAATCTATGAAGCGACTTTTACCCATAATAATGTTCTTGCCATGGTAGATATTCTCCATAAAGGGATAAGGGGATGGGAGTTATATGAAGTAAAAAGCTCAACGGGAGTAACGGATATCTATATTAGTGACTTGTCTGTCCAATACTATGTTTTAAGCGGGTGCGAGCTTCCCATATCGAAGACATCTCTGATTTATATTAACAATCAGTATGTAAAATATGGAGAATTAAATATTAAGGAACTTTTTTGCATCACAGAACTCATAAATAAAATAGAAGAAAATCAGGGCTTTGTAGAGGATCAACTTTCTGAAATGAATGAAATATTAATGGGGAAATGTCCTGGAATTGATATAGGTAATCACTGCGACACTCCATATCCTTGTGATTTTAAAGATCACTGCTGGTCTCACGTTCCTGAGTATTCAATTTTTAATATCAAGCGTTTAAATACCTCAAAAAAATTTGAACTTTACTATAAAGGAATTTTAGCACTTAGTGACATTCCAGATGATTATGATCTGTCTTCCGGTCAAAGATTACAGGTAGTATCAGAATTAACAAATAAAGTAGTCATTAATAAAAAAGCTATCAAGGAATTTTTAGATGGCATCTATTATCCTCTCTATTTTTTAGATTTTGAGACTTTTATGCCAGCGGTGCCTATCTTTGACGGCACTCATCCTTATCAGCAAGTTCCTTTTCAATATTCTTTGCATGTATTAGAAAGTAAAAGTGCTGAATTAAAAAACTATGAATTTTTAGCAAAAGAAGGCATTGACCAGAGGGAAGAACTTATTAAACGCCTTACATCTAAAATACCCGACAAAGCATGTATTTTGACCTACAATATGACATTTGAGAAAAGAATATTAAGAGAACTGTCAGAACAATTTCCATCCTATAAAGATAAACTCATGAGTATTCATGAAAACATAGTAGACCTCATGGCGCCTTTTCAAAAAAAGGATTATTACACAAAAGAAATGAAAGGAAGCTACTCCCTCAAGTTCGTTTTGCCTGCCCTTGTTCCAGAGTGTAGTTATGAAGGAATGGCAATAAGTGACGGTGGTGTTGCTATGAATACATATGCTACCCTTCATTTAATTGAGGACAAGAAAGAAGTAGAGCAGATAAGAAAGGATTTGCTGGAATATTGCAAACTCGATACTTTTGCAATGGTAAAGTTATTGAATAAGTTAGAGGAAGTAATAAAGTAAATTATCCCGCAAAAACCAGACTTTGAATTTTTATCCTATTTTTTTGTTCAGTATGGGTAGTTCAGCATCAGTATTTTAGCAATATGTTTGAAGGTAAACCTCAAAGAGCGACGCCATCTCAGTTTTTTGGTTGTTAATTTTTATTAGTGTTAACTCAAATTTAAAAAGACGAAAAGAACACAGGATTTATTAATAAATCTGTTTACATAATCTCACATAACTTTATTAATATATTTGAGATTCTTGTGGCTTCAAACATGAAATATGCTAAATATCGCCACCTTCACAGTTTTTGAAAGGATTTATTTTGTCGATAATCAGCCTCGATTGCTCATATTTTCTGGGAAAAGAGTATAAAAGAATAAAAAAGCAAGCCTCAGAAATAGTTGGGAAATATTTGAATGATCCTGATGATTTAATATCATTTGATGATTTTAAAAAAGAGGTTTTCTTTAAATCCGAGATACTCATCCCTAAAAAAAACAGCAAAAGAATTCGAGTTATGCTGCTATTCTCAAATCCACATCCACTTTCTGTCAAAAAAGGTATGTTTTTGTCCCCAAACAGGAAAAACAAAGAAAATTTATTCTGGCCAATTATGAATGATGCTGGTTGGTTCTCAATTCCAAAAGAAAAAAGAAATCCAGAATATCTTTGCAAAACATTTCTCGGAGGGAAATATCAAAGCCCTTTTGAATTTGTCTTCTACTGCTACTATCTATTTCCAACGGATTATCCAGAGGACATCCCCAAGATATTTGGGAAGTCCTTTTTTAAGAAAGTAATTATTCCGGAATCTGAAACCTGTTTTACAAATACAATAAAAAAATCGAAGGTAGATGCAATAGTCACATTCAACAAAACAATATTCAATACGGTATCAGAGGATGGAGTAAATACGTATATCAACCGCCTAAACAGTGGAAAGATAGTCTACAGTAAACTTAAAAATTTTGAAAGAGAGACACGTATTTATTTAACCTATCCAACAGGTTGGTTTTACCACAAGAAATACTTAAATCTTAGAAAAAGAAACCTGGAAAGAATCAAATCGTCTCTATGCAAGTTTGCTGATCGCTAATTCAGTCTTAATTAAAATTTCCAGCTAAGAAAGGGAATTAATGGCTTTTTTAACACTGGAAGACCCGAACGCAAAGATAAAAGGATCACGAGACCCGCTCGGCATGGTTCCCATCTGGTCATCCTTTGCCCGTCATATTGTAACTAACCTTACCACACCAAGCACATCAGTCCGTGGATTTACCACCCTTATTCTTGCGCGTTATTTTACAACCCTACTTATTGAGAGAGGAACAATTCAGAAAGAAGAGGCCCTTGATCTGTTTTTGAGAATGGAACAGCTCTGCGCGTATGCTCGGTACGTAGGTCATGAAACAGAAGAAGGAATAAGGGGAATTGAGAAAATAAAAGGTCGGTATGAAGAGGGAAAAGGTTCTGTCCCGATTCAAGCAAACAGGAAAGGAATGATTTTGTCAGACCAGAAGGTTTATGGCCTCTGGGGCCTCTATTCAAGTCCTGCAAGAGTATCGGGCTTGATAACCCAAGGACCTGTTGGTATAGAGGATCGAACACGAATCTTTATTGAAAAATTTTACTTTCCTCGTTTAAAAGAACATTTAAATCCATTAATGAAGATTATTTCAAAAGGTGGAAACATAAATACAAAGCGTGGAAATGATTTTTTTAGAGCACTTATAGGTATTATGCCGGAACAATATGCACCCGCTGAAGAAGATTTTTACGGCAAATATCTGAGAGATGCTATAGCTGTTAAAACTAATTCAAATGGGAAAAGGGAAGGTTTAAACAGCAGTCAGCAAAATTTCCGAATTCTACTCGAAAGATATTCCGATCTTAAATCTCCCCTGAATCGTGAAGAAGTTGTCAAAATAGAACATAAATCCAGAAAAGTTGACAAAAGAATAGCTGATTCTCTTTCAAGAATTGGTCAGCTTGAAGCACTGTTAGCTCCAGCTGATGCTCTTTTTGCCTTTCTCCTTACCCAGGAAGAATTTTCTCCAAAAGAAGCTGGCGGTAAACTATGCAATTTATGGGGAAAATCCGTTCCACATGTTAAACCTTCTTTATTCCGGGAACTTTCCCAGGAAATCATTAAGGCTTCATCTAAAAAAATCGCAACTATAATGAGCAACTGTTGTGATGCTCTTTCTATAGGAGATTACACTGCCGTTGTAGAAGCCCTCATTGAATGGAACACAAAAGTTATGGAAGGTAGAAATGCTGCTCCTTGGGTGAAACTAAATAAAAAAGGGAAAATAGATGTCAGATACCGCGGCCTTAATCAGGAAATTCCTAAAGGGGATGATGTGCCCCTGCTATGGAGAAACAGCTACTTTGTAAACTCTCTTAAATCCATAACCTTTCAGCTCAGGAACATCAAATGAAAATATCAAAAAATGAAATCCCTATGGCTGTCTTATCTCAGAAGCTTGGAGATAAAATAGGAGGTAGAAGAGTAAGAGCAGGAATCTTTACTACATTTACTTATGACCCTGGGTTTTTCGAACTTCATGTTCTTCCCATTCTTTTTGATCAGGCCTTTAGCCCAGCAGATAAACTGCGTCGTATCCAGCTTGAAGATGCACTCCGGTCTGTTGATAATTTAGCAGTTTATTACGATATGAGTGGGCTTTCGCAGGATGCAGAACCAGCTCAACTCGATTACCGACGTATAAGCATAAGAAGAAATACCGGCTGTTTTCATCCAAAGGTAATCCTTTTGCTTGTGGACAATGAAGAGAAAGAACCAGAAGAAAACGATGTGGAAAATCTTCCCAGCCAAAGCCTCATTGTAGGAATACAGTCAGCAAATTTAACCCGGGCAGGTTGGTGGGAAAACATTGAGTGCTCTCATTTTATGGAAATAGAAGATCGGGAAATTAATCCATCACCATCTTCAATACGGCGTGATCTACTCGGCCTTATCCAACGTATTCAAAAAAATGCTGACTCGGATGATAATCATTCAGCCCTTGAGCAGATTCGTGAATTCCTTCTAAAACAAACACCAAGAGACCAGCTCAAGCTAGCAAGTTATGGAGGGATGTTTTATACAAGAATTTTTTACGGACAGGAAAAACTAAGTACGTGGCTAACAAATCTCCGGTTTCACCGCCATGACTGGAACCTTGAAATCATCTCCCCTTTTTTCGACCCTACGGGAGCAGGTCCTTTAATAGAACTGATAGAAGTTTTAAAGCCAAAGGAAACGAGGGTATATATCCCTCAGGAAACAGATGGAACTGCTCGTGTGACTAAACAGACATACAATGAAATATCAGAATATGCATATTGGAGTACTCTGCCGGGTGAAATTATGCACAGAGGAAGAGGCAAATCTGCGGAACTGCTTCCTCCTCGCAATGTACATTCGAAAATATACCGATTATGGAACAGAAACGAGGGCAAGGATATTCTCCTTATCGGTTCTGTAAACCTTACCGAAAGTGCACATAGCCATAGCGGGGCTGGAAACCTTGAAGCATCTTTTCTCATCGATGTTTCGGATGAAGGATACCCAAAACGTTGGTGGCTCGAACGACTGGACGTAGAAAAAGATAGATTCATATCCAAGGGAAATGCAGAGGAAGATGATCTTGATAAGGCAGTTATAGATATAAGTATCCGATTCGACTGGGGAACCAATACTCTTGCATACCGACTTATTGAAGAAAAAAAACAAGGTTTTGATGTCTGTGAAACAAATGGCCATTTTCTATTTCAAATAGATAATCCTCGCCTTAACAGATGGGTCGTCTGCGGAGAGAGGGAATCCGAGACTATCAGAACGATTCTTCAATCGACAAGTTTCCTCAGCATAAAACATGCAAAGGGAACATGGCGTATTATAGTTATGGAAGAAAACATGGGCTATCGCCCTTCCCTTCTCATGCAACTTACCCCGGAAGAAATCCTTGAATTCTGGTCACTGCTCACCCCAGAACAGAGGGCTGCATTTATTGAAAATAGATTGCCTGGAGATGATCCGTTATTAGTTGATACTACTACGGGAAAATTACCCGACATCAATACCCTCTTTAATCGATTTTCTGGCATCTTTCACTCCTTTGGTTGTCTACAGAAATACATTGAAGATGCAATAGAAAAAGGAAGACCCGGTAATGCAGAAGCACGCTTTGCAGGAGCAAAATATGATTCTTTACCTAATTTACTTGAAAAAACATTAGAAAAACAGGATGGAGATCCAGTTGTAAGCTATGTGATATTTCTCTGTGCATGTCAGCTCTATAATACGATAAAAAAGAAATATCCAGATTTCATAAAAGAACGCAGGTCCAGACTGGAAAACCTTCAATGTCTTCTTGAAAAGCTTAAAGCAGTTAGGCGGAAACTTCTTGACGAAGACATGAAAAAAGGAAAGGAATTTATAGAATGGTATGAGGAGGCATTCCTTAATGTTGCTACTGCGGAAGGAAACGTCCTATGAAGATGGTAACAAAGGAGTTTGTCCGAGAACTCATTGATTTTGCCCCTGCTTCATATCAGGGGAAAGGTGGATTTGCCGATACTCAACTTGAAGGCACTGTCGCGCTTTTTAATATGTTGCAACGCAATCGATGTGCGTATCTTGCGGATGAAGTAGGTATGGGCAAGACATATGTAGCACTAGGTGTTATGGGGTTATTCCGATATTTCAACCCTCATGCACGCATTGTAGTAATCACCCCCAGGGAAAATATTCAAAGGAAATGGATAAAAGAACTCGAAAATTTTGTGCGGCTCAACTGGCAGATATCAGGTAACAGAGTAAAATCTATCCAGGGTACTCCTGATTGGGAACCTGTATTATCCAATTCACTGCTATCGTTTGTCCATGAAATACTCTTAAATGCTGACCGTGACTTCTTTCTCCGCAGTACCAGCTTTAGTCTATCTATAAACGATGAAAATTTGAGAGAGAACTTTCGGAATAAGTTCAAAAGTATGGTTCGATGGATCGATATGAGGCCACTTGCAACTGGGACCCCGGAAACATTCCGTGACGCTGTTGGAACTATTATTAATGCCTTAGTCCCCCAAATTGACCTTCTTGTAGTTGATGAAGCCCACAACCTGAAGCAAGGATTTTCAGAATATGGAAGCATTAGAAATCGCATTATGGGTCTCACCTTCGGACATCATAAAGGAAAGTCAAATATGCATCCCTTCTATTCCCCAAGAGTGAATAATATCCTGCTGCTTTCTGCAACTCCCTTTGATGAGAATTACGGCGCAATTTATAGACAGTTTGATTTATTTGGTTTCGGGAATGTAAAGTTGAGAGGAATTAACAATCATGGTAATTTCCCCATAACAAATCTTTCAAATCCCATGCTTTCAGATGAAAAAAAGCGTGAAATCATGGAAAAATTAATGGTGCGGCGTGTATCAGCTCTCCGTATCAACGGTAAAGACTATACCAAAAATATGTATCGTCGGGAATGGCGTAAAGGTGGATATACGTTGCACGATGAACCTATACAGATGGACAATCCAAAGGAACGTCTCGTTGTGGCGCTCATGCAGAAAAAAGTTGCTGAAATCCTTCAGGATGAAAAGTTCAACAATCATTTTCAGATTGGAATGCTTTCCTCCTTTGAGAGTTTTCTCCAAAGCGTAAGCAAATCGGGAAAAAGAAAAAAAGATCCTGCTAATGCAGATGAAAAAACGGAACCAATGTTTGACGGTAAGAATCAAAATGATAAGGCACTGACTATTGAAAAACAGGGAATAGATACCAAAGCGATTGAATCAATTGTAAACTCATACCGAAAAAGGTTCGGAAGATCCCTTCCCCATCCTAAGCTGGACAGGACAGCCCAAGCACTTGAAAACATATTTGAAACAGGGGAAAAAACCCTTGTATTTGTCAGGCGAGTTGCAACAGTAAACGAACTGGCATCAAAGGTTGAATATTCTTTTGACCATTGGATTAGAAACCGTATGGAAAAAGCTCTTCCCGAGCTATGCGATAAAATAAAGGTACTCTTTAAACGTTACGAACGGGAAAGGATGCGTCGTCCTGATGAAGTACTTGAAGAAATATCCCAGGACAACATGGAGCAGGAACAGGAAGAGCTTGAAGAAGACCGCCGTTATCTGGACGAAGAGGATGAAGGAAGTATGGAAACTTTCTTTTCCTGGTTTTACAGAGGAAAAGGACCTTCCGGTTGTCTTTCAGGAGCGGCCTTTCAGCGGAATCGTCTTTCATCTACAAGCTCAGTGTATGCAACGCTCTTTGAAGATGATTACGTTTCAATGCTGCTTAACCGGCCAACAGATGTATTTGGAGAACTGGTTAATATCCTTAACACAAATAAAAAAAAGCTGGCTCAGGAACTTCTAAACCGTGCGTACGGATACTTTAGGAATAGGAGTCAACGTAAAGAAAAATTTCCAAAACTTAATATTTATGAATCCTATCAGATTGCATGCCTTGAATGCTTAAGAAGAAAAGGAGGCAAGATCGGAGATAAAGCAAATATCATTATTGAGGAACGATTCCCTATTAGAACAGATCAGACTACAGATGCTCCCCCTGGATTTCCTCAACCCAAAGAAATGATCGGGATTGCTACATTCTTTACTGAACTCACCAAAAGCCCTGGTCTGTGCTCTCGTATTTTCCCTGAGGACAACATAAGGGATTTTCGAGAGAGTTTTAGAAAAAGAGAGCAGAGGCGGGAACTTATTAGCGCTATCTGCAGGCTTGGCGCTTCCTATATAGATCTTTATCTACTTGCTATTAAAATGATAGGTTCTTTCACCCTTGGCAGTCAGGCTGAAGTAAAAAATCCGGATGTACACCTAATTAAAGCCTACATCAACCTCCTTGAAACTCAGATGCACAGCAGTGGTTTTCATAGTTTCTATGAACTCGCAAGCGCAGCTGAAACCTTTGATATTCTCATTTCAGTGAACTTCCCAAAAGTTCCTTCTGCTCCTTTATGCGAAATAGCAGGCATATACGGAGTTACTCTTCAAAAACAAACACCAGTGGGTAGAATGGCTGGAGGAGTAAACAAGCAGCTTGTACGCCAGTTTCGCATGCCAGGCTTTCCTCTTGCGTTAATAAGTACCGATGTGCTTCAGGAAGGAGAGGATCTTCACACATTTTGCAGGAATGTAGTGCATTATGGTATTGCATGGACTCCCTCTGCTTTAGAACAACGCACCGGTAGAGTAGACAGAATAGGAAGCCTCTTACAAAGACATTATGACAATGCAAACACTCCACCTACGGAAGAGGAGATGATCCAGGTTCACTACCCGCACCTGCGTGATACAGTAGAAGTTTTGCAAATACAACGAGTGCTCTCTCGACTGAATCGCTTCATAAAGCTGATCCATAAAACAAAAGGCGATTCGGAACATAAGGACACCAGGGTTAACGTATCCAGAGAACTTCTTGATGGACTGAAAGAAATTCCACCTGTTATGGAGCCCCTCGAATCCGCCTTCCCAGTAAAAAAAGATTGGATGAATGGAATATTAGGAAAAGATGCAGTAATAAAACCTGATTTAGAGAGTAAATTCAAGCACCTCGAATTTCTATGGAATCAACTGATAATTGACTACCAGATTGAATCTACAGGAAGCGAAAAGCAGAAAAAAGAAGGAGAGGCATCTCTTCAGAATTTTTCTCTTTTTGATCGAACAGCAGAAGAGGACTCTAACATTACTAAACAGTCTTTCACCCTTAGACTTCGCTCCCAGACTTCAGGTGATGCTACTCTCCTGAGATGTATAAGCATTGTTGGCCATCTAAACCTTCGCAATAACAGTAATATTGACCGTTTATATAAACTTCAGATTGAACTTGGCCAGCCCAAGATATGCATATGGCCTGACATGAGAAAGCATGAAGACTTGATATCAATCGAAGGAGGTATTCTGTTTCATAAACGGACAACTCAGATTGACGAGATGGCAGAACTAGTAAAAAGAACAGTATATGCTGCAGCCAAGATAAAAGACGTTGTCATCTTGAATAATGAGAAATAAAGTAGGATAAAAAAAATGAAATCACTTATAGACAGGATAGACAAGCTCATAGAGAAGCAGGATATCTCCTGGACAAGGAATGGACACGCTGTGTCCGTGGAACTCTGGAAGAGTGGAAGAAAACAAAAAGTTCTCTTCAAACGTAGGAACAACATGTACATTTTTTATTCAGTGGTCGTAAGAGCTGATTATTTCAGAAATGCTCAGTTAAGAAGAGACGTGGCCTATCGCGCATGGAGAAAGAACGCGCTCAAAGATCTGGTGGGTTTTGCATTTGATGAACGTAGACAGCTTGTGGGGACGATTGAACAACCCGTTGAAACTCTCGATCACGAGGAGCTTCAGTTATATATAGATGTTCTTGCTAAAGAATGTGATAGGTTTGAGTATGTTCTTACTGGGAGAGATATCGAGTAGTCTATTATCCCCCATATCGAGTCGAGTGGAAATAAACGTGGCTATAATTTAATACTTAAAATTTATTTAATTTGACGTTCAGAAAGTGGAAGGTTCGAATCCCCCTTCAGCACCACTGATCTCGTTTAAATTTAATGTCTTAACTTTTTTAAAAATCTGAACAAGAAGGAATTTTTAAATATATCCGCTCTCCTTTTAAAACTACTTTAGTAATGTCAATTATGATAACCTTTATCTTTTGCAAATTTACATCTCCGTCCGTCTAAGATTCCAGTAGTGGCGCATCACTTTTTTGGCATACCTGCGGCTTTCAAGTGGAATCCTTCCCTTTTCTACAGATGTTGGGCCCGCATTATATGCATACAAAGCCAATATACGATTTCCCCTGAATCTATCAAGCATCATTTTATAGTAACGAGTACCGCCAGAGATATTTTCAACAGGATCATAAATGTTTCGGACCCCCAGAGATCTGGCCGTTTTGGGAAGCAGTTGCATGTATCCTCTCGCACCCTTGGTAGAAATAGCAAATTGCTGAAAATTAGATTCGGACTTAATAATACTTTTGATCATGCTTTTATCAACGCCTGTTTCCCTGCTTGCCTTGTTTATTATCATATCGAGATTATTTTTTTTTCTGTATTTAGTTTTATTTTTTGAAGCGGTATTATCATTATAGAGGCCCACAAGTCTTTTTAGTCCGGCTAAAGATTTGAAAAGGTCTTCCGAGAAAACTGGTGAAATATCCACAACAAGAAATTCAAATAATACGGCTAATACCAATCCAATTTTTCTAATAGAATAAATGCGCATAATAATCTCCTAAACCTGTCAATGAACTGAAAAAAAAGGTTACCGCCCTGCGGAACAAAATTTTTTTCTTAATAATATAAATGTAACTTGTAACCAACTAAATTAATCATCTTTCAACATACTGGATATTCTCAATAAAGTTTCATCGGTTTCTCGTAAAGAATTCCACCTAACTTCCTCCAAAGCAGTATAAGAAGATCCCTCGGCCTCCATTTCTTTCTCTTCCATTAAGCCTTCTCTTGTAGATTCTTTATCTTCAATAGACACAATCTTTTCACTTTTCTTTTCTGAAAGATTGACGTCATCTAAAACATCATTCTCTTCACTTTTACTCAAAACTAATATTTCTTTTTTTTGCTTATTTGCGTGCAATGCTTTTTCATCGATTGTAGTTAATTCATTCTTTGTTAGTACCTTTTCATTTTCAATAGATAAATCATTCTTTTTTTCGTATGGCTCTCTGCTCAAATTATTTCTGATATCAGCATCTTTCTTCGAAGTACTAATAATCTTAGATTCACCTTCTTCATTTCTATTAGCAATTGCGTCATTTTTTTCTTGAACCTCCTGCTGATCTTCCTCAATTTTCGCTAACAAAGGTGGATTCTCGTCATTTTTTTCTCCAGTAGCTGCAGAATGATCTTTTTCTAAAAGGCTTTCACCAGTACTCTCCTCAGCAGTTTCCTTTTTAATATCTATCAGTTCTGGACTATTAAGATTTTTTTGTTTGTCCTCAACAAGTGATTTATTTAACAGGTTTACTTTTTGAGTCTTCAAGGTTTCCGAAAAAGGAGTGGCAGTTATTTTATTTCCTTCACCCTTCATTTTTGTTTTTTCTATCTTTGTAGAGAATTTACCCGCTTTTTTCAGAACATCTTCCTTCTTCGAAACCGTCTGAGTTACTGCTCGCTTTGCTGCGAAAGAAGAAATATTAACTTCGCCGATATTTTCCTGAGCACAAGTAACCACAATTAACGAAAACATTAAAAGGAAACATAACTTCTTTAGCATAAGACCCTCCTTTCACCCCATGAAAAGCGAATAAATTTTGATACAAGAAATAAAGTATCACTATATTTTAAATCCTTTATCTATCCTCTTATAACCAAACTTACCTAATATTCTATTAACCCGGACAAACAACATTTCTCCGGCCAAACTGCTGAATTCAAGCTCTACCGATGTTACACTACCTACAGTCAACCCTTGATCAACAATAGCATCAGATACTTTATCGTAAATCAAATTATCAAGGTCATTTGGAAGAAGCAGAATCAACTCATACGACCCTCTACCATAAAGAGTTTCAGCTTTCTTTATAACATGTGAAGAACCCGGGTAATCCCCCGTTATCCTTCTACCACGAATACTCATTTCAGATGTATCCGGCTTACTGATTAAACGGTTGCTAACAGGATCAAGCTCACAAACTATGCCTTCCCTGTCTGTTGCGTAAACAACAATTATTCCCCCTTTATCCTTCATTATCCTCAAATATTTTTCCACAGGCATTTTGTATTTTGCGAGCAGATTATAACCATTATTCGTATTTCTCTTTGCTTCTCTGTTTTTGAGAGTATTTCTTTTTATTTTCTTATTACTATTTTGGGAAGTTCTTTTTTGAGCAACTTTTTTCCTAATAGCAGATTTTGATTTTAAAACGCTCTTCTTTTGTTTTTTTGAAAAAGTAGTTTTTTTCTTCTTTTTCGCTATCTTCTTCTTTTTTATTACTTTTACTTTAGACTTAGGTTTCTCTTTTTCTATTTCTAATCCGAGCGGCACTTCTACCCACTTGACGTCTTCCTTTTTATTTTCCCCAGGAGCTTTCTTTATTAATAAACTATTAATTTCATTTTCCGCTGTTTCCATCATCAGGGAATAGATAAGGACAGCTAACATAACTATTAATAAAATGTAATTTTTTTTTCTCATAAGCCTTCCCTAATTCTTTTTCTTTACAGAAAGTTTGGCATGAATTCCCAGTTCTTTTGCGTCAAATAACAATTCTTGCAAAATTCCGGACTGTACACGCTGATCAACTCTTAACCTGAGCCAGCCCGGTTTATATTTTTTTAGCACTTTCTTTACAGCAGAAGTATTACCAAAAGTGTGAGCGCCAAATGTCTTTGATTTGAGTACAAAGGACAGACTTCCATCTCCCTTCATCAAAACGTCAAGAACAGGCATATCAAGATTTAGTCCTATTTGAGTATTAGTCATCTTTCGCTCATAAAGGTTGACTTTTTCAAAATACTCATCCGCAAGATTTCGAGCCAGAAGCAAAGAAATAAGTATGAAATTAGCCGCCAGGATCGCGAAAAAATCTATAAAACATGCGTCAAATGAATTTTTTTTGTCCCTTTCCATTTTTTCCCCTATCACATTTTAATAAAGGTTAAATAATCCGTCCGATCTCATTTCGCGAGTTCTCATTAGAAAAATAGCAACCCTGGACCCGAACTATTCCA
>PBQF01000064.1 GCA_002724975.1 Parcubacteria group bacterium
CCTGATGTTGTATCTTGCATAAAAGACAGTGTGAAGACAATCAAGAATAACGGTAAGTCATGCGGCTCTTTTGCAAGAGACAAGAAGTATTTAGAGATACTGGTCGATTGTGGTGTTCAGTATGTTACTTATATGGTGGATTCAGCTATGATTATACAAAGTTATAAAAACCTTAAAGAGTACTTTGAAAGGTTAAGTATTAATAAATGAATAATACATCATTACCTGAATTTGAGATTATGGATTGTACCATAAGGGATGGTGGTTATGTCAATAATTGGGAATTCGACAAGAAGCTTGTGCGGGAGGTATATAGGGCGCTATCAAAGAGTGGTGTAGAATTTGTAGAAATTGGTTTCAGGGGAACCGAAAAACATTTTGACAGAAATAAGTATGGCCTATGGAGATTCACAACAGAAGAGCATATTCGAGAGGTTACCAATAATATCGTTGGGGCAAAACTTGCGTTGATGGCAGATTATGGCAAGATAGAAATAGATGACTTCTGCTATGCAGATGACAGTGTCGTAGATCTGGTGAGGATTGCCGTTCACAAAGATAACCTGAAAGGGGCCATCACTTTATTAGAACAAATTAAGGGAAAGGGTTATGAAGTATCTTTAAATGTAATGGGGTATGCAAACTATTCGAAAAGTGAACGTAAGAATCTTGTAGATTTAGTTAAGAAAGTAGTACTGGATTACGTTTGTATAGCAGACAGTTATGGCTCAATGTTTCCGGACCAGATAAAGCCTTTCTTTGAACCGGTGCTTGAAATACCAGATATCAAGGTTGGGTTTCATCCTCATAATAACCTTCAGATGGCCTTTGCCAATTCACTTGAGGCAATCCGTTGCGGAGTACACATAATAGACAGTACTATTTATGGTATGGGTAGAGCAGCAGGCAACCTTCCAACAGAAATTATCATTTCGTTTTTAGAAAAACATGGATCAGAAAGATACAATTCCATTCCGGTGTTGAATGTAATAGATAGGTACTTTGTTGCTCTGCAAAGTGGAAATAAGTGGGGGTATCAGTTGCCTTATATGTTATCAGGTATGTTTCAGTGCCATCCAAGCTATGCCAAGTCATTAATAGATTATAAAGAGTATAGGATTGAAGACATATGGAAGGCTCTAAATATTATTAAACTGGAGGATACAGTTGGTTTTTCCAAGTCCCACCTGGATAAACTTATCAATCAGGGAATTATCGGAGGTTTAAGTAAAGTAACAGATAAAGAGGCGTGGGTATCTGACAACCCCAGGGCTGCCTACAGGAGGCTTGTTGGCGATCCCAATGTTCCTTATATTAATCGTTATGAGAACAGAGATTTTTTAATAATAGCGAATGGTTCTTCTCTCAAAGAATATGCACCAAAGATTGAGGAGTTCATAACCAGATACAATCCGGTTATTTTAGGTGGAAACTATTTAGGTGGACTATTCAAACCTCATTATCATTGCTTTGTTAATAAAAGGAGATTTACTTCATATATTGATACAGTAGCACCTGAATCCAAGTTACTGATAGGCCAGTACATCACAGATGATATGATAGAGGAGTACACTGACAGAGATTATGAGAAAATTTATTATATTGATGTATTAAATTCTGATTTTCAGATTAAGGATGGTGTTATTACGACTAATTGTAGAACTGTATCTGTGCTTCTTGCGGGAGTTGCTATTGCTATGGGTGCTAAGAGAATATTCTGTGTTGGTATGGATGGTTATATTAGTCAGGAGAATAAAGGATTTCATTTTTATTCCGAGAAAGAGGAGCAGGATGATAAAGACATGATCCTGGAAAGACATTTGTGGAACCAAAAGTTTATTGAACAGATTGACGAGTCTCTTAATGACAGAGGCAAGGAAGGTATCCATATATTAACACCAACAAGTTACAAATCATTCTATAAGGGTATTGATAATTATATTTAAAATCTACTTTATCAGGGAACATATGAGTACTAATGGGAAGATACGAGCAATTAAGGCAGCTCTTTAACGAAACAAGATGTTTTAAGCTGGTTTGCGGAGCCGGGAACGAAGACGTTGAAGAAGTCAGAAGATTGTCAACTATTTATACTATAGCAGGTACGCATGTTCTTGATTTGTCTGCAAATGTTGACGTGGTAAATGCTGCAAAAAGAGGTATTGAGATCGCGTATGAGAAGGCTTCTCTTTTAGGAAAAGACATTCAGATAAGGCCTTATCTGAATGTTAGTATCGGTATAAAAGGAGATCCACATGTAGCAAAAGCCAAAATTGATCTCGAATTGTGTACGGAATGTGGGGAATGTATTAAGGCCTGTAGCGAACGTGAGGCGATTAGTGATGATTTTATCGTCAATGACTCAAGGTGTATTGGATGTGGTGACTGTGGAAGATCGTGTAGCTTTGGTGCAATAGAATATTATTACAAAAAAGCAGATTTTGAAAAGATATTACCTGAGTGTGTTGCCGCAGGCACAGAGACAATGGAACTTCATGCTATTACATTGGATGATGAAGGAACAAGAAACGATTGGAAACTATTAAACAAATTAATCCCCGGTAATTATGTCAGCATGTGTCTGGACAGAACATTTTTGTCCAATAAGCACCTTATTGAAAGAGTAAAAGAGGCGTATGAAATTACCGGAGAACGTATGATTGTTCAAGCGGATGGTGATCCTATGAGTGGGGGTGGAGATGATTTCAACATCACTCTTCAGACTGTTGCGTGCGCTGATATAGTAATAAAGAGTGAGATACCGGTTATGATATTTCTCTCGGGTGGTACAAACAGTAAGACCGGTTTGCTGGCAAAGCAGTGTAAAGTGGGAGCTCATGGAGTTGCTATAGGAAGTTATGCCAGAAAAATAGTAAAGAAATATGTAACAAACGAGGAGTTCGACAATAATCTGGATATTCTTAAAGAGGCTGTAATGGTAGCAGAACAATTAGTAAAATCAAATATTGAGGCAATAAGTGGTTCATCTTGAGATTAACGAGAATATCATAGATAATATCGAATTAGTAATTTTTGATAAAGATGGAACCCTTGTAGATTTATATAACTATTGGGCCAATATGATCAATTTCAGGGTAGAATCAGCTCAAAAAAAGCTGGGTTTTAATGAAAGTAATAAAATCGACATTATGTATGCAATGGGAGTGGATGTCGAAAATGGAAGGCTAAGAAGCGAAGGTCCGGTGGGCCTCAAGAAAAGAGAGATAGTAATGCAGGCTATGGTAGATTCCCTGGCTGAGATCGGTTTTTCGGATACATATGATCCCTGCTTTCAAATATTTAAAGAAGTAGATGAACAGAGTATCAACCATTTAGATGATATAGTAAAACCTGTAGATGGTATGCATAGACTTATAGATTCCTTGTATGAGAATGATTGTAAGATTGCTATTGCAACTACAGATAAAACAGCAAGAGCTGATCTGGCAGCAGATTTCCTCGGAATCTCCGACAGAGTGAACATGGTTGTCGGTGAAGATATGGTTGCAAACTGTAAGCCTCATCCGGATATGGCTAATTTAATATTGAAGGAATTGTCCGTAGATAAGGAAAAATCTATTATGGTCGGTGATGCTATAACCGATGTTGAGATGGGACTTAATGCAGGATTGAAAGCTTCCATTGGTGTTTGCAGCGGACTAACGTCAGAGAGTAAGCTCAGAGAAAAAACTAAATATGTTATTAAAGATATCTCTATGATTAAAGTAATGAGTTAGAAATTAAGAAGGTTTATATATTTATCATTTTGTAGTCCTGAACAGTAAGAATAATCACAAATGGAAGAGCAGGTGAAAGTAGTTGGGATGCTGCCGGCAAGGCTTCGTTCCAGTCGTTTGCCGGAAAAGGCATTGGTTGATATCGATGGATTACCAATGTTTGTCCATACTTGTAAGAGGGCACAATTGTCGAATAGTTTAGATGATGTTTACCTTGCTACAGACAGTGAAAAGATAAAGGAAATAGCAGAAGCTTATAACATCAAAGTTATAATGACTGACTCTCACCACAAGACCGGCTCTGACAGACTGGCCGAAGCATGTCAGGGTGTGGATTGTGAGATTGTGGTTAATATTCAGGCTGATGAACCGTTGGTAAGGCCGGAGCATATTGATTCTATTGTACTTCCACTTCTGGAGGACAGAAACCTGCAGATAGCCGTAGGGGTGACGTCATATACTAAAAAAGGGAGTGATTCTGACATCAAGGCGGTGTTGGATCTGGATAACAATATTATGTATTGTTCCAGAAATGATTTGCCCAGTGATGTTCGTACAACGGTGGATGTGATGCTGAAGATGTGCTTTATTGTTCCTTTCAGAAAAGAGTTCTTGATTCAATTTGCGTCCTGGGCTTCTACACCACTTGAAAATATTGAGTATAACGAATATTTAAGGGTATTGGAAAATGGAGTTAATATTAGAGCTGTAAGGATCGAGGATGCAAAGATCAGTGTGGATACGCCGGATGATTTAGAAGAAGTAAGACGTTTAATGAAATCTGATGATCTAAAAGCAGAGTATAGTTGAATACATAGTTCAAACAGACACTGAAAAAATTATTTATAATTATTTATGAAAACTATATTTGTCAGCTTAACAGGCAAAACAAACCCTTCTGTTTTCAATTGCTATAGCATTTCAGAATGGTTTTATTTCTCACCGAATTATTTAAATTTCCATTTATTGAAAGAAAACAGTCCTTCAACTGCAAAATATAATGATATCGGGGAAATCCTTCAGGAAAAGGCGCTGGAACTAAAGAATTCCTATAT
The DNA here is from genome assembly GCA_002724975.1 of Parcubacteria group bacterium. Taxonomy (GTDB): domain Bacteria; phylum Patescibacteriota; class Minisyncoccia; order Phycocordibacterales. The sequence goes on from PBQF01000064.1 coordinate 4,793, forward strand.
AGAAGTTATTGGGCGTCTGAGTACCAGATATTCCAAGAAGTATCCCTTAGCATGGTGGACATCCATGGTTGCTGAGCGTAATGAAATGTCAACTCATGCATTTCTTACGGTTTGCTACTATAATATCTTTTCAGATATATACGAGAATGAAAATTTTCAAAATAGAAGTTTGATTGTTGTAGAGAGCATCTCCCTATATCATCTAATATTAAATCAATTGAGAAAAAGGTATAAGGTGGTAACATTAGGTAAGCCGTATTTTCTTACATGGACATTTCTTCGCCCAAAAATTGCTACAGTATATAGAATTATTAAATTTCTTTCGTGGGCATTTTCCGGAACACTTCAGCAAATATCAAATCTTTATTCTACATCTGACTCAAAGATGATATTCATAAGAACATGGATTTCAGACAAAACAATTTCAGCAGATGGGAAGTTACAAGATGTATATTTTCCAGGACTTTGTGAATACCTTGAAAAAGAAGGATATGAGGTGGTTTTTATTCCTAATTTTTATAATCTTACTCTGAGTACTAAAGAGATTCAGAAGAGAATTAACAAATGTAAATATCAATTTTTTATCCCGGAGAATTATTTGATATGGAAGGATTACTTTAAAATCCTAGTGGTATTAATATATCAGGTGGTTATTTCTCGTTTAGATGATGTTAAGCATAGAGGCAAGGACATCTCAAAAATACTCACAGAGACTCAAAGGACCGGTATGTTTTCCTCATATATTTTTATTGCACAGGCGTTTGCCTTAAGAAATCTTTCTAAAAAAGATTTTAAGATTAAATCTTTTATTTATACATTTGAGAACATGTTTCCTGAGAAACCTCTTAGCTACACAGTTAAGGAATATTTTCCAGGTGTAAATTCGATAGGTTTTCAACATAGTGTTTTGTATCCCTTGCAGACATGTCTTTATCCGGCAGCTCAGGAATGGAAGGATATGCCGTTACCTGACAGAATTGTCTGTTCAGGGAAATTCTTTTTAGATATTTATTTAAAACATGGGGCTCCCAGAGAACGGTTTGTTATAGGGCCAGCCTTACGCTTTAATAATTTGATCTCAAAATGTGAAAAGGATCAGGGTGGTTCTTCTTTGAAGGTATTCATGAAAAACAGAATACTGATTGTCCTGCCTCTTGCAGAACCAGAAGCATTGGAATTAGCAATTAAATCGTCTGGGGCCATTAAGTTATTGGCAGACAACAGGGAATTAAAGATTGGGCTGAAGCCCCACCCAATGATGCCAGTAAGAAACCTAGAAACTATTAAAACTTTTTTCAATGATATACAGTGTGATATGGCGATTGTTGACAAGCCAATGGATGATGTATTGCCTCAATATTCGCTATTAATAACAATGGCATCAGGGGTGATATTTGATGGTATGATAGAGGGCCTACCAGTAATTCGTGTCGGACGTTCAAGCAGCTTAAATTTTGATCCTGCCGATTATTTAGAAGATAATCCTTATGATTTCAGAGCACAGACAGTGGAACAGTTAAATGCACTGATCTGCAAATTACTCCTTTTTGAAGATGAAGAAAGAATAGGTTTAGTTCATTATGGCAGGAAATTTGTGAAGGAATCATTTGTACCCGTTAACGAGAATACATTACAATCATTTATTAGTGTAAATTAATTTAGCAATGTCAGTATCTATTAGTAATAGGTCTAGAAAATTCCACGATAGTTCAGCTCCTACAGTGAGTTTGATAACGAAAGCAATATTATGAAGATAACGAGAGACACAAAGGTGTTTATTACAGGTTGTGGTGGGATGTTAGGAAAGGCTGTGTACGAAAGATTTTCGCCACATTGCCAGGTGCTTGCAACAGATATTGATGTAAATGAGCAGTGGCTTGAGTATGGTGATGTGGCAGATTTTCAAAAAATATCAGAAAAAGCTCTTAAGTTTGAACCAGACTTAATAATTAATCTTGCGGCTTTAACAGATTTAGAATACTGTGAGAAAAATCCTGAGATTACATGGAAAACAAATGCTCTGGGAGCAGAAAACATGGCTCTTATTTCCAAAAGATTAGATGCTGCTCATATATACATCAGTACCGCAGGGGTTTTTGATGGCCAGAAAGAATATTATAATGATTTTGATCAGCCAAAACCGATGAGTATTTACGCCAAATCCAAGTATTATGGTGAAGTGATTATTGAAAAAATGCTTGATAATTATTTTATCTTTCGAGCAGGGTGGATGATGGGTGGAGGATGTGACAAGGACAAGAAATTCATAAACAAAATATTTAAACAAATCCAGGATGGAAAGAAAGAATTGTTTGTAGTAGAAGATAAGCTGGGTACGCCAACCTATACGGTTAATTTTGCGGAATCAATGTTTGCAATAATGCAGACCGAATTATTTGGGCTTTATAATATGGTTTGTGAGGGTAGCTGCTCCAGATATGACGTTGCTGTAGAGCTGATAAGGTTACTTGGACTTGAGAAGAAGATTCGCATAAATATAGTAGATTCAGATTATTTCAAAGATGAATATTCTGCTCCTCGTCCTCATTCGGAAAAGCTCCAAAATCTCAAACTTTCTTCGAGAGGAATAAATTATATGAAGGATTGGAAAGAATGCTTGGCAGATTATGTGGAGAGTATTAGACCACATCTTAAAGCAGAGAGTTGAGTAATTATTCTGTAGAAAAAGTTGCTTCAAGGATTTTCAGATGCTGATGTCCATCATTTGTGTTTCCAAATCAATGGGTGACGATGAAGAAGTATCTGATATGGATTTGTTGAGTTGCAGGTAAAGAGAAAGCTAAATGAAGAAATAGCAGGCTCACAAGATATGGAACTAAATATTTTAAATAATTATGCTAAATAAAAATACCATCTATGCAATTTTGATTATACTCGCTGGTTTTCTGGCGAGGCTGATAAATATAACACAACCTATACTTGAAGCTGCAGGGTGGAGGCAATGTTATACTGCTTCTGTAGCAAGGAATTTTTATTATAACGGTATGAATATCTTTTATCCTCAGACATTGAATAGCGGAACCACAGAAGGCTACATCGGGGGAAGTGAGTTCAATATATATCCATTTGCTGTCGCTATATTATACAAATTTTTTGGTATTCATGAATATCTTGGTAGATTAGTTTCTATAATTGCTTTCTGTGGAGGGGCATTCTTCTTATATAAATTGACAAAAAAATATGCAGGTAACACAACTGGATTGATAACCTTACTCTTTTATACATTCAATCCTTGTATATTCTTTTATTCCAGGACTTTTCAACCAGAATCAACTATGTTGTTTTTCTCTATTACCATGCTTTACTTTTTTTCAGAGTGGATAGGCAGAGCAGGGTGGTGGAGATTTGCACTAATGACTTTATGTGCGACACTTGCATTTCTTACAAAGCTTCCTACGATTTGTTTAGGCCTGCCATTATTGTACCTATGTCTAAAAAAATACAAACTCAATTTTCTGACACAATGGAAGCTATGGCTCTTTGCTGTTCTGAGTCTCATACTTACTTTTATGTGGTACAAACATGCCACGTATTTAGCAACCATACATGGTTTGTCACAGAGTAATTTAAGCTTTAGTACTAATATGGATTACGCAATTCGCTATTTACCACATCTGTCTTTTTACAAGAAGGTGTTCTTTACTGAAGTGTTCGAGAAAGATCTAATATATATTGGAGGTATTTTTCTTGTTTTAGGTATAATTTTTACGATTAAGAAAAAAGAGCTAAGATACATGCATTATTGGCTGCTTGCTATAATCATATACTTCTTTTTGGCAACAGATGAGGTATGGAGGCATACGTACTATACCATTCCAATTATAGCCCCTGCATCTGTACTCATCGGATATGCTATCAGTAACTCTATAAAATTACTAACTATATATAATGTAATCGGAATTAGAAGGATAGTCCTACAGTCATTATTTGTAATTATGGTTGTAACTCTCCCTTTTATCAGCTACCACAAAATAACTGGGAGATATAGCGCTAAGAGGCTTGAAAAGGATTACCCCGTTGAAATTGCCGGCAGGATAGTTGATGAAACAGCACTTGAAAATGACCTCGTAATTGGTTGTATATGGGGTGGGCCGGAACTCCTGTACTATTGCAATAGAAGAGGGTGGATTATGGATTCAAATGTTTGTTCAATAAAGCGGATAGAAAGGCGCAGGCAAGAAGGTGCAGATTATTTCGTTACGACTAAGCAGGATGTGATCGATAGCAGTGTACTTGATTACCTGAGAGATAAATATGAAGTCATCAGGGCAACAAATGAGTACCTCATTGTCAAGTTATAGTATATAACCAGATGTTCTCATCATAGTACTAAGTATAATACCTGTCTGTATTGTACTTGTTTATATCTTACTGATACTTGCGCAGTATTTGGCTTATAAAAAATGAAATATAAGAAAGTTTTGTTATTGTTCCCGGATTATGCAGGAGGGTATTTTGGTGCTCTGCGTCCACCTGCAGGGATTGGATATCTTGCCCAGATCCTTCAAGAAAATAGAGTTGAATATGATATTCTGGATTTGGCAACCGGGCGTAACCTGAGTATTCTTAGGGCGAAAATTTTGTCTTTCAAGCCTGACCTTGTCGCCATAAGCCTTATGAGCTTTATGTACAAGAGGTCATATTATATTATCAATTATATGAAAGATATATCTAGTGGCATCACGGTGGTTGCTGGAGGACCTCATATATCGACATTAAGAGAAAAAGCATTAGAGGAATGTAAAGGTATCGATTATGGAATTGTGCAGGAGGGTGAGTACACGATGCTGGATTTATGTAGTGGACTTGATGAGGAGAGTGTACCGGGACTTTTATACAGAAAGGACGGAAAAGTAAACTTTGCAGGACCTAGGCCATTTGAAAAAGAGCTTGATAAGTTTTCATTTCCAAGGTTTGAAAAATTTCCCCTTGGTAAATATGTAACAGAGGAAATAGGTATTGTTTCTTCGAGAGGTTGTCCTTTTAACTGCACATATTGTCCTGTAAAAACGTCCATAGGGCAACAGTATCGGATTAGAAGTGCGGAGAGCATTGTTGATGAAATAACATATTGGTACAACCGAGGTTTTAAGCAGATAAGTATTCTTGATGATAACTTTACCTTAGATAAAGAGAGGGTTTTTAAAATATGCGATTCAATCTGCAGAAAAGATTTCAAAGATATTGAGCTAAATTGCAACAATGGAATACGTGCTGATAGAGTGGACAGGGAAATGCTTTCTGCAATGAAGCTGGCAGGTTTCAAGTACTTTGCTTTTGGTATTGAATCAGGAAACGAACAAATTCTTAAAAATATCAAGAAGAGCCAGGATCTTGTAGTTATGGAAAATGCCTTAAAAATAGCAATAGAACTGGATTTTACAGTAACCTTGTTCTTTATTGTTGGTGCACCCGGAGAGAATCTGTCTACAGTTAAAGAGTCCATTGCGCTTGCAAAGAAATATCAGATTTTTGATGCCAGATTTTATAATCTGATACCCTTCCCTGCCACAGAACTGTATGAATGGGCTAAAAACAATAAATACTTAATTATGTACCCAGAAGAATATCTTAACAACTCTTCTCACTGGGATTTTAAACCTGTTTTTGCAACTCCTGATTTTCCTACAGAGGAACGTGCAAAAGCCTTAGAGTTGACAAGACAGGCAAGAAAAGAGATTAGGCATGATGCGATGAAGAGGAAACTTTGGGGAAAACTGGGTCCGCTTTCTGGAATAATCGCAAATTTTTATATAAACGATTGGGTCCAGACACAATTAATGCACAATAGCCTCTTACGTAGAAATCTGAAACGCCTGTATACAAAAATTTCATTTAGTAGTCCTGTGAAGCCTTTGCAGAAATCTAGCAAGTTGAATATTCTGATAATTAGTTCCAGGAGTGAAGGTGGTGGGGCAGAGCAATTCTTTAATATTATGGCCAAACTGGGAGACTTCTTTAAATTCTTCTGTGCAATACCTGACCATCCTCCTTATTATGAGAAAATTATTCATGAGGGGATTACACCATTTAAACTTCCATATCGAAATTTCAAAATTCTGACATTTCTTGCACTGTCCAGATGGGTGAAAGCAAACAATATAACGATCGTCCACTCCCACGGTGGAGGGGCGGGTATCTATTCGAGATTGTTAAAGCTGCTTAATACAAAATTGAAAGTAGTGCACACTTTTCATGGTATACACTCTAGAAGCATTAATCGTAAAGTAATCATTGAATTACTTTTAAAGAATTTGACTGATAAATTCATCTTTGTCTCAAAGTCAGAGAGGCAAATTGGTTTGAGGTTAGGGATATCCACTTCTTCAAAATGTGTTTTAATTGAGAATGGGATTCATGCTGGCAGTGAAGTATACAATGATATAGATAGATGCTCTGTCTTACAATTTGCCAGAGAGCATGTTACGAACGAAAGCTTCGTAATAGGTATGCTGTCCCGTTTTGATAGAATTAAGAATATACCTTATGCAATAAAAACTCTTTCAAACTATCTGAAAAGCCATGATGATGTGTTTCTCGTAATAGGTGGAGATGGAGATGAGCGTAGGGAGATAGAACGTACTATTGGAAAATATGATTTGCGGAATAAGGTAATACTATTGGGGCTTATCAAAGATATTAAGCACTTTTTTCTAACAATCGATGTTTATCTGAATACATCACTTGGAGAGGGTTTGAGCTTTTCAACAATGGAAGCAATGGCATATGGAAAACCTGTTGTCGCCAGTGCGGTTTATGGGAATACTGATGTTGTAGATGATAATAAAACGGGTTTGTTGTTTCCACTTAATACACCTTCCTTGTTAGTTGAAAGAGTTAGAACTTTGAAGAAGGATCAAAAGATATATGACTATTTGTCGAAAAATGCCAGTAAGAGCATTAAAGAACATTTTAATTTGGATAGAATGTTAAATGAAACCAAGGAATTGTATCTAACTTTTACACCAGGCTTACGTAAAAGTATAAACATGCAAATCGGTATCAATGCTTCGAAAGTTTGTGATGTTACTACAGGTGTGGGACGATATACATATAATTTGCGTAAGTCCATCTTAAGAACCAATGGGAAAAATAATTACCATTTTTATGTACCGGGCAATGTGAGTAATTTTATTGAGGCAGGCGGGTCAGAGATTCAACTTGGAAACCCGGAGACAGCTATCCAAAATAATACGTTAAGGATCTTATGGGAACAGACATTTTTGCCGGTTTATTCAAGGAGGGATAAGCTTGATTTATTTCATTATACTGACCACGCTTTGTCCTTGGTCCAAACAACACGTCCGACTATCATCACGGTTCATGATATAGCTTATGTGCGTTTTCCAAATTTGCTGAATAAATCAAGGCAGTTTTATAAAAAAAAGATATTAAGGATTTCAATGCAGAGGGCTGATATTATTGTTGCAGATTCTTTTTCAACAAAGAGGGATATTATTGAATATTATGGAGTTAAAGAGAAGAAAATAAGGGTAGTACATCTTGGTGTTGAGAGCAGGTTCCGTCCTATTTGTAATGTGGAAGAATATAGACTAAAAAATAATCTGCCTTCAAAAATGATTTTGAACGTAGGTACATTGGAGCCCAGAAAGAATGTTGTTTCGTTAATAAGAGCCTTTAAGAAATTAAGAAAAGAAGGTTTTAAAGACTATAAATTGGTTATAGCTGGCAGTAAAGGGTGGCTTTATGAAGATATTTTTAGAGAAGTTGGCCATAGTGGTTTACAGCAGGAAATATTGTTTTTGGGTGTGGTTAAGGATGAGGACTTGCCTTTGCTATATAATTGTGCTGATCTATTTGTATATCCGACGCTTTATGAAGGGTTTGGCTTGCCTCCTTTGGAAGCAATGGCTTGCGGAGTACCAGTTATTACATCCGACACATCCTCTCTTCCAGAGGTAGTTGGTGATGCCGGAATATTGGTAGACCCTACTGACATCAACTCACTGTGTGAAAGCATGTATATTGTATTAAAAGATAAAGAATTATGGAATCGTATGAGCAGTATGGGACGAGAAAGATCTAGATTGTTTTCATGGGATAAAACAGCGGCGAAGATACTTGAAATATATGATGAGATTCTTGCAAATAACAACTAACGAAAAGAATCTAGTGTTTACAACGGAGTTGTTTTTGGCACACTATTTAAGTCGTGAAGAATTGTTTACAGCAGTTAACGAGGATACATAGAAACCATTTATAAGTACGAAATAAGCTAAAAATGTCATTGTCAAAAGATAATCAATCTCAGAAGACCCGCGATTGTTCGGCTCCTGCAGTGAGCGTGATTATGAATTGTCTGAATTGTGAGAAATATCTAAGGGAAGCTATTGATAGTGTTTTTGCTCAAACTTATGAAGATTGGGAAATCATCTTCTGGGAGGACAAAGCATCGGTAGATAACAGTGAAAGGATAGCAAGGAGCTATGGCAGTAAACTGAGATACTTCAGGTCAGATGCATCCCTTCCTCTTTACGGTTCTAGAAATCTTGCTATCCAACAAGCAAGGGGTAAATATATAGCTATTCTTGATTGCGATGATATGTGGCTGCCTATAAAACTTGAGGAACAAATTCCTCTTCTAGAGAGAGATGATACGATTGGACTGGTTTATAGCGATGTTTTTATGTTTAACGAGAAAGGTAAAGAAAAGCAGTTATTTGAATATATAATGCCGTATAGATGTAATATCTTTTCAGAATTATTACAACGTAACTTTATTAATACCCAAACCGTGGTCATCAGGAGAGAGGCCTTTGGTAGTATCGGCAATCCATTTGATGCAAGGCTAATTATGGCTGGCGATTATGATGCTTATCTCCGAATAAGCTACAAGTGGAAGGTTGACTATGTTAATAAACCATTGGCCCGGTATCGTATTCACAGAAACAGTAAGACATGGAAAGATGGAAGAAAACTATTAACTGTTGAATTAGATTTAATAATGGAAAATCTTAAACAGG
>PBQF01000065.1 GCA_002724975.1 Parcubacteria group bacterium
ACGGCTGATGGAAAGTCGTACAGCATAAAGATGAGTCTTATAAATAAGATGGCTGTCCTTGTCTTTGGTACGCCACATATATGGTTTCGAATGAGAGCTAGAATTCTCCTTTCAATATTTAAAAATGTTCCAAAAAACAAAGAAATCTTAGATGCTGGCTGTGGTTACGGAATTGTTTCAATGACTCTAGCTAATATGGGTTTTAAAAACCTAAATCTTATTGATCTTGATGAGAACAGAATCAATGGAATTAATAGGAATATAAGTGAGTATTCAAAACTCCAAAATATTAAGACAATGATTGGCTCACTAACAAACCTGCCTCTACAAAATGAATCATTTGACATAGTGATGAGCTCTGAAGTAATAGAGCATATTAAAGAAGATAAAAAAGCATTTAGTGAATTATCAAGAGTTTTAAGGAAAAATGGGACTTTAATAATCACAACTCCTGAACATTCAAAAAGTAATTCCCTAGATTACAAACAATATAATCATGAAAAACCTGGCTATACAATTGAAGAATTCAAAGAATTAGCCAAAGAAAATAATTTAGTAATTAAAAATGTAATTCACTATATATATACTCCAGCTAAAAAAATGATAGACTTCCTTAATTGTTTTACATCAAAACCAGTCGTAGCCCTTCTTTTCTACCCTCTTTATTTTTTATCTATACTAGATAAGCACTTAAAAATAGGTGAATCAAATTCAATTGTGGTAGTTTTTGAAAAGATTACCTAAATATTTTCTTATAGAAAATAAAATTCATAACACTTATAACCACACCGGCAATAACTGCACTTAGCATGTACCAGAGTTCCAAATATTCAACTAAAACAAAAATTACTCCGGTATTAACTCCTAAACTTAATGTTATTGTCAAAATATAAAAGAAAGCTTGATGATGAACTTTATCCAAAGCATGATTTCTAAATGTCCAGAATTTCTGTAGAAGAAAACTTACAAAAAGAGAAGCGACAAAAGATAATATTGATGAAGAAATATACCAAAGTGAGAAAATCTCAGTCAGAATAAAAAGAACTCCAAAGTTTGTAGTAGCAGCCACAATTCCAGAAATTAAATACCTAAATGGCATTCCAAAATCTTTAAAACCACTTGTACTATGATTCAAAACACTACCGACTAATGGTAATTTCGTTAATCTTCTCAGAAAGAGTTTAAATGGGGTCTTTAAACCTTCAAGAATAATATGGCTAGACATCTTAGATTCACCCTCCCTTCTACTTCTAAAAATAATTGGATATTCAGAGAATTTTGCCCCTAAATCATTAATTATATGGAACTTAAACTCCATTAGATATGCGTAACCACTTGCTCCAATTTTCTCAAAATCAATCTTCCTGGCTGTGTCTGAATCAAGACAGGTAAAACCAGAAGTCATGTCTCTGACTCCTAAACCAGAAGCTAATCTAGGATAAATATTCCCATATTTACTGAGTAAAAGTCGCCATAACTCCCAACTTTCAACACCTCCACCTTTAATATATCTAGACCCTAAAACAAGATTTGAATTCTTCATTAATTTAATAATTTCTGGAACATAACTGGGATGATGAGAGCCATCTGCATCCATGGTTATAATATACCTAACATCATTATTTTCTAGAACTTTTTTAAAAGCGTCTTTATATGCGGCGCCTAGCCCTTTTTTCTTTTTCCTTGAAAGGAGATGTACATTGGGATATTTCAAAGAAAGTTCTTTTACAACATCTGCAGTTCCGTCAGGAGAACTATCGTCAATAACTAAAATATTAGCCTCTGGAACTAAATCCATAAGCTCAGGAATAATAATTGAGATATTTTCTCTCTCGTTATACGTTGGTATTAAAATAAAATCTTTCATATTAATTAGGATACTTTAACAAAAATCGTGAATAAATCTATAAAAGTCCATACAAAGAATTAGTAAGCTTTTTCAGACTATGCCCACTTTCAACATAAGCTCTATTTTTCGAAATATGATTTTTCCCACTATCACTATCCATAGATAAGGCTTTCTTTATGACATCTGATATAACCTGAGGACTACTATCACTGAAAATAAAATCCTTTGGTAAAAAATCCTTAAGAGATTCATTCAAAACCAAAACCAAAGTACCAGAAGACATTGATTCTACAATTGTTTTATCAAATGAACCAGATTCAGTTAAATTTATAAAAATTTCATGCTCATTATAAAGACTTGGAGTTTCGTAATTTGGAACACTACCAATATACTGAACTTTACCTTTCATTTCTAAGTCTTTAGAAAGAACTTTAACTTTATTAAAATAATTTTCAGATCCTTCGCTCGCCTCCCCTGCGATAGTTAATTTGAAATCAATATTGTCTTGATCAAGAATTAATAGTGCCTCAATTAATTCTTTAAGTTTTTTGACGGGAGAAATACGAGATAAAAATAATAATGAATTATCTTTTTTACTAATATTTTCATTTAATTTAAACAAATCTGTATTAATACCAACAGGCATTTTTACTGATTTCCTAAATTTAGCCATAAATGCAAAAGGGGATGTGTAGAAAATATTGTCAGAAATATAAGTGGATATTCTAGCCCAAACAGAGCCATGAGAATGGTTATACCAGAGAGAGGTTCTCTTACCCCATAATTTCCATAAAAGCCCGCCTAAAGCCATATATTCAGCGTTCATATGGACTAAAACAGAGTCATAATTACTCTTTTTATTCCAAATATATTTATAAAAATTAATAATATATTTGATTTTTGATCTTCCATTTTCTTTACCAAGTGACAAAACTTCCACATTTTCTGGTAAATCATAATTATTAACTTCAAGAGCAATAACAATAATGGAAGAATATTTTTTTGATAACTCTTTTATCCATCCATGAAAGAATCCAAGGACATCATCGTTCAAATCAACTTTTTGTGTAAGAATTAAAAGTCTCATATTCTCCAGCTTTTTTTATAAGCGTCTAAATACTCAAATTTATTTTTATAAATGAGTCTCTCGGAAACATTCAATGAATTCTTTTTAAGTTTTTCATAAAGACTCTCGTCCTCTATTAATTTAGTTAATGAGTCTCTTAAACATCCAAAGTCCTCAACGGGACAGACCAGTGCATTAGTATTATTAATTAGAATGTCTCCGGCAATCCCAACATCTGTTGTCACAACAGGAAGCCCTAAAGAAGATGCTTCTATTAATGAAAGTCCATAACCTTCATAAAGAGAAGTTGATAAAAGAACATCAGATGTTTTGTAATAAGAAATTAAATCGTCACGCCACCCTTCAAAGAAAACATTTTTATTAATTCCCAACTTTTTTGATTCCCCAACTAAGTTTTTTCTCTCTCGACCATCCCCTACAATTACTAATGCAATATCTTTGTGTTTTTTAATCAGTCCCTTAAAAACTTTTAAAGCAAGACTTACTCTTTTTTCTTCCTCTAATCGAGTCGTCATTAAAATTATTTTAGAAAATGTTGGGAATCTATCGTGGACATCAAAAAGTGCTTCCTTGGATTCATTCTTTTCGAGATCAACGAATATAGGCAAAATTGTAATTTTAGCTTTTAACTTGTAATCCTTCAGAGATTTTTTAATTTTAGTTGAAACAACTCTTATTAAATCTGCTTTAGGAAGAGTAATACCTGCAAGAATAAGCCTAATCTTATTTAAAAAACTCTTTTTAAAATAAGGATTCTTGAAATCAGTATGAATTTGAATCTGGAATTTTGTCTTTAAAAACCTTGAAATCAGAAACCCAGCCAAACCACTCTCAAAAGGGTCTTGTGAGCTTACAAGGTCAATTTCAGCCATTTTTCGCCCTATTTTATAGGCATCCCAGATATAAAACCATTTATTTGAAGAATTTGTGGGTATGGCCCAAGTATTGCCTGAAAGCTGTTTTATCTTTAAACCAAGGGATTTCTGAGTGAAAACTATGACATAATACTCATTAACTAAAGAACCATAGTCAACAACTCTCTTTTTGACATTGCTTGTTTCATCAAATATTTTCCTGTCTGACCCTATTGTTAATATATTCATATTTTTTTCGAAATATTTAATATCTCCTCTGCAATTTCTTTATAACTATGTGCAAAATTAAACCCTTCAATCTTTGCCTTTTGTTCTTTGTAACTTACTTCATCAGACAAAAACAAAATCTTTTCTTTGATATTTTCCTCTGATAAAGGACTGATGAAAATACCAATGTCTCCCACCCTGTCATGAATACCCGTATCTTCTGTCATAATAAATGGCTTATTAAAAGAAATCGCCTCCATAATTAAATTTGGACTAACTTCACTAAAAGATGGAAGGATGACGGCATAACATTCAGAAATTTTTCTTAAAAGTTCTTCTCTTTTGAAACCAGAGAGGACATCGAGCTCTATGTCTTTTTGTATTTCTTTAGCTTTTACGAAAGCTTGTTCCGTTCTTTTTATATTTTTCAAAATAATTTTCCTTCCAGCCCACAGAAAATTCTTTCTCTTGTAATTTTGTGATTTATTTTTCTCCCCATAAAAATTTTCAACAATGTGACTCTTTTCAGCCTCCAGATTATAGACCTTATTGAAAATATTTTCCTGCCACTTGGTACTAAAGATAATTGCATCCGCATTGTTTAGAACATAGTTTGTGAGATTAAATATTTTCCTACTTCTTTTTGAAAAAGATCCTTTGTGATTGTAAAAATCTGAAAGAACAACCTCACCTTCTTTTCGATTAACATAGTCTTCCCAAAGAAAATCTCCACCAATTCTAATTAAAAGTTTTTTGCCTAAAGTATTTTTAACCCAGACTGAAGGAAGGCCAACGCTTAGAGTGTCGAGGGCTAAGATAAAGTCAGCTCCAAATGAATTAAAAAGAAGTCTAAAAAAATAAGCCAGATGTCTGATACCAGAAGGTAGTTTGCTCTCAATTCCATAGGAAACAGCTTTTACATCATGCCCCATCCCCTTTAATTCTTTTGATAAATTCCATGCATAATAAGCTGGACCTCCAATTTGTGGAGGGAAAATACCGCTAGAAATAACAATTTTTTGAATGCAACCAGATTGCAAAACAAAGACCTTTTTACTCATTATTTTAGCTATCAAGTTCCAGTCGTAGCCCTTTGATGCCTCTTTGGCTTTGAGTATGATCTTTTCTCTTAATTCACTATTCTTCTCTAAAAATTTGATTCTCTCTGCGATACTCTCAGGATTTCTGATTTCGCAAAAGAGCCCAGTTTCTTCATCAACTAAAAAGTCTGTAATACCACCAACCGGAGTTGCTATAACCGGAATACCAGCTGCAAAACTCTCTATAAAAGAATTCCCCATACCCTCTGAAATGGATGGTCTTACAAAATAATCTGAAATTTTTAAATATTTTGGAATCTCCTTGTTGTCAACAAAACCTAAAAACTTCACCCTGTTATAAACACCTTCTTTTTCTGCCAAATTTTGAAGTTTATAAAGAAGCGGGCCTGTTCCTAGAATTAAAAGCTTATATTTTTTGGGAAGATGAGAGAGAGAAGAAATAATGTCATTAATAGCATTCTTATCAACAAGTCTTGATGTTGTAATAATAGTTTTTTCGTCATTTTTTATCTCTAGTTTTTCTCTAAGAGCATCCAATTTATCTTCTTGATAATTTTTTGTAAAATTTTTCAAATCAACACCATTAGGAATAATATCAATTGGTCCTTTAAAGTTATTTTGCTCAACTCTCTTTTTCAAATAAGTACTAATGGTAATAGCTCTGTCAGCAAATCTAAAAGGCATTGTATGCCATGGTTTGATGAGTATCTTGTATAGAAAATTATTCCCAAAAACATATCTCTTCAAATATTCTTCTTCGTCTCCTTCTTGTATTGTTAAAACAAGTGGAACTTTTTTACAAAAAAATTTAAATACCGAAGCTGCAACAGCCGCCTGATTAGCCATAACCGCCCACGAAACATCATATTTATTTTTTTTATGAAGGGAGAGTGCTTTTAAAAAACCAAAAGTTGAAATTGCAAATTTATCAAAAGTCTCAAGGCCCAGACCAACACGATAAACATTAACATTACCTATTTTTTCAAACCTTTTCTGATTTGAATTAAGCTTGGCCGTAACCATGTCAAAAGAAGCCTCTTTGGGAGGAACTCTATCGGTAATTTCTTTTATAGCGACCTCTGCCCCGCCTACAAAATCAGGGTAGTAAGCCAGTGAAAAAATAAGTATTTTCTTCATCCTTAATCACCAAAAAATGGCTCTGTTAATACAACTTTCGAGCCATATCAAAGGTTCTTATATAAAAACTACTCTATTATGGTAAATCCTTCAACTGTCTTATCTTTATTCATCAAAAGAACGCCAAAAATGGAAATCAAGATTATGCCTATCAGTGCCAAAATCCACTTATCAATAAAACTTTCTCTTCCTTCATTAGATGTTTGTAACGGTTCATTTAGGACTGCGGTAGCGGTTAATTGTGCTTCTTCTATAGGATTTTTAGCTTCATTTTTCACTATTTCCTGAACAGTTGGTACTGAAGTCTCGGGTGTTGCAACCGCAACAGACACTGCGACAGGACTGTTGTTAAATTCATATGCCCTTCTTCCATTTGGATATAAAAGTCTCGTCGACTTCATACTTCCATTTAAATTTGTTATTTCATTTGAAAAGGTTATTTCTCCTCCAGACCTTATATAAGTATTCTTAGGAATAATAAAGAAATCTTCTCTCACTTGTAAAATCCAAAGTGAAATGTTCAGCTCTTTTTTAGAATCATTTCCTATTTTTATAAAACCCTTATTAGATTCGACTATAAAGATACTAGAGGGAATGACCTCTATATAAATTTTTTCATTTGTTGTAAAAGATTCAGAACTAACATCAAGAAAAATAATATATTCCCCTGGATAAATATAGTTATGAAGAACTTTCTCTCCTTCTTTTATACTTCCGTCACCAAAATTCCAGAAATGCTTAGCATTCTCCAATTTTTCTCCTTCAACCCCAAGACTCTCGGCCTCAAAAAATGAATCTGCGCCAGAAAGAACAATCCTTTCTCCTAAAATTCTTGTACTGATTGTTCCTGTTGGGAAATTTACTGGTTCAATGTATGCGCCACTAGAACCACTTGGTGTTTCTTCATCCGAACTTTCCTCGCTACTTCCTGAACTTGAAGTATAAACTCCAGGATTTGGAGAACTAGCCAACCAAGTTCCATTATTCTTTTGTAAAGAACTGCCATCACCTTGTGCTCCCCAATCGGTAATATAATTAACTAAATCAACGTCAGATAAATCTGGATTTCTAATTGAAATTGACTCCCCTGTGTTTTTTAGAGAGAAAGAACTATCAAAAATTACTCCACTAAACCCAGACCAGTCTGATAAGAATTTGGAAGGATTATCAGCAAGAATAGCACTAGAATTAGCGCTCAAATTAGAATCGCCCTGAAAAATAACCAAACCATGATTACTACCATTTTCAAAAAACTTCCAAGTAGAAAGATCAATTGAATCTGTTGTGATATTTGTTATCTCAATCCACTCCCTACCAGAATCACTACCCTCAAGGTCATACATGATTTCTGTAATTATAATTTGAGCAAAAGTTATTAGCGGAATAAAAAACACTAAGGAGAATACCCCAAAGTATTTCATTATTTTACATCCAGCACTTTTCTCAAAACGTCCTCTGGAACTTCGTCCGGATGTTTGTTAGACACTTGGTTTGGCTGGGGTTGCGTAGATTGTATTGGAGTTTTTGTTTCTACTTTTTGTTTCTGCTCTCCTTCTGCTACCTTTCCACTTTCTGGATGCTTTGAATGAACATCCTTCAGAACAGTCGACAAAGCCTGGCGCAATTCGTCAACATTTTCTTTCGAAGGATTCTTTTTCTTGTCGTCCTTCTTAGGCCTTAAATGTTCTAATGACATGGTTTTTTTCAACTTTTTCTCCCTATCGATTGCATTTCCAGAAGACTGAGGTATGTTTCTTTTTAAATTTTCAGGAGTCTGTCCACCAGAAGCATCTTTGCCAAACCCTGGTTTCTCTCTTGGACGATTAAATCTCTGTTCTCTGTCTCCCGTTTTCTGTCTTCTATCTTCCATCTTCGGTTTTTTATCTTCCGTCTCGTGCCATTTAGTAATATTATCCTCGACAATATCTCTCTTTTGGGAAAATTGTTTTCTGGAACGGTCTATGACCATATCCTTATACGAAACTCTAGGAAGTTCATATGGAGGTATGCCTATGGCGGAAAAAGGGCGAGACCCAACTTCATCAATCATCAGCTTTAAATACATCTGATAACGGCCAAGATTAACTAAGTCTACGGCTTCAAACTCTGGGGCAAATTCCTTTTCCAGAACTTCGGCGTCATAAGCTCCAACTCTAAACGTAATCATTGTTCCGACATTACCAAAAACGGCGTCCCTGACCTCTTCTGACATTTGTTCAATATATTGATGAGCTATAGATAGATTAAGTTTATATTTCCTTGCCTCCGAGAGAATCCCAGCAAAAGATTCATTGGCAAAAGACTGAAATTCGTCAACATATAGATAGAAATTAGGAAGTTTGCTCATCTCAACTAGAGAAACATCTGACCGCGACATAGAGGCCAAGTAAATCTTAGTAATTAAGAAACTGCCTAAAAGATTGGCATTATCCTCCCCCACCAAGCCTTTTGAAAGATTAACAATGATAATCTTTTTTTCGTCCATCATCTTTCTTATATCAAAAGAAGACTCGGGCTGACCGATAATATTTCTGACGAGGGGGTTGGATATAAACTGCCCGACTTTATTTTGTATAGCGGCCGTTGCTTCAGTTGCAAACTTGTCAGAATACTTAGCATATTCATTTTCCCAAAAAGCTTTGACAGAAACATCTGTGACATTGTCTACAACTTTTTTACGGTAAGCTTTATCTGCAAAGATTCTATTAACACCCAAAAGAGTGGCGTTTGGATATTCAAGCAGAGCAAGTAAGGCGTTATTTAAAAGGTACTCCATTCGAGCACTCCATTGCTCTGCCCAAATCTTTTTGAAAGCAGTCATCAGACCACTTACCACTAAGTGTCTTTTGTTCGCACCGACATCCTCCATAATATTGAAGGAAATGGGATTCTCCATATCAAAGGGAGCAAGATAAAGGACATCGTCAATCCTGTTCTCTGGAATAAAATCTAAAAGAAGCTCTGCCGATTTGCCATGAGGATCTATAAAAGCAATGCCTTCGCCATTTTTGATGTCTTGGATTGCCATAACCTCAAGAAGGTTGGACTTTCCCATTCCGGTTTTACCTATGACATAGACGTGTTTTTGTCTATCTTCGGCTCTAATACCAAACTTGGTCTGCTTGCCTCTATAATCAGTAAGGCCAAAATACGTTTTTTTATTTGGGTCATACATCATGTTGATTATATCAACAGAATTAGGAATAAAGAATTAAGAGTTAGGAATAAAATGTTCGGTCTGCTTAATTCTTAATTCCCTATTCTTGATTCTCCAGAGTAACATTCTCTAATGCTGCTCTGGTATAGGTGTTAGCTGCGTCCCATAACATCCAAGAGTTCAGGCCAGCGTCATAAGTAGCATCAATTTGAGCCCTGACCATCTCCGGAGTATAAGGTACTGGATAATCATTGTCTTGAAGCCAGGGTCGGAGTTGATTTGTTCTTAACTTTGACAAATATGGGGCATTGGGAGTGGTGCTAGCTTTAATTTCCTTGAATTCTCTTATCCTTTTCACTGCTTCACTCATTGAAAAATTAACTATTTCATATGGATAGGCGTTTACATTTTGATAACCATTGAATCCCGTCGGATAATGAGACGGATAAACCATTGGGGCAATATAATCAAAGTAAGGTAGTGCATTTTCCAAAACCTGACCAATATTCAAATCATCTTTGTTTGTCGTAGTCATACCAAACAAATCAGCGGAAATTGGCATATCTAAATCCTCTAACTGGCTGTCAAGATAAGCAAAAAAGTTTTTGAGAACTTTAGCTTTTCCAAAATCGGGGTCTGTTAAAACTTTTTCCTCGCTAAATGGATAGTAAATATCTCTCATGTTCCCATCAGACGGAAAGCGAATATAGTCGAAGTTAAGTTCGTCAAAACCAACATTGTAAGATTCACGGGCAATGCTAACAACATAATCCCAAGCCTCGTGACTTCCTGCGTCAAGCCAGCCGATTCCTTTTCTGTCTCTCCAAACCGCACCATCACTCGCCCTCTTCACTGCCAAATCGGGTCTTTGTTTAATCAAATAAGGATCTTGAAAAACACTGATGCGCCCTATTATATAAATTCCTTTAGTATTCAGGTATTTTATAAATTCTTTTATATCCGGAATTCTGACTTCGGGTGAACCAATTTCATTTAAATACTCATCTTCAACGGCAAAAGAAACTCTGCCGGTGTCATCTTTTATATCAATAATGATGGTATTCAATTCTGTATCTTCAACCAGTTTAACAATTTGCTTGCGCAAACTATCTGTTCCAGCAACCCAGCTTGTCATATAGACACCTTTAACTGAATTTGGCGTTGGTAGATAAATTGGAACAAACTTATTTTCATCTTTTCCTTCTTCTTTTTCTCCGGAAATAATAGGAATTGTTCCGCCTGAAATATATTTTGTTGAGAAAATATGAGGAACCCCAAAAAATACCCCAAAAATAACTAAAACAGGAATGGTGTAAAGAATAATTTTGGCTTTGTTTAGCCTTTTTATTTCAGGGTGAAATATCATCTCCTCCTGTGTCTCTTGTGTTTTTTGATTGGAATCCTCTTTCATCAAAATCTTTCTTTAATAAATAAGAAAAAACAAAAATAGCCCCACCAAAAATTACATAAAGAAAATTATCAAAGGATTGAGGAAATCCTAAGAATGGTAGGAGTAATACTAGTATAGAAAGTGTAAGAATTGTGTTTAACCTGGTCATAATAAGCATATTGTATTATTTCTCTTCAACAATCACAACAAATTCGCCTTTTTGCTTCTCTTTGTTACTTTTAAAATGTTCTAAAAGTTCTTTAGCAGAGCCAGAAATAATCTCCTCGTAAATTTTAGTCAACTCTCTGGCGACTATTATATTTCTTTCGTCTGTAAGGAATTCGTCTAAGCTTCCCAGCGCTTTTAAAATCCTGTGTGGCGACTCATAAAAAATTGTAGTCCTCTTTAATTCAGATATTTCCTTGAAAATAGTTTCCCTGCCTTTTTTATGAGGCAAAAATCCTAAAAAAGTAAATTCAGTATTCTTCAGTCCGGCTACAGACAAAAAAGTGGTTAGTGCTGATGGCCCGGGAATTGGTGTAATCTTTACCTCTGGCAAGTTTTTCCTGACAATTGAAACAATAAAACTTCCAGGGTCATTTATACCGGGTGTCCCAGCGTCACTGACAAGAGCAATATTCTTTCCTTCCTTCAATAAATTGATGGTCTTATCAAAATTCTTTGCTTCGACTTTCGCATCAAATCTTTGAAGAGGAGTCTCTATTTCATATTTATCTAAAAGCTTTTTTGTTACCCTTGTATCCTCGGCTAAAATCAAATCAACTTCCTTCATAATCCTCAAGGCCCGAAGAGTGATATCTTCCAGATTTCCTATTGGTGTTGCAACTATGTAAAAATTGTTCATGATTTTAATTTAGTTACAAGGCGCGCTCCACTGAGCGCGCCTGAACTCGTCCGAATTAAATGTGCCTGTAGTCTTTCGGCAACTTTAGGCTTTTCGGGTTCCTCCCATCCCAAGAGATCTTACCGTTCACCACCAAGCTGGTGATAATCGGTTGCCACTCATGCTCGGCCTTGTTGACTCTCTCTGCTAAAGACTCCGTCGTGTCCTCATCGTCAATTGGAACCGAGATTTTAAAGAGTGTAGGACCTTCGTCGTAATTCTCGGTGACGAAGTGCATGGTAACGGCAGAGTTTGTTAGCTCACCACGGCCATAAGCGTCTATTACAGCATCATGAACATGATGGCCATACATACCAGCACCGCCAAACTCTGGCAATGGTCCAGGATGAATGTTAATGGTGCATGCCGGGTCAAGTCCTTTGGCTAGCTTCAACCAGCCAGAGAGTGCAACCCATTTCGCACCACTCTCCTTAACGATTCTCTGATACTCTTCCGCCCCGAAAGGACCAGGAAAGTGAATGAAGGGAACGTTAAGTCTGTCGGCCTTTTGCCGAACTCCTCCATCCTTATGGTTTGAAACAACCGCTGCAACCTCAAGGTTGACTCGCGGGTTCGTTCTCGATTCTAGAGTCAGGTTTTCGAATCCAGAACCACCTCCGTCTTTTGAACCAGAGGCAAAAACAATTACTTTTGGCTTATTCATACTATTTCTTCCTCCAGTCTCTGATTTCAACTAGGCCTCGTCCGCGGTCAACAATAGCAAGTTTTTGCTTTTCCTTCCAGCCATATTTTTGAACGACCTCTTTAGGAAGAGTGACGAGATAACTGTATCTGCTTGTCCTCCCTAATTTTCTTGTGTATCTATTCATAAAAATAGTATATACCATGGTACGTACTATAGTACATACTATATAGAGATAATCATTTTATATTGACTCTACTTTCAATATTTAGAATTAGTTGACAAATTCAGGTAATGTGCTATTATCCCTTATTGGGAGGAAAGCGTATGGAACAAATGTCTTCGGAAGAGGATCTCGTGGAGGCCACGCTGGGAACAGTGATTTTGGTCTTCGCGTTCGGCCTGGGAGTAGTCCTCTGGCAATCAGGGGGTGGGCTCGGGCTCGCCAGTTGGTACCTGTGGGGGATAGTCCTCATAGGAGTAGGCGTCGGGCTCTGTGGAATGCTGCACGGAATCCGCACCAGCTGGCCTTGGTTCCCAGATTCCGAGAAGGACTGGGAATAAGGGCAGTAGAGGCGCCGACGAGGCAGGCACCAAAACACCGGTGCCTGCTTTTTTCTTTTTCTGGGTTTATTGAAAGGTGCGACTGGAAGGAATCGAACCTTCGACCTCTCCGTTATCAGCGGAACGCTCTACCACTGAGCCACAGTCGCTTATTTTAAGTATAAATCTATAAAAGCTTTTATACCCGTCACCAATTTCGTTTTTCTTACTCCATCACTATAACTTATCTGGCAGGTACCATGACAATAAGACTCTTTGTAGAAGAAACTTCCTTTTTTAAGTTTTCTAACTTGTATCTTATAGAACTGATTATCGCTGATACAAAAGGTATTCTTCCAAAAATTCTTCTCTTTTGCAATATTTATATTTTTGATGCTAAATGTGGATATTTAGATCTCAACACATTATTAGTAGTTCTAGTTGCTAATAAATCAAAAAAGCGCCAACGGCGCTCTCTTGATTTATCGTTCTTTCTTATGCCCTCTCTACTTTACCTCGACACATTAAGAATGTTATCGGACTGGTCTTTCCCAGTGTCCAATACCTTTTAAAGATTTGAGTATTATTATCTTGAAGCTACTTGTGAGATGCTTCAACCGACACCGTAACTGAAGCCGCTAAGCTTCAGGTTTTTTGTTTTAAATAATCCACGACCACCTTCCGGTAGCCGTACCTTGTTACGACTTAACCCTTGTCACTGAATTTACCTTCGGCCCCAATAAATGGGAACTTCGGGCACTCCCAGCTTCCTTGGCTTGACGGGCGGTGAGTACAAGACTTGAGAACGTATTCACCGCGGTATGCTGACCCGCGATTACTAGCGATTCCGACTTCATGAGGTCGAATTTCAGACCTCAATCCGAACTGGGGCTGCTTTTCTAAGGATTAGCTCAGGATTACTCCGTCGCAACCTGTTGTGGCAGCCATTGTATCACGTGTGCATCCCAGGGTATCAAGGGTCATGCTGACCTGGCGTCATCCCCACCTTCCTCCTCCTGTCGGAGGCAGTCTCGCCTGACACATATAACAGGCAATGAGGGTTGCGTTCGTTACCCCACTTAAGGGAACAATTCAAATCACGAACTGACGACGGCCATGCAACACCTGCTTATCCGTCCTTGTGAGAAAAACTTCGTTTCTGAAGTTCGTCGAATAAGTTTCTAACCCTGGTAAGGTTCTTCGTTTACTATCGAATTAAGCCACATGATCCACCGCTTGTGCAAGTCCCCGTCTATTCCTTTGAGTTTTAAGCTTGCGCTCGTACTACCCAGGCGCTCAACTTAATGCGTTAGCTTCGCCTCTCAGAGGGTCGATACTCCGAAAAGCTAGTTGAGAACGTTTAGGGCGTGGACTACTGGGGTATCTAATCCCATTCGCGACCCACGCTTTCGTCCCTCAGCGTCAGGAATGCGCCAGTTGTTTGCCTTCGCATTTGGTGTTCCCCATAAGATCAACGGATTTCACCCCTACACTATGAGTTCCAACAACCTCTCGCAACCTCTAGTCTTGCCGTTTCCTTTGCCGATCCGGAGTTAAGCCCCGGGCTTTAACAAAAGACTAACAAGACCGCCTACGGACCCTTTACGCCCAGTGATTCCGGATAACGCTTGGAGCACTCGTATTACCGCTGCTGCTGGCACGAGTTTAGCAACTCCTTATTCATGAGGTAACGTCAATAAACTTCCTCCCTCATAAAAGATGTTTACGCCCCTAAGGACTTCATCCATCACGCGACGTCGCTCCGTCACACTTTCGTGCATTGCGGAAGATTCTCGACTGCAGCCACCCGTAGGTGTTTGGCCAGTGTCTCAGTGCCAATGGTGGGGGTCAGGCTCTCACCTCCCCTAAGCGTCATAGCCTTGGTAGTCTTTTACACTACCAACAAGCTGATACTAAGCAGGCCTCTCCTTAAGCAATAAATCTTTCCCCCGAAGGGATATCATGTATTACCCCCGATTTCTCGAAGCTATTCATGACTTAAGGGCGAGTTCCCACTTGTTACTACCCAGTTTGCCAGTGCCCCGAAGGGCCCTTTGACTTGCATGCCTTATCCACGTCGCCAGCGTTCATCCTGAGCTAGGATCAAACTCTAAAAAATATTTGAATTCACTTGCATAAATTCAAATTAGTAGACAGGACAAAAGAAAAAACGATATTTATTATCGTCTCTTTTGTCTTTGATTTTCAAGGTACACAACCTAAGGACCCTGAATTAGTATTAACTTAAAATTAAGTAGTATCACATATTCATTTCCTTAGGACTAAGGCCTCCCTCGAGGCACATTAGTATTTTATATAAACTTAAAAAATAGTCAACCCGACATCATTTTTCCTGCTGGGGAAAATGACACTAATCTACAAAGCTATAACAAAATCCAATACCTCAACAGATAGTTCAATAGACCCTGCCAGAAACAGGAGTGAGGAATTGGCCTTGCTCCCCACTTTGTTGGTGAGGTCTTTTCTATTTAGATAATAATCAAGACTATATATATTGAAACTCTTTGAAAACTTGTTCGTAAAGCCCAATTACCCTTTTGACTTCCCTCTGAGTTAAGATAAAGTTTCCGCCTTCATGAGCAATTCTGTTTCTAACTTTATGTGCATCCCATGCTTGGTTCAGAGTATTAAAATCACTTTTTTCAATCCCTTTCATCTTTTCCCCCAAGCTTTCTCCTCGAAATCCTTGAGCTGTAACAATTTCATCTAAAATTACATCCGCTTCTATCACCGCCTGTCGCCAATCACTTGGGTTCTCAGAATTTGCAAGAGTAATAATTTTTTCCCATCTTTTACTTTTAGAAAATTCACCTTCTGTCGGTACATAATGATCGTCAAATTTCTTTTTGTCTTCTACAATAACTTGTCTTAAACGAATGTATGTATAAACTAAAAGAGTTAAAAAAATTAAAGAAAGGTAAGTTGAAATTATTTCCAAATAAGGAAGGGATGACTTCCATAAATAAGCAATGCGAGCCAAAATAGAAGCATCACTAAAAGCAACAAAGTCCCCCGTCCCAGTCAAAATAGCGTAAGCTTTCTCAAAAAAATATTGAATATTCAGAAAACGCATCGTATCCATCTTTAAATTATACTTACTTCTCTCCCAAAAACTCCTTACCAACCTTGAAAAGTAAGTCCTCTCTTTGGTGAGATGCCATTAGTTGAACTCCTAGTGGTAAGTTTTTCCCATTAACTGAAACAGCGCCAGAAGGCACAGACATTGCAGGAAGTCCCGTCATATTTGCTGGACTGGTAAAGATATCCTCAAGATACATTGCCACTGGATCATTAATCTTCTCTCCTATTTTAAATGCAGGCCCTGCAGTCGTTGGAGTAAGAATAACATCAACATTTTCAAAGGCTTTTTTATAGTCAGCTCTAATCTGATCACGCACAGCCTGAGCTTTATAGTAATACTGATCTGCGTAACCAGCAGAAAGAACATATGTACCAACTAAAACCCTTCTTTTTACTTCAGCCCCTAAACCTTCTCCACGAGTCTTAAAATAATCGTCAATTAAATTCTCTCCATCTTTATGTAGTCCATATTTCACGCCATCAAATCGAGAAAGATTAGCAGACACCTCGGCTGGCATTACCACATAGTAAGCCGGAACAGAATACCTTATATTTGGAAGCTCTATAGTTTTTACATCATATCCCAAATCCTTAAATTTTTTCACAGCCTTTTCTAAATTTTCATTTGAAGCCAAATCCCATTGTTCGTCTCCTTTATACTTTGGATAGTTAATCGTTGGTACACCTATGACGGGCTTCTTTGTATTTTTTTTCTCATATAAATCATCGGGGATAGAAGTGCTGTCCATTTCGTCTTTACCCTTAATTGTTTCAAACACTGCTTCCACATCGGAAACACTCTTTCCAATTGGACCAATACAATCTAGAGATGAACCCATGGCCATTAACCCAGAACGAGAGACACTGCCATATGTGGGTTTCAAACCAACAACTCCACAAAAAGCACTAGGCTGTCTGATTGAGCCACCCGTATCGCTCCCCAAGGTTACAAGTGCCATATCAGATGCCACAGCTGCAACCGATCCGCCAGAAGATCCACCTGGCACTCTTGAGGTATCATGAGGATTTTTTGTGGGACCATATGCCGAGTTTTCAGTTGAAGCTCCCATAGCAAACTCATCCATATTTGTTCGCCCAATAATAACTGCACCAGCTTCTCTTAGTTTTTTAATAACATCCGCATCATATGTTGCAGTGTAACCTTCCAAAACTTTTGAAGCCGCTCCTGCCTTGTGACCCTTAAAAAGAATATTGTCTTTAATTGCAACGGGAATTCCGGTCATTAAAACAGCACTTCCGTCTTTAAATTTTTCATCTGCCTCTTTGGCTTGTTCAATTGCGTCATCAAAAAATTCCAAGTAGGCATTCAGCTCTCCATTTTTTTCTTCATATACTTTTTTGTACTCATTAACTAAATCAACTGAAGTAAATTCCCCATTTATCATTGCCTCATGCACTTTTTTTATTGAAAGATTTTTGAGATCCATCGAATTACAAGATATTTTTTACTTTTATAAAGTTGTCTTCAGTACTTGGGGCTTCTTTTAAAATATCCTTAGTATGAATACCAGATTCATGCGGATTCTCGTCTTCTCTCAAAACATTTCTATTCTCTCCTGCTTTCTTCTCAGTCAAATCAGCCTCAACTTCCTTGAGTTGATCCACATAACCCAAAATAGACTCAATGTCTTTTGTTAGACCTTGATTGTCACTTTCTGTAAGCTCAATCCTCGAGAGCTTAGCCAGATGTTCGATGTCTTTTTTTTCGATCATATGGCTTATTTTAGCACTATTTAATTAAGGTCTTAAACTCTTTCTCACTCAAAACTTTCACTCTCAATTTCTTCGCATCATCTAATTTACTTCCCACTTTCTCGCCAGCTACCACATAATCAGTTTCTTTAGAGACAGAGCTTGAAACATTCCCGCCAGCTATGCGAATTTCCCTTTTTGCTTCATCACGGGTCATACTTCCCATTGTTCCGGTTAAAACAAAAGTTTTTCCAGATAGTTTCTTTGATACAACTTTTGGATTCTCAGTTTCTACATGTTTAAGTAGCCTATCAACTAATCTTGCGTTCTCTTTATCACGGAACCAATCAAAAACAGACTTCCCAACGACTTCTCCCACTCCATCTATTGCTTGAAGTTCTTCTAAACTTGATTTTCTAACTTTCTCCAGCGAACCAAAATGATTTGCTAGATCAATTGCTGTTTCTTCGCCCACTTGTTCAATCGAAAGCCCAATCAGAAAGCGAGGAAGTGTAACTTGCTTAGCTTTTTCAATTTCTCTTAGTAAATTCTCTACAGATTTTTCCTTAAAACCTTCCAACGGCAAAATGTCTCCTGTCTCAAGTGTAAAAATGTCATCAAAGTTTGTAATCAAACCCAATTCCAAAAACTTATCAACAATTTGTGGACCTAAACCATCAATATTAAAAGCTTTTTTAGAAACAAAGTAATGAAACTTTCTTTTTATTTGCTCAAATGAATTTTTGTTTGCACATCTCCACGCTGCTTGCCCTGGAACTCTCTCGATTTTTCCGTCGCCCCCACAAGCTGAAACTTTTGAAGGAAACTTGTACGCCTTTTGCGAGCCGTCACGGAACTCTGTCAAAACTCTTACAATATCAGGGATAATATCTCCTGCTTTTTGTAGAATCACGGTGTCTCCAATTCGCACATCAAGTCTTTTTATTTCATCTTCATTATGAAGTGTTGCCCTTGAAACCGTAGAGCCATCAACAAAAACAGGTCTCAACTGAGCCACCGGAGTGATGGTTCCGGTCCGCCCAACCTGAAGCACAATATCTTTTACTACAGTAGTCGATTGTTCTGCAGGAAATTTGTAAGCTACAGCAAAACGAGGAGACTTACCGGTAAAACCTAAAATATTTTGTAAATTTTTTTGATTAACTTTTACTACAAGTCCATCAACTCCATAATTAACCTTCTTTTTGTCTTTACTCCACTTTTTATAATGCTTTTCTATTTCGTCCAGTGAATTAAATTCCTTTACATAAGGATTAACCTGAAAACCCAACTTGGTTAACCCGTTCAATTCATCAACCTGATTTAATCCTTCCTCTTCTAAATCATAAATAAAAGTTTCAAGACGACGACTTGCAGTAACACCTGTGTCGAGTTGGCGAATTGTCCCTGCTGTGGAGTTTCGAGGGTTTGCAAAAAGCGGTTCACTTGCTTTTTTACGCTCTTCATTAATGCGTTCAAACTCGCTATAAGGCATCCAAATCTCTCCAGAAACAATTGTTTCTCCTTTTTTTGGAATTTCAAGCGGCACGCTTTTAATTGTCTTTACATTTTCTGTAACATCTTCCCCCATAACACCATCTCCTCTGGTAACGGCAGTATTTAACTTACCGTTAACATAAGTTAAGACAATTTTTAGCCCGTCAATTTTTAATTCTGCCACATATTGGGGTTTCTCTTTTATTCCTTCTTTGTCTAAAATTCTTAAAATCTTTTCTTCCCATTTTTGGAGTTCTTCATAATTAAAAACATTATCAAGAGAATATTGTCTGACTTTATGGTGAGCTTTCTTGAAACCCTCAATTATTTTTCCGCCCACTCTCTCACTTACACCACCCTTAACCTTAAGCTTTGGATATTTTTCTTCAAGCTCCGTCAATTCTTTCGCTAAAGAATCATAAGCTTCGTCTGTTATTTCGGGCTCGTCTTTTGTGTGGTAAAGCTCCTGATGATATCTTGCCAGCTTTTGAAGCTTCTTGTATCTTTCCCTGATTTCAGGGCTTAATTTAGCCATTTTTTAAAGTGGGTCCTTAATACTTAACTCTAATACCCCTTTCCATTCTTCGGGGGTTTGAGGTATCACAAGTATTATACCCTCTAGCTTCAATAGTTGTATCGCCCCCACCTTTTATAACGGTTACAGTTGCACATTGCTGGGATGGAGGAAAGGTCAGTTCAAATGTAGTCACAGCTGAATTAGCTCCAGTTACCACATTCCACCCACTACTTATATTCTGACCTGCGCACATCGTTTCAGATGGAGGTGGTGCAGACCCTGTCGAAGTTGCAAAACTTCTCTTTCTTAAATCTGCAAATAGGGCGCATTCAATACCGCTATCAGCGGAATAAAATGCAAATTGTGATCCTTTTGCTGATGAAGTAAGAATTAATTCTTTAAAAACGATATTGAAAATACCCGTGCCAATGGCAAGCAGTAATGCTGCAATCAAAGATGCAAAAAGAAGTGTGAAACCTTTATTGGTTGATATTTTTTCTTTTGATTTAATTAAATCCATATTATATACATCTGGGACAAGAATCTATTAATCTATAGAGAATTAACTCCAGTTGCCGTAACGTAACGGATAATGACTATACCAGACCCCCCATCCGAATGATCTGAAGGTGGATTATAGTTTGCAGAACCACCTCCTCCTCCTCCTGTGTCATGTGTTCCATTAGAACCCTGTGGACTTCCTGAAGACCCCCCAGCGCCACCACCCCCATTTCCACCTGATCCAGCGGAGGTACTCCCCCAAGATACCCCTCCTCCACCGCCTCCTCCAGCATAATATACTGCAGATCCAGTAATCGAACTTTGTCTACCAATACCTCCATCGCCTGAACTAGAACTAGAACCATTTCCACCTACGGCCCCAGCACCACCACCACCACCATTTGCTTTAATGTTGGGAGAAACGGAATTGTACATTTCACCACCATTATTTCCATAACCAGTTCCCCCGTTGGAGTTTCCTTGAGTACCAGTTCCCCCTCCACTAACATTATATGACGAAGCTCCTCCTGAACCTCCGTCGCGGCCAGCATTTCCTTCCATGCCACCACCACCCCCAATTGCTGTTATACCATCAAAAGAAGAATTTCCACCATTTCGATCGGAATATGCCCCTGTTCCAATCGGTCCACCAGCTCCTACGTATACAGTATATGCCTGGGCAGTTACTGCATGACTGGCTTTCTCTACAAAACCACCAGCACCACCGCCACCAGCCGTAGTACTATTACTCCCACCACTATTACCACCAGACCCACCACCTCCAATAACAAGAACTTCAACATTACCAGAACCATTTGGAGTAAATGTATCTGTAGAATGAGCATTAGCTTGATTACCATCAGTTTCGTAACCAGTATTATTGTCGTTTGTAAATGTATGAATAGTATATCTACCACTAGTTGTTATAGTTCCTCCAGTTGCCTCAAAAGTCGACACTGGTGTTTGTAGATGAATCAATCCAGTTGTTAAAG
>PBQF01000066.1 GCA_002724975.1 Parcubacteria group bacterium
GAAGGCAGAAAACGCCGTCGCTTCGCGACGAAATGGCTGGGCGACGGCACGGAAAAGCGGGCGGATTTGTTTCTTGTTTCGTATCCAAAAATAATTTTTTCAAAATTATGATCAAACCAAAATATTTTCTTTACGCTCGCAAAAGTACGGAAGATGATGATAAACAAGTGATGAGCATAGAAGCGCAACTTTTTGAATTGCGAGAATTTGCGCGTAAAGAAAATCTTGAAATCCTAGCGGAGTTTCAAGAGTCGAAAAGCGCAAAGACACCCGGTCGTCCAATTTTTAATGAAATGATGACGCGCATTGAAGCTGGTGAGGCGCAAGGCATACTTGGTTGGCACCCAGATAGATTGGCGCGTAATTCGATAGACGGTGGGCGCGTCATTTATGCAGTTGATACCGAGAGAATCGTATCTTTGCGCTTTCCGACATTTTGGTTTGAACCCACCCCGCAAGGGCTCTTTATGTTGCAAGTGGCTTTTGGACAAAGTAAATACTACTCGGACAATTTGGTGCAGAATGTGAAAAGAGGCATCCGCCAAAAACTGCGACGTGGTGAGTGGCTGACCAAAGCACCATTTGGATATGTGAATAATCCGCGTACTCGGCAGATAGAACCGCATGAGGTAAACGCCAAAATTGTGAAGCGCGCATTTCTGGAGTACGCGAAAGGTACACATGGACTGGTTTCTTTGTCGCAGTTTTTGGCGGATTTAGGCATTACCAGTTCTAAAGGAAAGCCACTTGCCAAATGTGCCGTCAAACATATGTTGAGCAATCGTGCGTATCTCGGTTTTGTTCGACACAATGGCGAATGGTTTGACGGCACATTTGAGCCAATCATTTCCCCGACCTTGTTTGAAGCCGTGCAGAAAGTTCTTGCGAGCAAGGCGCGTACGCCGAAGCGGAGAAACCGCCATGATTTCCCGTTTCTGGGTTTGTTCCGTTGTGGCGAGTGCGGTGGCATGTTCACAGCGCAACACGCGAAAGGCAATGGTGGTATCTATCGCTACTATCGTTGTACCAAGAAGCATGGCGCTTGCTCGCAAGGGTATGTGCAAGAAAAAGACCTCGTTGCACAAATCAAGGATCGGCTTCAAACAATATCACTTTGCGATGAGTACACTGATTGGATGTTGGCGAAAATTGACGAATGGGAGCACGAAGAAACTAACTCATCGCAAAGTGATGTTCAAAATCTTTCTCTCAAAATCAAAGCGGACGAGGAGCGCATGGAAAAATTGGTGTCTGCGTACTTGGACGGTGACATACCAAAAGAGATTTATCTGAAAAAGAAAGACGCTACCATGCGCTCTCTCGCCACTTTGAACAAGAAAAAGAAAGATTGTGAACGTCGGGGAAATACTTGGGTCGAACCCTTGCGGGAGTGGGTTTTGGATACGAAACAAGCCAATTTTTTGAGCTCATCTGACAATTTCAAAGAAATTGCCTCCTTCGTCCAAAAAAACGGAACGAACCATGCAGTTCGTAACAAATCCGCCCGCTTTTCCGTGCCGTCGCCCAGCCATTTCGTCGCGAAGCGACGGCGTTTTCTGCCTTCCTGCGCGCCTGCGGCGCGCGGTTCCTCTGCGCTATCAGCGCGAGAAGTATCATTTTGTGCCCCCGGCAGGAATCGAACCCGCATCTAAAGCTTAGAAGTCTCTTGTTTTATCCATTAAACTACAGGGGCATGGTGGGCGATGCAGGACTCGAACCTGCGACCTACCCGGTGTAAACGGGTTGCTCTAGCCAACTGAGCTAATCGCCCTTCAATTACTCGTATATAATACACAGGCAGGTTAATAATTCAATCAAGTTAGATGGAAATAGAAATTCTCTACGAAGACAAAGACTACCTTATTATAGATAAACCCTCGGGACTGATGGTTCATTCTGATGGGAGATCGAATGAACAAACTTTGGTTGACTGGGTGCTAGAAAATTATCCCGAAATGGAAAGTGTGGGTGAAAAGTTTCGTGGTGGATTAGTTCATCGTCTAGACAGAGAAACATCTGGGGTCCTTGCTTTAGCGAAAAATCAAAAAGCATTTGAACATTTGAAAAACCAATTTCAAGAAAGAAAAATTCAAAAAGTTTATAAAGCTTTTGTTTATGGAATTGTAAAAGAAGATAGAGAAGTGATAGATAGACCAATAGGTAGAAGTCAAAAATTTGGGCTGTGGTCTGCACAAAGAGGAATGAGAGGAAAAGAAAGAGAAGCTATAACAGAATACAAAGTTTTAAGAAGAGGCGGAGGATATTCTTTTTTAGAATTACAACCCAAAACAGGCAGGACTCATCAAATAAGAGTTCATCTTAAAGCTATTAACTATCCAGTAGTTTGCGATAAGCTTTATGCGTCTAAAAGCGAGTGTGCCTTGGGTTTCGAGCGACTAGCCCTGCACGCTGAAAGTCTCGAGTTTGAAGGACTTAATGGTAATAAAATCAAAGTGATTTCTCCATTACCTGGGGATTTTATAGAAGCCCAAGAACAGCTTAAAAACGTTGCAGAATAAGGTTTATTGTGCTAAATTTCTCCCTGTTTCTATGAACACAGTAATTTCACCAGTTAATATAGAGGAGCGGGCAAAACTCGGTATAAGGAGCGGGGATACTGTTCGCGTTTGGCAAAAAATACAAGAAAAGGACAAGACCAGACTCCAGTCGTTTGAGGGTATAGTTTTGGCTGCAAAGCATGGAGTAGAAGCTGGAGCAACCTTTACGGTTAGAAGAGTATCTGGGGGTGTTGGTATAGAAAAAATCTTTCCGCTTCACTCTCCGATGATTGATAAGATTGAAATAATTAAAAGGGCGAAGGTTAAGAGATCAAAGCTTTATCATATTAGAGAAAAAGCAGCTAAAGAGATTCGAAGACAGATGAGAAATATGAAGCTGGTTGATATTTCGACCTCGAGTGATACAGAAGATGAAGTAGTTGCTGAAGAGAAAATACCAGAATCGGAAGTAAAAGAAGAAAAAGAAACCGAGAAGCCAAAAAAAGAAGTGAAAACAGAGGAAGTTTCGGAAGAGAATCAAGAGAAATCCGAGTAAGCTCGGATTTTTCAAACCCTCTCTAAAATTGTATTCTAAACTTATTGTCCAGGTGGCGGAACTGGTAGACGCGCTAGCTTGAGGGGCTAGTGGGAGCAATCTCGTGCGGGTTCAACTCCCGCTCTGGACACCAAGACAATGTTTGAATTAATTATAAATTTTTACGATAAACACGAAAGGCATATTTCATCTGTTGCTCTTCTTGGCGGCTTTGTTTTTGACAACTTCACCCTTCAAAGAATTGATCTCCTTTTTGAAAACTTAGTTATCATTTTTTATCTTGTTCTCTCGGGCGGGGGAGTTGTTTTAAGAAATTATCTTGATGAGTGCCCTCCTAAAAGTAAATTTTTTAAGAAGGTTTATGACTTCTTGCCTCTATTCATTCAGTTTGCATTCGGGGGTCTGTTTAGCGGTTTTTTTATCTTTTATTCAAGAAGTGTAACTCTCTCTTCAAGTTGGCCTTTTGTTTTAATGCTTCTTATTCTTCTTATTGGAAACGAATTCTTTAAGAAACAATATCAGAGAATGACTTTCCAAATGTCTGTTTATTTCGTTGCTATTTTCTCCTTCTTAATTTTCTTTATTCCAATTCTCATCAAAAATATTAGCCCACTTGCTTTTATTTTAAGTGGGGTTTTAAGTCTATTAGTAATTTATCTATTTATTCTTGGTTTAAAAAAGATTGTTCCCATAAAATATAACAAAAGTAGAATAAATTTAAGGAATTCTGTTGTTTCAATATTTATTTTGATTAATGTTTTGTATTTTTCGAATTTAATTCCTCCAATTCCACTTTCTCTTAAAGATGCTGGAGTGTATCACAATATTCAAAGAGTGAATGGAAGTTATTTAGTGACAGATGAAGATACAAAATGGTACAAGGAAATTTTTAAAAGAGACACAATCTATTTAAATCAAAAAGAAGGAGCTTATGTTTTTTCAAGTGTGTTTGCCCCAACTGATTTGAACATAAAAGTAGTTCATGACTGGCAGTATTTTGATGAAGAAAAGGATGAATGGACTAGTACGGGAGAAATAAGTTTTCCAATTCTTGGCGGCAGAGACGGTGGATACCGTGGCTTTTCCAAAAAAGAAAATGTTTTTACTGGAAAGTGGCGGGTTGATATAGAAACAGAGAGGGATCAAATAATTGGAAGGGTTAGATTTAACATTGAAGTTGATTCTGCTAATGTAAGACTCAAAACCGAAACGCTTTAAAATTAGCTCTAATTTTGCTAATGTAAGCGCTGTATGGTGCCTATGATGTAGCGGTAACATTACGACCTGTGGCGTCGTCTTCTCCGGTTCGAATCCGGATAGGCACCCAATTTAATAATTCGCACTCCTTGGACTAAAGGCGTACAATATCGTTGTAATTATTAATCCAATCCGATAAAATCATGCTTTATTTATTTTGGGCGACAATTTTAATAATTCTAGCAGTTCTGTTTCTGCGACAAATTAACGAGTATCAAAGAGGGGTAATGTTTACTATGGGAAGGTTTACAGGGATTAAAGGTCCCGGATGGAGACTGGTAGTTCCCATCTTCCAGCGTCTACGAAAAGTAGATATGCGAGTGAAGGCAGTTGATGTTCCTGACCAGAAAGCTATTACCAAAGACAATATTTCAGTTGGTGTAAATGCCGTTATCTATTACAAAGTGATGCATGCCGACAAAGCAATTCTTCAGGTGGAGAATTTCTTCCACGCCGTTTCCCAACTTGCTCAAACAACAATGAGAAACATTGTCGGAGAAGTTGAACTCGATGACCTTTTAAGTCAGAGAGATAAAATTTCAGAAAGAATCAGAGAGATAGTAGATAAAGCTAGTGACGCTTGGGGTATTCAAGTTGATAATGTTGAGTTAAAAGATGTAGCTCTGCCAGAGGATATGGAAAGAACTATTGCCAAACAAGCAGAAGCCGAGAGAGAAAGAAGGGCTGTGATTATTAAAGCTCAAGGAGAAGTGGCAGCGGCGGGAGATATGTCTAAAGCTGCTAAAATCCTTTCAGATTCAGCAGGAGCACTACATTTAAGGACATTACAGTCTTTAAATGATTTAAGTTCTGATCAATCTAACACTGTTGTTTTTGCTGTTCCTCTTGAAATTTTAAGAGCTTTTGAAAAGATGTCATCAAAAAACTAATTAATTATGAATGAATTTCTAAACCAAAGAGATGTTAAAAGATCAGTAGTTGCTGTCTTAGTGTTGCTGGCTGTTTTTCTTCTAGTTAAAAGTATTAATGAACTAAAGGTCAACAGCACCATTGGTAAAAGTGATTTTTCAAATACTATTTCTGTTTCAGGTGAAGGGAAGATTTCAGTAGTCCCTGACATCGTTACATTTTCCTTTTCGGTTACTGAAGAGGGGGTCGATGTAAAAAGCGCCCAAAATTCTGTTAGTGAAAAAGTCTCTGGAATTTTAGACTCTCTCGAAAAGTTAAATATAAAAGAGAAAGACATTAAAACCCTAAGTTATAATGTTTACCCCAAATATGAGTTTTATCAAAAGCAAATTATTTGTCCTGCTGGGTCCTTTTGTCCACCCACATCTGAGCGAACTCTTGTTGGGTATGAAGTTAGCCAGACAATTTCTATTAAACTAAGAGATTTCGACAAAGCCGGAGAAGCCTTAAGTTCTTTGGGAAGTCTTGGTGTTAGTAATTTAAATGGCCCAAGCTTCGACGTTGAAGATCGCGACGAGCTGATGAGAGAGGTAAGAAAAGCTGCTATTGAAAACGCGAAAGACAAAGCTAAAGATCTGTCTAAAGATTTAGGAGTAAAGCTGGTTAAGATTGTTAGTTTTTCTGAAGGAAGGAATTTTAGGATACAAGCCAGACTTGAGTCTGCGTCAGATAGCCCTGTCGGAATAGGTGGCTCGTTTGAGCCAGAAATTCCAGTGGGAGAAAGTGAAATAACATCTAGTGTAGAAATAATCTACGAGATACGATAGGCTTTGTATAGCTTGTTCATCCTCAGGAAAGGAGGCGAACCATGAAGGTCAACAGGAAGATTGTTGAGTGTGCGGAGGGGCTTCTTGCTCTTTCTTCCTCAAACAGCTCACTAGAGGAATTCAGGAAACTGATTGAGGAAGCTCACAATCATCTTCACGCACTAAGAAAGAGAGGTCAGGACGTTCTGGCACAAGCTCTTACTGTTCGGATTACTAAGGCAGAAGAGCTTCAGAAGCAGGCAGAAGAGCTTCAGAAGCAGGCAGAAGAGCTTCAGAAGCAGAAGCGTAAGTAGAATAGGAGTTTCTCTCATGGCGATCGGCGACCTCATCTTGAAAAGTGCTCGTGCTGTCTGTTACAAAGACATAAGCCGCGAGCATTTTCTCTTCTTGTCTGCACTAATTTGTCCCTAAGTATACTTTATACATAATACACGATACTTTATACTTAATTTGTGCACATAGGGGAGAAACAACTTAAAGAATTTATTCTCGATTCAGGTTTGGTCACAACCGTTGATTTTGAAACTGCCGAGGAAGAAGCTAAGAAGAAAAAAATAAAGGTTGGAGATATTTTGGTGAGCAGAGGAAAACTTTCTGAAGACGATCTTCGGCGTCTCCAAGCCAATATTTTAGGAATCCCCTTTGTTGATTTAAGAAAAGCTAAAATAGAATTTGAAGTTCTTTCTCTTATACCGGAACCAATTGCTAGAAATCACAATATCGTAGCTTTCAAAAAAAGTGATGATTCTCTGGAAGTGGCCATGCTAGATGTAGACGATCTTCGAGCCATCGATTTCGTTAAGAAGAAAGTTGGCCTAAAGATTCTCCCTAGACTTACTGACACAAAGTCTATTAAAAGTGCTCTTTTGCAGTACCAAAAAAGTTTGAAGGCGGAATTTGGGGACATTATTCAAAAGGAAACCGCTTCTATTAAAAAAATCGAAGTGGACGCAAAAGATGTAAAGGGGGAAGATCTGAAAAAAATAGCTGAAGATTTACCAGTTGTAAGAATTGTTGATACTCTTTTAAAACATGCAATTTTACAAAATGCTTCAGATATTCACATTGAACCAATGGAAAGAGACCTTCTTATTCGTTATCGGATAGACGGAATTCTTCATGACGCCATGGTTCTTCCTAAAGATGCCGCTTCAGGGATTACAGCTAGAATAAAAGTTTTATCAAGTTTAAAACTTGATGAAAAAAGACTTCCGCAGGATGGAAGATTTAAAGTGGACCCTGACGGACAAAAAGTTTCTTTTCGTGTCTCGATCTTGCCAACATATTTTGGTGAAAAAACCGTCCTAAGACTTTTAAAAGAGAGTTCTGCAAAATTTACTCTTGAAGAACTTGGTTTTCATGGAGAAGGACTTGAATCAATACATTATGCTAATAGACAAAAAACCGGAATGGTCTTAGCTTCTGGTCCGACTGGTTCTGGTAAAACAACAACTCTCTATTCTCTATTGGATATTCTTAATACTGCCGATGTAAATATTTCTACTATAGAAGATCCTATTGAATATCAAGTTCCTAGAATAAATCAAACACAAGTTAAACCGGACATTGGTTTTGATTTCTCAAATGGACTTAGAACATTGGTTAGACAGGACCCCGACATCATCATGGTTGGGGAAATCAGGGATAACGAAACAGCTGGACTTGCTATTAATGCCGCCCTGACCGGGCATTTGGTTCTTTCAACTTTACACACAAACTCGGCTGCTGGCGCCATACCGCGGCTCTTAGACATGGAAGCAGAGCCATTTTTACTGGTTTCAACATTAAGGGTAATTATTGGCCAAAGGCTGGTTAGAAGACTCTGTCCAAATAGAGAGGAGAAATTTTTAACCAAATCAGAAATATCTCAACTAGAGGAAGTTGTAGACCTTGAAAGAATGATGGAGCTTCTAAAAAAGGAGAAAATAATTAGCAGTAAGACGACAGATTGGTCTAAGATTCCGTTTTTTAAAGCAAAAGAAAGCAAAGAATGTTCAGATGGATACAAAGGGAGATTAGGCATCCACGAGGTTTTAAGGGTTACCGATACAATCAAAGAGCTTATAATAAGGGGGGCGACAACAGAAGAGATAGAAGAACAAGCCAAAAAGGAGGGCATGACGACAATGATAGAAGATGGAATTTTTAAATCCGTCCAAGGTATTACAACCATCGAAGAAGTATTAAGAGTTATTTCAGAATAAGATGAAATTTAAAGTGGTTTCAGTTTCAAATTCCGGAGAAAAACAAGAAAGAATCTTGGAGTCTTCCGACAAGTTCGGGATTTTTAGTCTTTTAAAAGAGGAAGGCGTCACCCCTGTCTCTGTTGTTGAAGAAAAAGGAGGATTTAGTTTTGATTTTCAAAAACTAAATATGATTGTTAACACTGTTAGTATGCGAGAGAAGATTCTCTTTGCCAGAAATCTTGGAGCAATGATAGAAGCTGGACTTCCCATATCCCGCGCTCTTTTTGTTATAGAAAAACAATCTAGAAATCAGAAATTTAAAAGTATTCTTAAATCAGTCCAAAGTAGTATCAAACACGGAAATAATTTAAGCTCATCACTTTCAAAGTACCCTAAAGTTTTTTCTAAAATTTTTACTGCCATGGTTAAAGCCGGAGAGGAAAGTGGAAGTTTGTCCGAGTCTTTAAAAGTCGTTTCAACTCAAATGGAAAAAACTTATCTTCTAAAAAGGAAAATAAGAGGGGCCCTGATGTATCCGGGTATTATACTTACCGCTATGATAATTATTGGAATATTAATGCTTATTTATGTAGTCCCGACTCTAACCGCAACATTCAAAGAGTTGGAAATTGATCTTCCAGCCTCAACTAGAGCCATTATTTTGATTAGTGACTTTTTAAAAGATCACACATTTATATTTCTTTTTGGTATTTTTGCTATTGTTGGGGGCCTTTATGCTTGGTCTCAAGACCCAAAAGGCAAAAGGAGTTTAGACTATATTTTTCTCCACATCCCTCTTATTTCCAATTTAGTTAGAGAAACAAATTCTGCTCGAACAGCAAGAACCTTATCATCCCTTCTTTCTTCTGGGATTGAGGTGGTCAATGCACTCGAAATTACAAAAGATGTTGTTAAGAACTCTTATTACAAGGAAGTTTTAAGCAAGGCCGAGAACAAGATACAGAAAGGAGTTTCTTTATCTAAAATTTTTGAGGAGGAAAGTGATATATATCCTATTTTCGTTAGTGAAATGGTTAGTGTTGGTGAGGAGACAGGAAAACTTTCAGACATGTTTCAAAGGGTGGCTATTTTTTACGAAGAAGACATAGACCAAAAAACGAAAAATATGTCTACTATAATTGAGCCGTTTCTGATGATATTTATTGGTGTGGTAGTCGGTTTCTTTGCTCTTTCAATGATTACTCCGACATATTCATTAGTTGGCGGTTTATAAAATGAAATCGCGCGGGTTTACTTTAATCGAAATTATTATAGCTTTTGTAATTTTGGCGGTTTTAGCTACTGTTATTTTTGGTGTCTTTCGTACTTTTGATGAGAGCCAGGCATTATCAAGAGACGTTTCAAATGTTGTCTCTATTGTAGAAAGAGCTCGACAACTTACATTATTTTCAAAAGATTCATCGAAATATGGTGTTCATTTTGCTTCAGATGAAGTAGTTCTCTTTAAAGGAGGTAGTTATTATTCTTCCAATCCTGATAATATAGTCACAAAACTTCATTCAAAAATTTTTATACAGGACATAAACTTGAATGGCGGAGTATCAGATTTAGTATTTGAACGGCTTTCAGGAGAAACAGAACAAAATGGAACAATCACTCTTCAAAGTAAAACTGACAGCTCTAAAACAAAGACCCTTACCATTGAGAAAACAGGTTTAGTCAGATGATTTTTTCAAAAGCCAAAAGGAATAGAGGCTTTACACCCACACCTTTTTGTAAAAAAGGCATGGGCTCACAAAGCAAGCGGGGGATTAGTTTAATAGAGGTAATTATAGGTACTTCTATAATTTTAATTGCATTTATTGGCTTAGTTGCAACATATAATCTCTTTTTGGAAATGGCCTTGAAAAATACTCAAAAAATCCAATCGGCCTATTTACTTGAGGAGGGTTTGGAGGCCATAAGGTCGGTCAGGGATGACAGTTGGGACAATAACATTGCAACTTTAGCCACTGATATTTCCTATGGTCTTTCTTTTGATGGTTCAGATTGGGGTATTAATCTTAACCCGTCGATGATTGATAACGAATTTTACAGGGAGTTTAGTGTGGAAAATGTCTACAGGGATATTAACGACGATATTGCTTCTTCCGGTACGCTTGATTCAAGAACGAAGTTTTTTATTGTCAGTGTTTCATGGATTGAGGGTGGGGCAACAACAACCAAGTCGATTAGTAGTTATCTCTCAAAAATATTTTAATGATTAATTTTAGCAGAAATAAAGGCTTCACTTTGATTGAGATGATTGTTTATGTTGCAATTCTTTCCATCGTTTTTGTTTTAATAATTAACACCTTGTTAATTATTACCAGATCGTATAAGTCAATAAAATTAACAAACGATATAAATAATTCTGCATCCATTTCTCTTGAAAGGATTATTAGGGAAGTAAGGGCAGCTGAAAGTGTTAATACTTCATCTAGTATTTTAGGAAGCAATCCAGGGAAACTGGTGTTAAATACCACTAACAATCTTGGGGCACCATTAGTTTTAGATTTTTATGTTGAAAATAATTCCTTGAAATTAAACAAAAATGCAGTTTTATCTGGTGTTTTAACAAAAGATAATGTTGAGGTTACAGGTTTAATTTTTAGACACATTACATCAAGTTCATCACAGGCCGTGAAAATAGAATTAACTCTTACTGGTACGGAAAGAAATACAACAAAAATAGACAGTTTTTATAGTACAGCTGTTTTAAGAGGTTCTTATTAATATGTTTGGAGAGAAAAAAAATAATTTAAAAAAGGGAGCAGCAATGATGACAGCAGTTGTTTTCTTTCTTTTCATTTCTTTAACCGTTGTTCTTGGTGTGACGGGCCCAGTCTATAAGGAAGTTCGACTATCCAGAGACTTAGTAGATTCAAAAGAGAGCTTTTTTCTTTCGGAGTCAGGACAGGAAGATGTTATTTTTCGTCTAAAAAATGGCTTAACAGTGTCGGATTATGAGGATTTGGCCATTGGCTCTTCTGTAGTTACAACAGCTATTGTCGATAATGCTGGTCTAAAAATAATTACATCAAACGCTACCTCGAGTCAGCTTGTTAGAAAAGTTAAAACAGAATTATTTCTAGGAGAAGGTATTTCTTTTAATTTTGGTGTTCAGGTTGGGGACGGGGGACTTTATATGAAAAACAATTCTTTTGTTTCAGGAAATGTTTTTTCAGATGGTTCTATTACCGCAGATAATAATCCTCTTGTAGACGGTGATGTTGTCTCTTCCGGTCCAGAAGGCTTGATTGAAAATTTGGAAGTAGGGGGTGACGCTCTTGCACACACAATAAGAAATTCAGAAGTTGGCGGGGATGCTTATTACCAAGTTATTTCTAATACTTCTGTTGTCGGTACACAGTATTCCAATAGTTCTGATCAAGCAACCACAACTTTACCTATTTCAGATTCAAAAATTGAGGAATGGGAGGCCCAGGCTTTGACTGGGGGGACAACGTCGATCTGTGAAATTGAAAATAGTACAATCATTGGTCCGATAAAATTCAATTGTGACACTCTCACCATTAAAGGTAGCCCTACTATTACTTTAGCTGGACCCATTTGGGTTGAGGGGAATATTGAAGTTGAAAATAATGTGGAAATGACAATATCACAATCTCTCGGCTCAAACAGCGTAGCCATTATTGCTCATAATGAATCTAACGAATCTGGTTCTGGAACAATACTTTTAAAAAATAATACCACTTTTGCTGGCCCAAATAACAATTTTATTCTCTTAATTTCTATGAACAATGACGCCGAAGAAAATAGCGGAAGCACCAAAGCTATAGTTGTAGAGAATAGTGCTGTGGGCGATTTACTGGTATACGCCCCACATGGAATTACCCAACTCAAGAATAATGTTGATTTAAAGGAAGTGACCTCTTATCAATTAGAGGTAGAAAATAATGCCCAAGTAGTTTACGATACTGGCCTTGTTAACCTATTATTTAGCTCTGAACTCTCTGATGGCTACTCTATAAATAGCTGGAAAGAGATTGAATAAACACCCACAACTTTCGTGTGAAAAGTGTGGGGGTGAAAAATGGTAGAATACTCCTTATGAAAAAGAAAATCATCATTGCTAATTGGAAAATGAACCCCTTAGACATTGATGCTGCCACCGAACTTTTTAAAAAAATAAAAAATAACGCTCCCAAGTTTTCAAATGTAAAAACAATCATCTGTCCTCCGTTTGTCTATTTGGGGGAGCTTTCTTTAA
Organism: Parcubacteria group bacterium; assembly: GCA_002724975.1. GTDB lineage: Bacteria > Patescibacteriota > Minisyncoccia > Phycocordibacterales. The sequence goes on from PBQF01000066.1 coordinate 12,429, forward strand.
TGTATTCCGGTAGCAAGATTTCTCTTGGAGCACAAGATTCCTTTTGGGAGAACAATGGTTCTTTCACTGGAGAGATTTCACCTTATCAAATTACCGATTTAGGAGCTGACTATGTGATTTTAGGACATTCTGACAGAAGAGCTCTGGGAGAAACTAATGAAATCGTTAATAAAAAGATAAAAACTGCTATTTCCGCTGGTTTAAATGTTATTTTATGTATCGGGGAAAGTGAAAGAGATGATGACGGAGAATATTTGCGTTTTATTGAAGAAGAAATAAAAGAATCATTAAAGGGTATTTCAAAAAATAATTTAAGTAAAATTATAATCGCCTACGAACCAATTTGGGCGATTGGTAAAAGTAAAAATAAAGCCATGAAACCAGCCAACGTTTACGAAATGAAACTTTTTATTCTAAAAGTTTTAAAAAATATCTATGACGCATCCGTAATGGAAACAAAGATTTTATACGGTGGTTCTTCTGGTCCAGAAAATACTGAAAGTTTAATTAAAGAAGGAGAAGTTGATGGTCTTTTGGTTGGACATGAAAGTTTAATAGCAAGCCATTTCTTGGAGATAATCAAAATAGCAGATGGAATAAAATAATGGAAGAAATAATAAGAGGAGCTAAGAGTATAAAGGAAGCAGAGAGTTTAAAGGGCAAAAGAGTGTTACTCCGGCTTGATCTTAATGTTCCCGTATTAAATGGTAAAGTCGAGGACGACTTCAGAATTAGAAAGTCTATTCCAACCATCAATTATCTAAAAGAAAGAGGAGCAAAAGTTGTTATTATAAGCCATATTTGGGAAGATGAGTCCAAAACTCTGAAGCCAGTTTACGACCATTTAGTAGAAAAAATACCTCTTACTTTTGCTCAAGATTGTATTAATAAAGAGACCCAAGACGCTATCGAGAAAATGCAAGAAGGAGATGTTATTCTTTTGGAGAATTTACGTCTTTATGAAGGAGAAACGAAAAATGATATAAATTTTGCCAATGAACTATCAAGACTGGCAGATATTTATGTTAACGATGCTTTTGCCGTGTCGCACAGGGAACATGCTTCTCTCATTAGTTTACCCAAACTACTTCCTTCTTACTACGGGCTCCTGTTTGAAGATGAAATTAAGAATCTTTCGACTGTTCTTAATCCTTCAAAACCATTTCTATTTATTTTAGGTGGTGCAAAATTTGAAACTAAAATTCCTTTAATCATTGAATACCTTGAAAAGGCAGACTATGTTTATGTCGCTGGAGCTTTAGCCAACGATTTCTTTAAAGTTCAGGGTTATGAAATGGGAATTTCAAAATTATCGGGCAAAGATTACAAACTTGAAGATTATTTGGATAGGAAAAACTTAATTTTACCAAAGGATGTGACTGTAAAAAACAAAGACGGAATTTTTGTTAAAAAACCGTCGGAAGTTGAATCTGACGACATGATTCTTGATATTGGAGTTGAAGCGATGATTGAACTTAAAGAATTAGTTTCAAAATCAAAGTTTATTTTATGGAACGGTCCATTGGGTGATTACAAAAAAGGTTTTAGAGATAGAACAATAGATTTAGCCAAAGCTATTATAGATAGCCCCGCTAAATCTGTTGTTGGAGGAGGGGATACTTTTGCTGTTATATCGAAATTAAAACTGGAAGACGAGTTTGATTTTATGTCGACGGCTGGTGGTGCTCTTTTAGAGTTTATTTATTCTGGCACTCTTCCAGGATTAGAAGCACTTAAAAATCAGGCTTAAAAAGCAGATCGAATCTTTTCTCCAATTTTTTTTATTTCACCTTCGTCATATTTCCCCTGCTTCCAAAAATACATATCATCGTCCTTCTTTTTGGGGATGGCGTGCATATGAGTATGAGGCACATCTTCTCCCCAAATGGTTAAAATAACCCTATTAACTTCCATGGCTTTCTTTAGGGCTTTTCCTATTGTTTTAGTCGCTGAAATGAGCTTTGAGGAAACTTCGTCTGGAGTTTCAAATATATCGGAAAAGTGCTCTTTTGGTATGACAACCACATGGCCTTTATTAATTGGACTTATATCAAGAAAGGCTAAAATATCCTTGTCTTCATATATTTTTTCGGCCGGGATATCTCCTTTTGAAATTTTGCAAAAAATACAATCATCCATAGCCACCTAAGTATATGATAAAATACTCTCACGATGAAGAATTACCAGATTAGAGAAGAAGTTCCAGAAAATGTCCAGAAAAAACTATCAGGATACTCTCCACTCACCCAAAAACTCCTTTTCAACAGAGGAATAGACACAAAAGAAAAGGCAGAAAATTTTTTTAATCCCAACTACGAAGATTTAAACAGTCCGCTTTTGTTGAAGGATATGGGAAAAGCGGTTGAAAGAATCCTTGGGGCAATTAAAAAAAATGAAAAGATTTTAATTTACAGCGATTATGACGCGGATGGTATTCCGGGGGCAGTAATCTTTCATGATTTTTTTAAAAAGATTGGATTTGATAATTTTGAAAATTATATTCCGCACAGAAATGACGAAGGTTTTGGTTTAAACATTGATGCGGTAAAAAGTTTTTCAAAAGACAAGTTTAATTTAATTATTACCGTCGATTGTGGTATTAATGATGTTAAAGAGGTTGAAGAAGCTAATAAGTTAGGAATCGATGTAGTCATAACTGACCATCACTTACCTAATGGGGAATTACCGAAAGCACTGGCAATAGTTAACCCAAACCAAAAAGGAGACAAACATCCCTTTAAATCACTTTGTGGTGCTGCAGTTGCATTTAAACTTGTTCAAGCTCTTATTGAAAGAGGGAATTTTGAAATAATAAACGGTTGGGATAAATGGCTTCTTGATATGGTTGGATTGGCCACTATTTCTGATATGGTCCCGTTAATTGATGAAAACAGAATCCTTTCTTATTATGGTCTTTTGGTTTTAAAAAAAACCAGAAGATATGGACTGAAGAATCTCTATAACGAGGCTAGGTTGAGCGCTAATTTTATAACAGAGGACGATATAAGTTTTGTCATTACTCCTAGAATCAATGCCGCTTCAAGAATGGACGAAGCTTATACAGCCTTCAATCTTTTGAAGTCGGAAGATATTGTTGAAGCTAAAGAGGGAGCTGAAAGATTAAGTAAATTAAATAATGAAAGAAAAATTTTAACAGCGACTATTGTTAAAGAAATTAAAAGAAAACTTTCTAAAATGGAAAAGATTCCGCCAGTTATTGTTGCTGGAAATCCAAAATGGGTTCCATCAATTCTTGGTTTAGTTGCTGGAAACTTGGCTGACACATTTAATAGGCCAGTATTTTTATGGGGCAGGAATGGTTACAAGGAAATAAAAGGTTCGTGTCGTAGCGACCAGAGGACAGACGTCTTTTCGTTAATGCAAAAAATGCCCGACAATTTCTTTACTCATTTTGGTGGGCACAAATTTTCTGGAGGTTTTGGGATTTCTGGAGGGAAAATTCATTTTTTAGAAGAAGAAATTATAAAACACTTTAAAAAAGACGAAAAAACAAAAAGTCATGACGAAAAAGTTCTTATTGATTCTAAATTATCACTTTCTGATATAAATTGGGATGTGATAAAAGAAATTGAGCAACTTTCTCCATATGGTACTGGTAATGAAAAGCCAGTTTTTATTTTTGATGATTTACCGCTTCCTAAATTACAGAAATTTGGTAAGCATAGTGAGCATTTAAAGTTAGAATTTCCAAATGGTTCTAACAGACCAATTTCTGCTATTAGCTTTTTCTCTGATGAAAATAGTTTCCAAAGACCAATTAAGGAAGGGGAGAAAGCCAGTATTGTTGCTTCGATTGAAAAATCTTACTTCAGGAACTTCCCAGAGCTTCGTCTTAGAATTGTTGATATAATCTAGCGATGGAAAAGATAATTGTCTATACAGACGGTGGCTCAAGGGGAAATCCGGGTAATGCTGGAGTGGGGGTAGTTATAGCCGACGAGGCGGGGAATATCCTTAAAAAAACTTCAAAATCGCTTGGTGTAACCACTAACAACTTTGCTGAATATGAGGCTGTAATAACTGCTTTTTCCGAACTAAAAAAGCTTTTTGGTAAGAAAATAGGAGAAATGGAATTTAACTTTCGTCTTGATAGCGAGCTGGTTCAAAAACAGCTTTCGGGGGAATACAAAATAAAAGAAGAGTCTCTTTATCCTCAATTTATAAAAGTGTCTAATTTAAGAGTGAAGGATTTTCCAAATGTTTCTTTCACCCATATTCCGAGAGGAGAAAACAATTTAGCTGATAGTTTAGCTAATGAAGCAATGAATAGAGGGGAGCAGGGTACCTTAAATGTCTGACCGAGTATTTTATTCTTTAATAACAAGTTTTGTTTTTGGAGTGGCCTTTTGGTCATTTTTTAATTTGGGCTTAAGTTTTTTAGCTCTGTTTTTTTTAATTTCTATAGTTGTCGCACTAATTGATAGGAAGTTCGTTCTAATTTCCATTTCGTTAGTTTTATTTTCTCTGGGGGCACTTAGAATGGATTTTGCTCAAGACAGAAATTTTATTTTAAATAATTCTTTAGGGAAAAAAGCAGAAATTACTGGGATTATAATTGAAGAGCCATCTAAAAGAGAAAATTCTATTCAACTTATTATTAAACCCGAGAATTCTGATGAAAAAGTTCTAATCACATCTGAAAGAGCTGACATTTTTAATTATGGAGATTTAATTTCTGCTCAAGGTGTTTTGAAGACACCTAAAAACTTTATTACCGATAATAATAGGGAATTTGATTACATTAATTATCTTTCTAAAGATGAAATTTTTTACTCAATGCTTTTTCCTAAAATTGAAGTTCTAGATACTGGCCGCGGCAACTTCATAAAAGAAAAACTCTTTTCAATTAAAAGGACTTTAATTTCAAAAATGAATGAAATTATTCCCTCGCCAGAATCGGAGTACTTAAGCGGGCTTATTTTTGGTGTTAAGGAATCACTCGGAAAAGATTTGGAAGGAGATTTTAGAAGAACTGGTCTAATTCATGTCGTGGTTCTTTCCGGCTACAATGTGACGATTATAGCAGATTCTATCTTGAAGTCCCTTTCTTTTCTGCCGATACATACCAGTCTTGCTTTAGGTGCTCTGTCGATTGTATTTTTTGCCATTATGACAGGCGCTTCGGCGACCATTGTCAGGGCTAGTGTTATGGCCCTGATTGTTATTATGGGGAGAGTTTTTAGCAGGAGATATGATATTACAAGATCCTTATTTATAGCTGGATTTTTGATGATTTTACATAATCCGAAGATTCTTATTTTTGACCCCTCTTTTCAATTAAGTTTTCTAGCCACAATGGGCCTAATACATTTTTCTCCTATTGTAGAAGGGAAACTTAAATTTATCCCAGAGAAATACCAGTTAAGAAAATTAATATCCGCCACTTTGGCTACTCAATTTTTTATTTTGCCACTGCTGTTAAATAAAATAGGGGAGATATCATTAATTGCTCCTGTTTCAAATATTCTTGTTTTACCTTTCATTCCTTTTACAATGTTTTTTGGATTCATTACTTCAATCTTAGGTCTTGCTTTAAATTTTCTTGGATTTATTCCAGGTTTTCTTTCATTTATTCTTTTAAATTATCAAATAAGAGTCGTTGAAATGTTTTCAAGTATTCCTTTCTCTTCGGTTGGAGTAAAAGTTTTCCCAATCTGGCTAACTTTTTTAATTTATGCCTTTTATTTTTATTTATATAAAAGGAGTAAATCAACTTAACTTAGTGAGTACGACATATTGAACATCAATGATTTTAATTCTGAGTGCTTTTTCTCCTTGTTTTGACTGTACCACAAAACAAAAGGTTCAGTTTAAATTGGACTATTTGAAAGCGCTAAGTAAGGGTTTTTGTTATACTTAAATTATGGCCATACTATTTGTTTGTCGCGGAAATATGTTCAGGAGTCAAGCGGCGGAGGCATTTTTTAACCAAACATACCAAAAATTCGGACACCCGATGTCTAAATTTTTGGTGGAATCGTGTGGGACTTGGGTTAAGAAAGAGGATTTGGAGGGCAGGAAACTCAAAAGTTTTCCAGAACTTGAGCAATTTCTTGAAGTTATGAAAGAAAAAGGAATAGATATTTCTGAAAATGTATGCAAACCGATTATGCCTGAGCTTGTAAACTGGGTAGACAAGATTATCGTAATGGCGGAGAAAAGCGAATGTCCAGATTATCTGCTGGAGAGCTCAAAAGTTTCTTTCTGGGATGTAGAGAATCCTAATATTGGTATCACAAAAGAGCATATAAAAGAGGTAGTAGAACAGATAAAAGAACTGGTTTTATCACTTCAATACAAATAAACACAATCAAAAATAACCCTATAATTAATAGCTATTAAACACACAAAAATCGTTGGGAGAGTAGGGTAAAGGTAGAGCTAGTTCGTGGGGTATACTTTAAGAATGTTTGGTTTAAGCCAAAGTAAGATTAAATGGATCTC